>NZ_LT859958.1:1609019-1930823 GCF_900184705.1 Brevefilum fermentans | reverse complement strand
AGTTTGTTAACCGCTTCCGGACATACTTTGATGACCAGGGCGCGTTGGATGTGTTTCAATAAGATCAACAAGAAAAGAATTCAAACTCATTATGATAAGTTTTGGAGGATTTGATGCAAAATTATGATGTTGTAAATTTAGAACTTGCCGAGGGGGGTCGTCGCAGGATCGAGTGGGCAGAGCGAGAAATGCCGGTATTACGCTCGATCATCGAACGGTTTGCGCGCGAAAGACCCTTTGAAGGCTTGCGCATGGCAGCCTGTTTGCATGTCACCACAGAGACTGCCAACCTGATGCGCGCTTTGCAAGCCGGTGGCGCAGATGTGGTGCTGACGGCTTCCAACCCGCTTTCGACACAGGACGATGTGGCTGCCTGCCTGGTCTCGCACTTTGAGATCCCGGTGTTTGCCATCAAAGGCGAAGATAACGCCACCTATTACAAGCATATCAATGCCGCCCTGGATCATCGGCCGCACCTGACGATGGATGATGGCGCTGACCTGGTCAGCACGCTGCACATGGAGCGCCGAGAACAGCTTTCAGAAATCATAGGTGGCACCGAAGAAACCACCACAGGCGTGATCCGTCTGCGCGCCATGGCCAAGGACAATGAATTGAAATTCCCTGTGCTTGCAGTCAACGACGCCATGACCAAGCATTTCTTTGATAATCGCTATGGCACCGGTCAATCCACGATTGACGGGGTGATTCGCGCCACGAATATCCTCCTGGCGGGCAAGACCTTTGTGGTCGGCGGCTATGGCTGGTGTTCTCGGGGTCTGGCTATGCGGGCACGCGGCATGGGCGCTAACGTGATTGTCACCGAAGTTGATCATTTGAAGGCTTTGGAAGCGGTCATGGATGGATTTCGGGTCATGCCGATGATTGAAGCCTCTCCCATCGGGGATATTTTTGTCACCCTTACCGGGGATATCAATGTCATTGACAAACACCATTTCGAGGTGATGAAAGACGGCGCAATTGTGGCTAACTCAGGACATTTCAATGTTGAATTGAACATCCCTGCTCTGGAAGAAATGGCTGTAGCAAAGCGGCTGGTCCGCCCCTTTGTTGAAGCCTACGAATTGCCGGACGGGCGGACGATCCACATTTTGGGTGAGGGTCGCCTGATCAACCTGGCTGCGGCTGAAGGGCATCCAGCCAGTGTGATGGATATGTCCTTTGCTAACCAGGCTTTAGGCGCGGAATATATAGTTAAAAATGCCGGTAAACTGGAAAACAAAGTTTACGCTATCCCCGAAGATATTGATATGGAGATTGCCCGGTTGAAGTTGGAATCAATGGGGATTGAGATTGATGTTCTGACTGAGGAACAGATTGCGTACTTATCCTCCTGGCAGGAAGGCACATAAAGTCTCTTCTTGTTAAGGAGCATAAACAACAGGTCACCCCGATAACCCGGGGTGACCTGTTGTGTGTTAAATCAACTGCATTGAAAGGGTTTTGTTAAAGCGAAGGAAACAATTTCCAATTCAGTGCAGGTGTTGCTGTCTTTGCTGAGTTCCAATCGTTTTACACATCATCGCTGTAATCATCATCTGATTCAGACCAGGAGGATACCGCACCCTCGGACATGCCCTGTTCTCGGATAGCTTTCTCGATTTCATTGGTCAACTCTTCATTTTGACGCAGGAACTCTTTGGAGTTTTCGCGTCCCTGACCAAGGCGGATATCGCCATAGGAGTACCAGGAACCGTGCTTGTTGACGATATCCAATTCTGTGCCCAGGTCAAGAATATCGCCAACTTTTGAGATGCCTTCGTTGTACATAATGTCAAATTCAGCCGTCCGGAAGGGCGCCGCGACCTTGTTTTTTACCACGCGCACTCTGACCCGGTTACCGATGATCTCTGCGCCAGATTTGATTGATTGGATGCGGCGGACATCCAAACGGACCGAAGCATAGAATTTCAGGGCGTTACCACCGGTGGTGGTTTCAGGGTTGCCGAACATCACACCGATTTTGTGTCGCAATTGATTGGTGAAGACCACAGACGTGCGTGTCTGATTGATGGCGCCGGATAGTTTGCGCATGGCTTGCGACATCAGCCGGGCTTGGGTGCCCATGGTTGGATCGCCCATATCACCTTCAATTTCAGAACGGGGCACCAGGGCGGCGACGGAATCGACCACGACGATATCCACAGCGCCAGAACGCACCAGGGCTTCAGTGATCTCGAGGGCTTGTTCGCCTGTGTCCGGTTGTGAAATCAAGAGCTCGTCAATATTGACGCCACATTTGGCAGCATAGACCGGGTCCAGCGCGTGTTCCATATCAATGAAGGCAGCGGTCCCACCCAACTTCTGGGCTTCAGCGACAATGTGCTGGCAGATCGTCGTCTTGCCTGAAGCTTCCGGCCCGAAGATCTCGCTGATGCGTGCCCGGGGAATGCCGCCCACGCCCAGGGCAATATCCAGGGACAGAGAACCGGTGGGGATGGCGTCAACGGCGAGGTGTTTCGCCTCCCCAAGTTTCATGATCGAGCCTTCGCCGTAACGTTTAACAATATCCTTCAACGCCTTATCCAGCACTGATTTCTTTGCATCATCCATGGCTTCATCCTTTTCTAAGGGTCCTCATACTGAGGATTCTTTTGCATGTATTTCGTAATTATGTTTTGATGGATTAATTATAATCCAATGATTATTTTTCTATCAAATACATTTTAGCACATATGTTCAGTCTGTCAAGTGCTCAATCCAGGGCAGCATCCAGCAAAATGAACGGGTCAAATAGCTGGTAATACCCGCTCATCCGCCACAGGCAGTAATTGCCCATCTGCTGTGGGGTGTAGATGTCATAATGTGCCATGGATTCGAAATCCGCCCCGGACGGTCCCAGGCGAGTCTCTAAATGGAGATGTGGACTGCTGGAATAGCCTGTATTTCCAACCGTGCCAAGAACTTGCCCGCAGCGAATTGGATCTCCAAATTCTAACGTAGACGGGTTTTCCATATGAGCATACAGGTGATAAACAGAAAAATCACCGGTGATCGTTGGCGGATCAACCGGAGGGCAATACAGCCGATAGTGTGGGTCTTCCGGTACAGGCAGGTAACCGCCCAGGAGTTGTTTCTGAAGCGGCTCGGGTAAGTCAGCAAGCGGGGTCTCGATCATGACCCCATAACCGTATGGAAGATCATCTGCAGGAAAAGAAAATACGGTCATCCCGGCCATGATTGCGTAGATTTCAATGCCTTCTATGGATTCACGGTCTCCGCGCCGATAATAGGCAAAATCAACGCCGTGGTGCCCGGTATCCTGCCCAAAGTGGGGTGGGATGTTCAGGGGGTTGGCCAGGATCAACGGCAGGCTATCGAAGGTTTCGTCTTCCAGGGGCGAACACAGCAAGAAAACGGGTGTCGGGGTGAGGCTGGGCGCTGTTGTCGGTGTGACTGTGCTGGTGGCTGTCTGGGTTGGTAAGGCGGTTTGTGTGGGGCTGGGCGGCGTCGGGGTAAAAGTGGGACTGCTTGCCAGATGATTTGTCTGGCAAGCAGTGAGGAAGCAGACAAGTACCAGCAAAATCAACTTCATGATGCAGGTTGAATGCGACGGCATTCCATGTAGAACCGCTTTGTTTTTGCGGAACCCATCGAAAACGTCTTGCGCGGCAGGGCACCATCGAGGATCATCGTTTTGAACAGGTCTGATTTGTCCATTCCGGGGATATAAAAACCGACATTTCCTTCGACCGTTCCCATTTCAAACAGCACGTCTTCGCCATGGATGTAGTCGATTTTTTCAGCGCCTTGATTTGCCATGAACATATCCAGGAAGTGTTGTAGCGTTCCCACGGGCAAGTTTTCTTTGGCATCGTGAATGGTGATTAATTTCAGCCCATCAGAGGTGATCATACCAACTTTATGAACCGATCCCCGGGCAGCATCAACGGCTGCAATTAATTCTTCAGGAGTGTCAACCTCCTCAACCCGCAAGCTGTCGCCCCAATAGGCGTGCATCTCTTGCAGGATATCGGTGTTCAGATCAAACAAGACGCGGTAGATGGGTTCAAAGGCTAACGCAGGATCGTGAACATTCTCAATCTCAACCAGGGCATATCGAGCCGGATGATCGCTGCCAACGCTTGGTTTGATCTCTTCCCAAATGGCTTTTGCGGTAGCCAGAGAGTGATTTCCATCGCCCATGGCAAACAACATGGGTTGGTGTTTCCCCGGTTCAAGAGCGTATTTATTAGCGAAAGTTTCCGGGTCGATGAGTTGTTCTAATGCGGTAAGAATGCCTTGCTGGATGGCATCGTTATTGATGGCATAACCTTCCAAATGACCGCTGCCGAGCATGAGCTCAAAGTCGTACAATTTTTCAAATGTGCCCAATTGATCTTCAAGGGGCCCGAAAACGGTATCCAGGGGATCATCGAACAGGACCAGAATGTGGGGCGTTTCCAGAACAGCCTGTTTGCGGATGCGGATGCGGGGCGGCAGCCGATCAACAATGGTGCCTTCTGAGGCTCGAATCAGGGTTTGCGCGCCCGGGGTGTAATCATAGTGCTCTAAATCAAGGCAAACCATCAATCCCCGCCGTGTTTGACCGTTCAACTTGCGACGCACGTAAATAAATCCTTCCATGGACGTGAAAATGCCCGACTGGAGGTAATTTTGCATTGCGATATTGGCGTTTTTAATGCGTTCTTCTTCCTGCGGAGTTTCAAGGAATACTTCCGGGAGAATCATGTGGTATGTGGAAGGCGCGTCACCGACGATGTTTTCAACTTCCTGCCAGTATTCGGGTTGCGCTGTAAATTGATCGCAGGCAATAACAGCCCATTTCCGCAGATCGATGTTTTTATTAGGAAGGAGGATGCGGGGGGTTTTTATGCCGATTTTTTGATACTTGTGCATTTGCTTTTCCTTTGCTGGTTCGTGATTTTGTTCTTATTTTAACTGAAATTAAAAAAATATGGAATCGCAAACCTGTTTTATAAAAATCGCAATTATTCTCAAAATATTCAATGAATTAAACCAATCCATGGCTTTTATGGTTGCTGTTGGTGTCAAACAATAAAATAAGGCAGCCAATGTCTCGGCTGCCTTGATAGTACTTTTTTTTGAAAGAGAAAGTCGATTAGTCTTTGACCTGTTGTTGATTGATGCCGGCAACGTAGGCAATGCCGATTGTACCAGGGCCCGTGTGGGTGCCCAGTACCGGGCTGAGCGTCGCGAACATGAGCTCTTCCGGTTCAAATTTTTGTTCAGCGACTTTGAGCAACCCCTGTCCTGTTTCTTCAGCAGCGGCATGCACAACGCCTAAAAAATTAATCGGAGATTTGTCACCGACCTCAGCTTCAACCAACTCAATCAAACGTTCATGGGCACGCTTGCTTGTGCGCACCTTCTCAAGAGCTTCAATTTTGCCATCTTTGAGAAAAAGAATGGGTTTAAGCTGCAGGGCAGTGCCTAAAAAGCGCGAAGCGCCACCAATTCGACCGCCACGGTGAAGAAATTCCAGGGTGTCTACCGCAAAAAAGACCTGGGTATGGTCACGCACGGTTTCAACCGCCTTCACACATTCTTCTAAGGACATACCGTTTTTGGCAGCTCGGGCAGCGGCTAAGGCCATAAATGCCATGGGAAGAGAAGTGTATTGCGAATCAACCAGCGCAATGTTGGCGTCTGGAAGCATCTTTTTAGCCTGTAAAGCGGAATCCAGCGTCCCCGAAAGCGCCGATGAAATCACGATGGTCAGGATGTCGTACCCTTCGGCGTGTAATCTTTTAAAGACATCGTAAAAAGCCTGAATCGACGGTTGTGACGTGGATGGCATCTGTTCTGCAGTGGAAAGGCGTTTATAAAATTCTTCTGGTCCAATTTCAACATTGTCCAGGAACGTCTCTTCACCCCAAATTACAACCAGGGGCACAACATTGATCTGATATGTAGAAATAATTTCTTCTGGCAAATAAGCCGTGGAATCGGTTACTATCGCAATTTTTGACATCGATATTCCTTTCGTAAAACGAGTTTCATTTTTCATTTCTTGCTCGGTCAATACTATTAACCCCTGTTGGTAAGTTCAGTTGCGTTACGGCTTTTTTCCGAAAATCCAATCTTCGATGAAGGAGATCATAATTATGCCGTCAGTAAGATGATCCACTTGACCTGAAGGTGGATACATACTAAAATCACCATTTGGTAATTTGACGAAAAAAGTAACATTGCTGGTTAATTGTGTTTGAAAATCTGACCGAACGCTTATCAGGGATATTTGAAAATTTGCGCCGTCGAGGACGCCTGTCTGAGGCGGATGTTGATGCTGCCATGCGCGAAGTCCGCCTGGCTTTACTGGAAGCGGACGTTCATTATGGTGTTGTTAAGCAGTTCACCAACCGGGTTAAAGAACGCGCCGTTGGTCATGATATCTCCAGGGCACTCAACCCTGCCCAACAGGTCATCAAGATCGTCAATGAAGAATTAATTCAAACCCTGGGACCTCCAAGTTCGTTGCAACTGAAGGGCGAACGACCGTATGTGATTGTGCTGGTAGGTCTGCAGGGCTCGGGAAAGACAACCGCAGCTGCAAAGCTTGCCAAACGGTTGAGAGCTATGGGTGAACGCACCATGCTGGTCGCCGCAGATCCTTACCGTCCTGCAGCAGTGACCCAATTACAAACCCTGGCAGAGCAAATTGGGGTGCCGGTTTTCCATGATGCCGACCTTACACCGCCAAAATTAGCTGAAAAAGCCTATCAAACCGCGCGTAAAGGCGGGGTCAGTGTGGTCATTCTTGATACCGCTGGGCGTTCGCAGATGGACCAGGATTTGATGGATGAGCTGCGTGCCATCGAGAAAAAAGTGCCTGTGACCGAAACCATCCTGGTTGTTGATGCTATGATTGGTCAGGAGGCGTTGAATGTTGCCCAGGGATTCCGCCAGGCGCTGCCTTTATCGGGCTTATTTTTAACCAAAATCGATGGTGATGCACGCGGCGGCGCTGCCATTTCGATCAGGGAAGTCACCGGCATTCCCATTAAATTCCTGGGCGTTGGTGAGTCTATCGATGCGATTGAGGAGTATAATCCAGATAGGCTGGCCTCACGAATTTTGGGAATGGGCGACTTGCTTGGTTTAATCGAGAAGGCTGAATCAGCCTTCGACCAGCAAGAAGCGGAAAAGCAAGCTGAAAAATTGATGCGCGGCGAGTTCACCCTTGAGGATTTTGCCAAGCAATTGAAGCAGATGCGCAAGATGGGTCCTCTGGCACAGGTAATGGAGATGTTGCCCGGGCATATGGGCCAGGTCGCCAGGCAGGTTGACCCGCGCGAAGCTGAGGATCAACTGAAACAGATCGAAGCGGTGATTAACTCGATGACAGTCGAAGAGCGCCGCAGTCCGAAAATATTAAATGCCAGCCGCAGGCGCAGAATTGCGCGTGGGTCTGGATTGGAGGTGCAAGTGGTCAACCAGGTCATGAAACGCTTCCGAGAGACACAGCGGCTGATAAGCACCCTGCAAAAATCAGGCGGTAAAGGCTTAGGACGCTTGATGGGGTAGCCTGAAGATGAGAAAGGTGCGCGTTCCCTTCAACGCTCCCTCGACCCTTTCAATAGAATCGGGCAATGTATAGGATGAATAAACAGACAAGAGGAGCATAAATTCGATGGTAAGAATTCGATTACGCCGGGTGGGTCCCCGGAATCAGGCAAGTTATCGGGTGATTGTCGCCGATAAGGAAAGTCCACGCGATGGGCGGTTTATTGAAAATGTTGGGCATTACAACCCACGTACACACCCTTCTACAATTGTTTTGAACGACGAGCGCATCATCTATTGGTTGGGAGTTGGTGCCCAGCCCACAGAAGCGGTAGATGGACTGTTCAAACAAGTTGGTCTGTGGGAGCGTTACGAGCGCTTTAAAGCCGGAGAGGACCTTGAAGCTCTGGTTGCAGAAGCTGAAAAGATTTACAAAACACGAGTGAGTGATCTGCGCACCAACCCACCACAGACCCATTAACGCCAGAAAAAGTACCGAGGTAGATATGGAAGGCGAGAACTTGCAAGGATTGGTTGAGTTTATCGCTCGATCACTGGTCGATGACCCGAGTGAGGTTAAGGTTAACAAATACCAGCGTGGTTCCACCATTCAACTGGAATTGAATGTTTCAAAAGAGGATATGGGCCGTGTGATCGGAAAATCGGGCCAGGTCGCCAATGCCATTCGAACATTGCTGAAGGTTGCAGCAGCACGAGAAGGTCAACAAGTCAATTTGGATATTGTTGAACCCTATTAAAGGCAATAGGGTGAAAATGCCTCTTAAAAATGGAAATGATGCAGGCTCAGGCAAGAATGCTGAGCCTGCCTTTCTTGTCATAGGAAAATTGCGGCGTGCGCATGGGGTTTCGGGTGAAATTGCCCTGGAGGTGTATTCTCGCATTCCGGAATTGTTAAGCGTTGACCGAACGGTTTTCATTGGGGAGACTTACCAACCGTTTACCATTCAATCCACACGCCCCAAGGGTAAACTCTTATTATTGAAGTTTTTTAAAATTAACGATCGCACGAAAGCGTCTGGGTTGACCAACCAGCTTGTTTATACCAGGTCTGATCACCTGCCGGGGTTGCCTGAAGGTGAGTTCTTTTTCCATGAACTGATCGGTCTGGATGTTTTTGACACCGAGGACCATTACCTGGGCGTGTTGACAGAAATTCTTGAAACCGGTGCCAACGATGTTTATCTGATTAGAGATCAGGCAGGAGGAGAAGTTTTAATTGCCGCGGTCGATGAAAACATCCTGGAGATTGACCTGGAGCGGGGGCGGATGACCGTTGCTGTCATCCATTGGTATGGTGAGGGGGATTGATGTCCGATGAGAAGAAATACTGGATTGGCTTCAACCAGGTTAAGGGTATAGGGTCAGTCCGATTCAAACAAATTCAGGCACATTTTGGGGATCTATCGACCGCCTGGCATGCGCCAATTGAGGCGTTTCGAGAAATTGGCTTACCAGACAAGGTTTTGAAGAATATCTTTGAATTGCGGAGATCGCTTGATCTCGATCGTTATTATGAACAGGTCTTGCAGGGTGATGCCCACGTGCTAACACTGCTGGATCAGGATTATCCTAAATTGCTGAAAGAGATTGACCAGGCACCACCCGTGATTTACGTCAGGGGCAGCCTGTTGCCGGCAGATGAATTCGCTGTGGCAATGGTCGGTACGCGCCGGGTGACGGCTTACGGTCAGCAGGTGACTCGAGATACCAGCACTTACCTGGCAGGGCATGGGTTGACGATTGTCAGCGGGCTGGCGCGCGGGGTGGATGCCCTGGCGCATCAGCACGCTCTGCAGGCGGGCGGCCGAACCATTGCCGTGTTGGGGTGTGGCGTGGATGTGATCTACCCACCAGAACACCGCCAGCTGGCTGAAGCAATTGTGGAAAGCGGCGCGCTGGTCAGCGATTACCCGCTGGGAACCCAACCCGAAGGGAGCAACTTTCCGCCCAGGAATCGGGTTATATCGGGGCTTTCCCTGGCGACAATTGTGGTCGAAGCGGGTGAACGCAGCGGGGCATTGATTACAGCTGATTTTGCGGTTGAACAGGGCCGGGACGTGTTTGCTGTGCCAGGAAACGTTTTTTCGCCGGCAAGTCGGGGCACAAATCGCCTGATCCAGAAAGGAGCTTATGTACTGGTTTCGCCACAGGACGTGTTGGACCTGCTTGACTTATCCCAGGTAGAAGATTATAAAGACGCACGACAGGTATTGCCGGCAGATACCACTGAAGCGAAAATTCTGCTGGCGATGGACTATGAGCCCATTCACATTGATGAGCTTTGCAACAAGACGGGGTTGCCCGTAGAAAAGGTCTCAGCGTCCCTCACCATGATGGAATTGAAGGGGATGGTTCAGCATGTGGGTGGGATGAGATATGCAGCAATCCGCGAGATGAGCGGAAAGTGAGGTCAGGATGAATTACGATCAATATTATGCAGTGATCATGGCAGGCGGCAGTGGGACGCGTCTCTGGCCGCTTTCGCGAAAGGGTCAGCCCAAACAGACCCTGACCCTGACAGGAAAGCGCTCACTGTTCCAATGTGCGGTAGATCGATTGCAGGGTTTATTCCCCTTTGAAAGAATTTTGGTTGTGACGATTGCCGACCAGGTTGAATTACTCAGCCGGGAATGCCCAGAAATTCCGCTTGACAATTTTATTATTGAACCGATGCCGCGCGGCACAGCCTCGGTGGTTGGTTTAGCCGCAGTTGCGCTTAACGCCAGGCAGCCTGGTGCGACCATGGCCATCCTGACGGCTGACCACTTGATGAAGAATGCTGAGCACCTGAGGCAGTTGCTGCGCTCTGCTTTTGCTGTTGCTCAGCAGAACGCCCTGGTGACCCTGGGAATCACGCCTGGTTACCCGGCAACAGGTTATGGCTATATTCAAAAAGGGATGCAAGTTGGCACCTTTGAAGGACTGAACGTCTTTGAGGTAAAAAAATTCAAAGAGAAACCTCACGAAGATCAGGCTCGGTTGATGATTGTCGATGGTGAACATGTGTGGAATTCAGGGATGTTCATCTGGCGCGCGGATACGGTGATGAACGAAATCAAACGCCAGATGCCCGATTTGTTTCATAAACTGGGTGAAATCGCTGAACACTGGACCCAACCGACCCGAGAACAAACGCTTGGAACGGTTTGGCCAACGATTCAACCGCAGTCAATCGACTATGGCATTATGGAAAACGCCCAAAATGTTGCTGTGATCCCTTCAATCGACCTGGGTTGGAACGATGTGGGAAGCTGGGAATCGCTGTTTGATTCCATAGAGGGTGATGATGCTGGCAATATTGTCCTGAGGGGCGATCCTATCCTGCTTGACACACAGGGTACACTCGTTTGTGATGATTCATCCAAAGGTCTGATCGTCACGCTTGGTGTGGAAGACCTGATCATCATTGATTCCGGTGATGCGATTTTGATCTGCGACCGGAAACAATCACAACGGGTGCGCGAAGTTGTTGATTACCTGAAAGCGCATGGCTACGAAGATTATTTGTAGGAGTTTTATAAATTGGAAACCTATTGTGTAAAATGCCGCCAAAAGCGGGAATTAATTGAACCCGTCGCGGGTTTTAATGCTGCAGGAGGCCCGGTGACCAGGGGTGTCTGTGCTCATTGCGGCACTAAAATGGTGCGGATGGGTAGAACAGAGGCACATGAGGGATTACCGCAGCCTGAAGTTAAACGGAAAAAAGAGATTGTGCGCAAAGGCAATCTGGTGATTGTGGAATCGCCTGCCAAGGCAAAAACGGTCAACCGGTTCCTGGGAAAGGGCTACACGGTGCGTGCATCCATTGGTCATGTGCGCGATCTTCTGCGTTCGAAATTATCCGTGGATATCGACAACGATTTTACGCCCCAGTACCGGGTGCCGAAAGAAAAGCGGGAAGTTGTTAAGGAAATTAAGGAGTTAGCGCAAAAAGCCGAATCGATTTACCTGGCAACTGATCCTGACCGCGAGGGCGAAGCAATTGCCTGGCATCTGATGGAAGCGGCGGGAATCGACGCAGAGCGCACCCACAGGGTGGTTTTCAATGAGATCACGGAAGACGCTGTTAAGCATGCCTTTGCCAACCCGCGGGGAATCGACATGGACCTGGTCGATGCTCAGCAAACACGCCGTATTCTGGATCGTTTGGTTGGATACGGGATCAGCCCCATATTGTGGAAGAAAGTGCGCAGTCGACTTTCTGCCGGACGGGTTCAATCCGTTGCCTTGCGATTGGTTGTTGAACGCGAGCGTGAGATAGACGCCTTTGACCCGGTTGAATACTGGTCAATCGACGCGGATTTACTGCCTGAGGGCGGGCAGGTTGCCTATCGCGCCCGGCTTGTCAAAATCAATGGTGATGATCCGCAACTGGGCAATCAAGCGCTTGTGGAGCCCATTCTGGCTGACATGCGCTCGGCAGCATATACGGTTGAAGCCATCAAGCACGGAAAACGCAAACGGAACCCACCGCCGCCTTTTATCACCAGCACATTACAGCAGGATGCCTCTCGCAAACTGGGATTCACGGCTCGTAAAACCATGGCGGTTGCACAACAATTGTATGAGGGCATTGAGCTGGACGGAATGGGAACCACGGGTTTGATCACCTACATGCGGACCGATTCGACCAATATCTCTAAAATTGCCACGGATGAGGTGCGGCAATATATCAAGACGCAATATGGCGACATGTACTTGCCGGAAAAACCACCAGTGTATAAGACTCGTGCCCAATCCGCGCAGGAAGCGCATGAGGCTGTGCGTCCGACATCCATTCACCGGACTCCTAAAACGATCAGGATGTACCTGACGCGAGATCAATTCAAACTTTACCAGTTGATCTGGCAGCGGTTTATTGCTTCCCAGATGACGCCAGCGATTTATAAAACTCTATCCGTCGATGTCCGGGGGGAGGGCGATCAGAGCCTGTATTTGTTGCGGGCTTCCGGAAGCCAGCTTGAATTTCAGGGGTTTATGTATATTTATGAAGAAGGAAAGGATGAAGACCATACGGAAGAGGATGAGGGCGCCAGTGATCGCATCCCTATCGATGATATTAAAGAAGGACAACCACAAAGCCTTCAGGAACTCTATCCTGAACAGCACTTTACACAACCTCCGCCGCGTTATACTGAGGCTTCCCTGGTCCAGGCACTTGAGGAGAATGGCATCGGACGCCCTTCGACCTATGCACCGATCCTGACCACGATTCAAAATCGCGGTTATGTTCTCAGAAATGATAAACGCCTTGTTCCGACTGAAATCGGTTACCTGGTGAACGATCTGGTGGTGGAGTTCTTCCCCAATGTGGTCGACATTGGTTTTACTTCAAGTCTTGAAAATCAGTTGGATATGATTGCACAGGGTGATACCACCTGGGTGGAGGTGATCCGAGAATTTTATGCGACCTTCGGTGAGCTTCTGGCGCATGCTGAGGCAGCTATGCCGGAAAAGAAGGCTGAGCCGGAGCGGGTAGGACGAACTTGCCCGGAGTGCGGTCATGATTTGATTCTGCGTTGGGGCCGCTACGGCAGGTTCATCAGTTGCAGTAACTTCCCTGAATGCCGCTATACTGAGCCTTACCTTGAGAAAATTGGCATGACATGCCCGGTGTGTGCACAGGGTGATGTGGTCAGGCGCAAGACAAAACGCGGACGAACCTTTTATGGATGTTCCCGCTTTCCGGATTGTGATTTTACTTCGTGGAAACAACCCATTCCACAGCGATGTCCAAACTGCCAGGGCACACTGGTTTTGTCCAATGAACGCCTTGTGGAATGTATGCAATGCAAGGCGACTTTCTCGCGAGATGAAATCATGGATGATCATGATGTGGCATAAAGCTTGCACAGGTTAATCTGAGTTTCGCACTTGCGCGAAATGATCGTTTATTCTAAAATTGTAGTAAAGTTTGTTCTTTAATTAAAAGCTAAGGAGCTAACGATGAACTCGGAGAAGCTAAAAAAGTATCTTGAAGATTTCCGCATCATGCTGGCGGTTGGAGCTGTGATTGGATTGGCTCTGGGTTTGGTGATCGGATGGGGCATCTGGCCTGTGCAATGGACAGACCTGGCGCCTTATCACTTGCGCCCAGATTTGAGAGAAGATTATTTGCGGATGTCGATTTATACGTCGACCTCCGTGGGTAATGTGGCGATTGCACAAAAGGCTTGGTCTGAACTGGGCGATACAGCAGAGGAAACCATGGCTGAGGTTCGCAATCAGCCTGGTTATCTTTCAGATGGACAAATTTCCAGTTTTCTGGCAGCCGTTGGGGCGGAAAAAGTCGAGGTTCTCCCTGAAATTGAAGAGACTGCCCCTCAGGTGAGCCCCGAAATTAAGGGCAGTGGTCCGAACTGGCTGTTGTTAGGAGGTCTGTGTATTGCCTTGGTGGCTGTGATTGCTGGCGTAGCTGTGTTTTTGTACCTGAGATCAAACAGAACCCAGGCAGAAAAACCGGAAGCGCTCGATCAACATGGCATGCCTCCTGAAGCTGGATACGATCAGGGCATGCCGCGTCACTCGCCTGAGCCTGAATCCGTTTACGTGCCAGCATTTCATGCTGAACACACCGAGCCCGTGGCTCAATTTATGACAACCTACATGCTGGGCGATGATTTTTACGATGATTCCTTCAGCATCGATTCGCCAACAGGAGCCTTTTTGGGGGAGTGTGGTGTTGGGATTTCGGAAACGGTTGGTGTGGGTGAACCCAAGCGTGTGACCGCATTTGAGATTTGGTTATTTGATAAAGATGATATTCAAACCGTGACCAAGGTGATCATGAGTGGTTATGCCTATCAAGATGATAAACTCCAACTGCGTTTAGAATCAAAGGGCGAGTTGGTTTTAGCTGAACCCGGGAAGAAGGTTTTATTAGAAACCGCAACCCTTCAGCTTGAAGCCCGCATCATTGATATGGAATATGGCGAAGGTGCTGCACCTGACTTGAGCTTCTTTGATCGGCTGACTTTGGAACTGGCTGTTTGGCCTAAGGTAGCTGCTTTATCTTAGAGAGCAATTTTGTTTACATAAAAATATGAGGCTGCCATTTTGGGCAGCCTCTTTTTTACTCAATGTTCAGGATTTCAAGCTCAATGATTTCTTGATTGGGCAAGACGACTTTAACACGATCCCCCACTTGATGTCCGACCAGCGCACTACCAACGGGAGATCGGTAGGATATTTTCCCTTCGCTGGGGTTGGCTTCATTGCTGTCCACCAGCGTGTAGCTTTGAGGGGGATCGTCAGCTACTTTGAAGGTAACTTTAGCGCCGATAGCAACCTCATCGTAATTGACCTGGGCTTCAATCACCTCTGCATGCAACAAAATGGCTTCTATTTCCTGGATACGACCCTCCAGGAAACCCTGGTCTTCCTTGGCTTTTTGATAATCCGCATTTTCTGATAGGTCGCCCATGGAGATGGCTTGCTTTAAACGCTCTGAAATTTTCTTGCGCTCATCTTCTTTCAGGTGTTTAAGCTCGGCTTCAAGTTTTGCTTTTCCTTCTGGCGTCAGATAGTGTGTGTTGTCGTTCATCGTTTCTCGTTCCTCAAATAAGAATTATTAATCAGGGAATGGTTTTGGGGTCGAATAATTTCTGATACTCGCCGATGGCATACCCATCAGTCATTCCGGCAATGTACTCACATACGGTGTGTTCAAGCCCGAGTTCATCAATCATCTTTTGGTATTGCGGTGGTAAAGTGGCAGGCTCAGCGACAAAGGTATTGAATAAAGCTTCGATTATTCTTTCAGCTTTGACAGCCATACGCGTCACCCGAAAATGCTTATAGAGATTTTTATATAAGAAATCCTTTAATTCTCGGTTTCGGCGGTGCATATCTTCGCTAAATCCAGCCACGTTGTAGGGTAGTTTTTGCAGTTCTTCGACTGTACGGATGCCGCTGCGCCGAATCATGCGGTCAATGGATTGGATCAAATCAGTGATCTCGATGCTGATTAAACGGCGGATCAGTTGATGGCGTGCCAGGTCGTCCAAATCTTTGCTGCGGCGTCGTCCTATGCTCTCATTGACAACCTCCCACAGGGAGATTCCCGCCAATTGATCCGCTGTGATCATTCCAGAGCGCAGTCCATCATCCAGGTCGTTTGCGGTACAGGCCAATTCATCAGCAACATTGGTGATTTGCGCTTCGAGGTGTCCGCGCAATTTGGGGTCAAAATCCTGATTAATCAAGGGGGCGTGTTCGCTTTCGCGCTTAACAATCCCTTCCACAACCTCCCAGGTGAGATTGAGTCCGTCAAATTCAGGGTAGCGGTTCTCAATTTTGGTTACGATGTGAAACGCATGCCGGACATGGTTGAAACCCCCGTGATCAACCATCAGGCGAGCCAGGGCGCGTTCTCCAGCAGAGCCCAGGGGTGGGTGACCCAGGTCGACCGCAAGTGAAATGGTTTCTACCAGGTCTTCATTGGCGCCCAGCGCGCGTGCAATGCTGCGCCCAATCTGAGCCACTTCGAGGGTGTGAGCCAGGCGGGAGCGATGGTGGTCGCCTTCGTCATTGATGAAGACCCGGGCTTTATATTCCAGGCGCCGAAAAGCATTTGTGTGCAGGATACGGTCCCGGTCGCGCTGAAAAACCGTGCGATAATCCGGTTCATCTTCTGGTTGTTTTCGGCCTTTGCTGTCCTTGCTGCGAATGGCATAAGGTGCCAGGAATTGCTCTTCTAATTCTTCGAGTTGGTGACGCGTGAATATCATTTCGTAGTCTCTCCGAAATTAAACCTAAAAGGTGATTATACCGGATAAACAGGCTTGCTCAACCGGGTTGCTCTTATTGGTGAGCAATCCATGTTCCAATTTGTGTGCCTGGCTGGGAGAGCAATTCCTGCAGATTTCCAGCCTTCAAGCCGGAAAAAATGGTGACTTCGAGCGCCGGGTTTTCTTGTACCAGTTTGACCATGGCTTGAACTTTGGACAACATGCCGCCGGTGACATCCACAGCCTGGGATGGCGCGAGGGCGGGTTGGATTTGCTCAAAGTTTCCAGGTGTAATCCGCGCGATGGTTTCCCCCGGGTTTTGCGGATCGCCATAGACCCCGGCATCCTGACCGGCAATCAGGATCTGCTGAGGGCATAACGGTTGGACCAGGCTCTGAAACAAGTCTTCTGTTGAGAGGATGGTGCCCCCTAATTCAAGATCAAAGACCACATCACCATACACCACCGGGACAAGGTCATGCTCGATGGCGAGTTTAATCGGTTGAGTGTCCCAGGCGTGAACACGACGGTTCTTTGCAGTGACCATAGCTAAGGGCGGGAAGACGACAACGGGCAGACCGGAGCGGGTTAACGCCTCAACGACCAGCAAGTTCAAGGCGCGTGCGGCTTGCCACACCTCGCAAAACCCCTGCCAGTATGCCGTGCCTTCACCCCCGGAATGAGTCTGGTAGCGATTGGCGACATCATGCCCAAAAGACCCCGAACCATGCCCGATCAAGAGGCGCAACCCTGGCGAGGTCTTCATTGCTGCAGAAATCTCTTCTGCCAGGCGAGCGATGACATCCAAGCGGGGGGTAAGGGGCTTTGTTTTATCGGTGATTAACGATCCCCCTAATTTCAGAAAAACCAAACGGGATTGATCCATTATGTTTCACCTTTGTTGAGTGTTGTGGTGATGACCCGGGTAGCGCCTGCTTCCAACAGGGCAGATTCGATCGACTGTGTATTTTGTGTGGGCGCCAGGGCGATCATGTTGCCGCCGCGCCCGCCGCCAGAAAGCTTTGCGCCAACCGCACCGGCAGTCAGCGCTGCTGAGATGAGTTTGTCTAATTTCGGACTGCTGACGGTTAATTGCTCAAGGAGGCGTTGATTGTCACCCATTAATTGACCCAAGAGATCGATGTTGCCTGTAATCAAAGCCTGGCGGGCAGTAAATGCAATTTCTCCGATCTGTTCAAAGATGGGGTGATAAGTTTCCGGGTCCAGCGCTTGCAGTTTACGAACAGCCGCGACGGTATCTTTTGTTGATGTTTTTTCACCGGTATCGGCAATCACCCAATGGGTAGGTTGTTGAATTTCCAGGTGTTCGATGGGCTTGCCGTGGGTGAAGAAAACCGGTTTTTGGTGGGCGATGACATAATTATCGATGCCGGAAGGCGTGCCGTGATGAATTTTTTCAACCTCGAATGCCAGGGAAGAGATTTCCCCGGCAGTCAGCGGTTTGCCGAGGAAATCCGTTAATGCGCGAATGGTTGCGATGGCGATTGCTGCGCTGGATCCCATTCCAGCCGCGATGGGAATCGTCGATGAAATCAGCAGGGTGAGGGACGGCAGGTGATCGAGGTTGACCGCATTGAGAACCTGTTGGATCGTCACAGCGAAGGGGTGTTCCTCGTCAAGGTCAGCCAGATCAACGTCGAGCTGAATGTCCGGGGCTTTGATGTGCACCTGGTTCTTGCGCCCAGCAACTTCCGGAATCACTCGCGTCGTGGCATAGACTTTGTTGACCGGGATGGCGATTGCAGGTTGAGCATAGACAACAGCATGTTCACCAAAGAGGATGATTTTCCCGGGCGCTTTTGCATAAATGGCAGGCATATTTTAATCCAGGTCAGAGCCAGTACAGAATCACCACAACGGTGATACCCCACAGGAGGATCGCGGCTTGCATCGGGCGGTCGGAAACAACAATATCTTCGGGTGTGCCGCCAGAATTTTCAATCCGCACCAGGTAGAGATAGCGGAAAAGCCCATAGATCACAAAGGGGATGGTGAACATCATGTGGTAGCTGTCGGGTGTGTTTGTCGTTGAAAAGGTATACAGGCAATAGGTCATCAGCGTGGCAGACAGGACGATGGTTAATAACTGATCCAGGAGTTCAAGTGTGTAACCGTTCAGAACGCGCCGGTGTGAAGGCGCCTGCGTATTGAGGAGCTCAATCTCAGACCGACGCTTTCCCAGCCCGATGAATAAAGCCAGAAATACGGTTGCGACAACCAGCCAGGGAGAAAAGCGCTCAGTTTCAATGATCATTACACCAGCCGCGACACGCAAGACAAAACCCGCAGCAATGATCATGACATCGATCAGGGCGATATGCTTTAACCACAGGGAGTAAGCCAGCATGAGGATGAAATAGGCTGCAATAATCCATCCCAAAGCGGTGTTTAGGAAAAATGCTGCTGGAAAGGTGAACAAACCCAGCATGACCAGCGCGATGATTGCAGAGCGTTGTGATAGCGCTCCGGAAGCCAGCGGGCGATGCTTTTTTATCGGATGCTGCCGGTCAAATTCGATATCGACAAGGTCATTGATGATGTAAATCATGCTGGATGCCAGGCAAAATAAAAACGCCGCCGCCAGGGTGAGAAGAAATGATGCTAAAGAGAAAAGCTGACGGTCAAAAACCAAACCTGCAAACACAAACACGTTTTTTAGCCATTGTTTTGGTCGCATGGTTTTGACGATGTTGTGTAGTTGATTGCTCATTTGCCTGTTTCTATACAGTGGGTCTTTCGTTGAGAATTTCTTTGATCCTGTTATTGGGACTTTTGATGGTTCCTTCGCTTTCCCTGCAGGAATATGCACAATTCAATCGTGTCGAGATTAGCCGCGAGCTTTTGGGTGCCAGAACGCGCAGGAAACGAGAGTGAAACATGTTTTACCCGCAACAGAGACACTTGTGAACATCATGGTACATTGAAATTATACCAAATGCGACCCAAATAATGCTATCATGCACTTCGATTTGAAGATAATTTCCCTTTCGGCATTTAGAGATACAATTAATTGATGAAAAAAATGCGGATTGATCAATTGCTGGTAGAACGCGGCCTGGCTGAAAGCCGAAACCGGGCACAGCGCCTGGTGATGGCGGGTGAGGTGTGTGTTGCGGGCGAGCTGGTCGATAAACCTTCAATGCAGGTTGCGTTTGATGCGCAGGTCACGTTAAAAGCACGACCGAAATTTGTCTCGCGCGGCGGAGAAAAATTGGCAGCAGCCCTACAGTCCTTTTCTGTTAAAACGGCAGGTCGGGTGTGTGCCGATGTGGGAGCGTCGACGGGTGGATTTACCGATTGCTTGCTGCAAAATGGCGCAGACAAAGTCTATGCCATTGATGTGGGATACGGGTTGTTGCACTGGAAGCTTCGCCAGGACCCGCAGGTGGTGGTGATGGAACGAACCAACGCGCGCTATCTTGATCGACTGCCCGAAGCGGTAGACCTGGTCACAATTGATGCATCTTTCATCTCGTTAACGCTGCTTCTTCCGGTTGTAAGGGGCTGGTTTGATGGCTCAAGTGGAGGGGTGATCGCGTTGATCAAACCCCAATTTGAGGCTGGTCGAAAACAGGCTGCAGTACATGCCGGGGTAATCAAAGATCGAGCGGTGCACGCACAGGTTCTGGACAAAATCCTGGCGGAAGCCTCTGCTTCAGGGTTTTTTCCACGGGGTTTGATCCCTTCGCCCATCCGCGGTCCTAAAGGCAATATTGAATTCCTGGTCGATCTACGATTGACGCCTGGAGATCCGATTGACCTTGAGAAGATGATCGACGATGCACTGGAGCATGCGGCTCATCTGGACCAGGCATAATGGTTTCATGGACAGAGACTTCGTATAGTATTATTAATAAAGTGTCTTCCTGATTAATTATTTCGAATTCGGTTATACTCAATATCTATGAAAGATAATGTAAGAAATTTCTGCATCATTGCCCATGTTGACCATGGAAAATCGACCCTGGCTGATCGTATGCTGCAAATGACCGGCACGATCGCTGATCGGGATATGACCGAACAGGTTTTAGACAGCATGGACCTGGAACGGGAAAAAGGAGTCACGATCAAAGCCTCGGCTGTGCGAATGGCGTACCAAGGCACTGACGGGCAACCTTATGAATTGAATCTGATCGACACCCCTGGTCATGTGGATTTCAATTATGAGGTCAGCCGGGCTTTGGCTGCCTGTGAAGGGGCGCTGCTGGTCGTGGATGCAACCCAAGGCATTGAGGCACAAACCCTGGCGAACCTTTACCTGGCATTGGAATCGAACCTGGTCATCATCCCTGTAATCAACAAGATTGATTTGGCTTCCGCTCAAACGGATGCTGTCGCTGAGGATCTGCAAAACCTTTTAGGAACGCCATTGGATGAGATCATCCACATTTCAGCCAAACAGGGTTTGAACATCGACCAGGTGCTGCAGGCGATCGTTGAACGTATCCCGCCACCGACCGGTCAGGATGATCAGCCCCTGGAGGCGTTAATCTTCGATTCGCATTATGATTCTTACAAGGGTGTGGTCGCCTATGTGCGGATCTTTAACGGCACGGTTACCCGGAACAATCAACTGTTGATGATGTCGACGAAAGTGAAGACCTCGCCGGTGGAGATCGGTGTATTTTCGCCTAATCTCAAGCCAGTTGACGTGTTGAAAGCAGGCGATGTTGGTTATATCGCCACTGGTTTGAAGACGGTTTCGGAATGCCGGGTTGGAGATACGATTACCTTTGCCTCCGGAGGCGTTCCACAACCGTTGCCAGGATATCAACAAGCCAAGCCAATGGTGTATGCTGGCGTTTACCCCACGGAAGGCGAGGACTACTCGGATTTACGCGAGGCGCTCGACAAGTTGCAGCTCAATGATGCATCTTTGACCTTTGAGCCGGAGACCTCAGAAGCGCTCAATTTCGGGTTTCGCTGCGGCTTTTTGGGACTGTTTCACATGGAGATTATCCAGGAACGGCTTGAGCGAGAATACGATATGGATGTCGTGTTTACTGCGCCCACCGTTGAATACCGGGTTAAGCTCAATAACGGTGAGCTGGTGAAGGTTTCTTCGCCTGCTGAATTGCCTGATGAGAGTTTGATTGAACAAATCTTTGAACCCTGGATGGACCTGACCATCTTCACACCGACGGAGTACTATGGTGTCGTGATGGACCTGGTCAGAAGCAAACGTGGGATTTTTGTCTCCCAGGAATACCCCTCACCAACCCGGGTACAGATCTTATGTGAGATTCCTCTTTCTGAACTGATTATTGATTTCTTTGACCAGCTTAAATCCGGTACACGTGGTTATGCTTCTATGGACTATTACTTCAAAGAGTATCGCCCTGAAAACCTGGTTAAAGTGGAGATCCTTGTCAATGGGGAGCCTGTTGATGCGTTAACCGCCATTGTGCATAAAAATGACGCTTACCATAAGGGTCAGGCACTGGTTTCACGGCTTAAAGGGCTGATTCCACGGCAGCTCTTTACGATTCCCATTCAAGCTTACTCGCAGGGCAGGGTGATCTCGCGCGCAAACGTAAAAGCGTTACGCAAGGACGTCCTTGCGAAGTGTTATGGCGGCGATATCACGCGAAAAAAGAAGCTGCTCGAAAAGCAGAAAAAGGGTAAACGGCGGATGAAGATGGTGGGCAACGTGGAAATTCCGCAGGAAGCCTTCATGGCGATCCTCCGACTGGATAAATAATGGCGAAGAAGCGTGTCATCGCCGGGTTACTGCGCTGGCTGATACCATTATTGATCAGCGGTCTGGTGATCTGGCTGGTATTGCGAGCAATCGACTTCCAAACGTTGATCTCAAATTTAGCGCTGATACGCTGGCAAACGTTGCTTTATGCCAGTATTGTCTTTTTCCTCAGCTATTTTTTGCGTGTATTCTGCTGGCATACCCTCCTGAGACGAAAAGTTTCTTACTGGGATGCTTTTTTCACCATGGGCGTCGGCTATTTGCTGAATAATATCCTACCATTGCGACTGGGTGAAATTGCCCGTGCGGTCATGCTGGATCAATCAAGGCGGATTTCACCGTTCGAAGTCTTTTCCAGCGTGATCGTCGAGCGAATTTTTGATGTATTTTTGGCAGCGATATTCATCTTAAGCGTTCTTCCGAGGATTTTAAGCAGCGGTTTTGATTTACGCCTGATTTTTGCTGTCTTCCTACTGACGCTGATGGGGTTGATCGGGTTGTTCCTGGTTGCAAAATATCGAGATCGCTTATCCGCCTGGTTTTCTCGATGGGGTGAAAGCTCCCGATTCATCGGAGGCTGGTTGGCGCCAAAAATCACCCATGCCCTGGAGGGTTTTGCCGTTTTGACTGATCTAAAAGCATTCACGATCGCTTTTGGCAGCCTCGTGTTGAGCTGGTGGCTGGCATTTGGTCAGACCATGATCATTTTTAGAGACCTTTATCTGAACCCTCCATTTTGGTGGATGATCTTTGTACTTAGCGCGGGTGCATTTGCCGCTGCACTTCCCTCTGCGCCGGCGGGATTAGGCGTCTATGAAGGCGCCGTGATGGCTGCCTTTGCTGTTTTGGGTGTTGATATGGAAACTGCCTTAACATACGCAATTGTGACTCATGGTATGAGTATTTTATTTACCACGCTCATCGGTCTGGTTGGCTTAAAAATGCGTGATGAGGCGCTGATCGCCTTTGTTCAGCGCGTGTTGGAACATTCACCGAGGAAGCAGGAAATTGGGAGAGCGTGATGAAAATCTTGATTATCCTGACGTATTTCCAGCCGCATAAATCAGGACTGACCGTGTATGCAGTGCGCCAGGCTCATGCCCTGGCAGCATTGGGGCATGAGGTCACTGTGCTGACATCACAGTATGACCGCTCGCTGCCTGAGCGGGAGTTTACGGATGGCGTTGAGGTGATCCGGGTACCCGTTGCCTTTCGCCTTTCCAAAGGCGTAATCATGCCGCGCATGCCATTCAGCGCGTGGCGGTTGATCAAGAAAGCCGATGTGGTCAACCTTCATGTGCCCCAGGTGGATGCAGCATTAATCGCCATCCTCGCCAAATTGCAAGGGAAGCCCGTGGTGCTGACCTATCATTGCGATTTGCACATGCCCGCTGGCTGGCTCTCCCAGCTTGCAGGAGGTGCGGCCATTTTGGCAAACCGTATTTCTGCCCACTTTGCGGATGTAATTGTTCACAATACCCGTGACTTTGCGGAACAGTCGCCCTTCTTGAAACGGTTTTTGGACAAGTTGACCGTGATCCCGCCACCCATTATTTGTGAACCGGTTTCTGCTGAGCAAATCAACGCTTTCCAGGATAAATTCGATATTAATCCCGAACGGCGGATCATCGGAATGGTGGCGCGTTTGGCATCAGAAAAGGGCGTTGAGTACCTGGTCCAGGCGATGCCGGCTGTATTGCAAGCACACCCTGACGCCCAGGTGATTTTTGTCGGCGAGTATCAACGGGTGATTGGAGAACATGCCTATCGCGAAAAATTATTGCCGCTGATTGATGCCCTTGGTGAGCACTGGACTTTTTTGGGTGTGGTCACCGAGGAAGAAAAAGCTGCTTTTTACCATGTTTGCGACGTACTGGTTCTGCCCAGCATCAACAGCACAGAATCTTTCGGGATGGTGCAGGTTGAAGCGCTGATTAGCGGTACGCCTGTGGTCGCTACGGATTTGCCCGGCGTCCGGCAGCCCGTATTAACAACCGGTATGGGGAAAATTGTGCCCGTGATGGATGCTGCAGCCCTGGCGCGTGGTATCCTCGCAGTGCTGGAATCAGGCATGCGGGTTGAACCCGGTCAGATCAAACATATCGCTGCGCACTACTCCCCGCAGACGATAGCCGAAGCTTACGAAATCCTTTTCGAACAACGGGTTGGTGACCATGGATAGCCAGGAACTGGATGAAATTCTCTGGCGGCACTTATCCAGCCTGCCTTATTTTCGGGGGTTTTTACGCGCGATTGAAGACCGATTTTTCCAGGAGATCACAATAGAGGCACCGGTGCTGGACCTGGGTTCCGGCGACGGTCACTTTGCGGCAGCAGCTTTTAAAGAAAAATTGGATGTCGGGATGGACCCCTGGGTTGCGCCAACATTGGAGGCGCGCCGCAGGCAAGCTTACCGCTCCCTGGTTCTGGCTGAAGGTGGTCACATCCCGTTTAGAAGCCAATCCTTCAACACGGTGACGAGTGTATCTGTTATGGAACATATTCAGGAGTTGGAACCTGTGCTGGAAGAAGTGATGCGGGTGTTAACTCCCGGGGGAAGGTTTGTGTTTTGTGTTCCCAATCACCGTTTTCCCCAAGCCCTGAGCGTGCGAAAATTCCTGACGAAAATCGGCTTACCACGTCTGGGCAGGGCTTACAGTCGCTTTTTCAACCGCATTGCGCGCCATGCGCATACGGACGCTCCGGAAATATGGAAAGAACGGCTGACCCGGGCGGGTTTTGTACTTGAACAGAGCTGGGATTACTTCCCTCCTGATGCCCTGCGCGTCCTGGAATGGGGGCACCCCCTGGGACTGCCGTCCCTGTTCTCTAAAAAACTGTTTGGACGCTGGATTCTGATCCCAACACGCTGGAACCTGGCTGTCCCCTGGCATTGGACTCGTAAATTTATGGATAACCCCCGGTCTGCAGAAGGTGTGTGTTCATTTTTCATTGCGCGGAGACCTGCATGAAGAACCTGAGCGCCTGGCTGTATTACGCCAAATCCTTGTTGGAAATCCTGGTCTGGTTTAAAAATTGGCCGTCGTTAATCCCATTATTTTTGTGCAGATCAAGGACCAGCATCAAGAAATTAAAATTGCGCCGTCCAACACTGGAAGTCATGGTGCGTAGTGCGATGGATGTTTGGTCTGTAAAAGAAACCTTCGTAGACCAATTCTACACTCGCTATGGCGCACCGGTTGAGGAGGGGTGGACCGTGGTGGATATCGGTGCAGGAATCGGCGATTACAGTCTTTATGCAGCGCATGGGAATCGCTCAGGCGTCATCTACGCCTATGAACCTTTTCATGAGTCTTACGCGTTATTAAAATGCAACCTGGCTCTGAACGGCATTGAGAATGTGCACACTCGCCAGCAGGCTGTTTGGGGATCAGCCGGAGAGGTGCAATTGGACCTTTCGAGCGGAGAGCCGCTGCAGATCAGTAGCAGTGAGAGGGTTGGTAGGAACAGGGTTGCGGGGAAAACTTGTGTCGAAGCGGTGATTTTGCTGGACCTGCTGCGCGAGGAAAGGATAGAAAAGATTGATCTGCTCAAGCTGGATTGCGAAGGGGCTGAATATGAGATCTTCTTCAAAGCCCCGGCGGATGTGTTTGGCAAAATCGAGCGGGTGATCATGGAATTCCACGATTTGGATGAAACGCGCAACCACAGGGCATTGATCAGGTTTTTCAGAGAACAGGGTTATGCTGTCATTTGCCATCCGAATCTTGTGCACGGGGAGATCGGCTATTTATTTGCCTACCGCTCATAACGCCCCGCTATATCTGCTTCACTGAACTTTTTTGCCAGAACGATTTTGTCTACAGATTGAAATGCTCCACAGTTGTCAGGATATGGTCGTTAGGGTATCATATTTTCCAGATTAAGAAATTAATGACCATACGCTGAAAATGGCACAATGTTGAGATTTTCTATGGTTGATCAATCCAGCCCCACCCCCCCGGCAGAGCCCAGCGTTTGGGACTACCTCGCTGATCAAATTAAATCCTGGATTAATCCCCGACCCCTTGACAAACAAGTCATTGTCGATGAAGACGCGGCACTAAAACAAACATTTCCCTGGTTGATCGTTGCTGCAGTGGTACTGGCTCTGATCGCTCAGCTTTCATTAGAACCCTCGCCCGGGCGAACGGCCTGGTCGGGGGTGATCCTGTATGGTGGGGCGCTCGCCTGCACGGTACTGGCGGTTTTCCGCGCGGAATGGAAGCTGCCATGCCACAAACCGCCTGTTGAAGAACTTTATAAAATTACTATAAAAATAGAATTCCTCCTGGTCAGCCTCACTTTGGGGCTTCTGGCATTTCTTGCTTTTGGCAGCGGACGCTTTACGCCATTAAACATGCTGCTTTGGATTCTGAGCATTTTATTCTTCTTTTTGGCTTTTTGGCCGATTAAGGCGGGTGTCGGCTCACGGCTCAAAAAAGCCTGGCAGCAAATCGACAAACGGGAGTGGCAGGTGCGACTTTCACGCGGGTCCATTATCGTGCTGGCGGTGATCGCTGTGATCTTATTCTTTAATTTCTATCGCCTGGACTCTGTGCCGCCGGAAATGCTCTCAGACCAGGCAGAGAAATTGTTGGACATCAACGATATTCTCAACGGGTACAGGCCGGTGTATTTTCCTCGCAATACCGGTAGAGAGGTGCTGCACTTCTACGCATCGGCTGCCTTTATGAGTCTTTTCAACCTCGATGTTTCGTTTCTTAATTTAAAGATCGTTGCTGTTTTTGCCAACCTGCTGACCCTATTTTTTATTTATTTACTGGGCAAGGAATGGGGCGATCGCTGGGTGGGTTTGGTCGCTGCCCTCTTTGCCGGGATGGCTTACTGGCCGCTGTTGTTCACCCGACTGGCGCTGCGCATCCCATATTACCCCCTGTTTGTGGCACCGGTACTGTTCTTCATGGTTCGGGGTCTACGCCGTCAGCACCTGCCCGATCTCTTATGGGGAGGGTTTTTTCTCGGGTTGGGCTTGCATGGCTACACCCCTTTCCGCATCGTGCCGATCCTGGTCGTGATTGGTATTTTGATCTATCTGGTGCATACCAAGAACAAGAATCTGCGCTGGCGTGCTGTGCTGGGGTTGGCTGTGATAACAGCCGTATCCCTGCTGGTGTTCATCCCATTGTTGCGTTACTGGCTGCACAACCCGGAACTGTTCACTTACCGTGCTTTTTCTCGCCTGACCGGTATGGAGGTCGGTTTTCAAAATTCGCCCCTGGTGATCTTTACGCAAAACTTCTGGCGCGCCAGTGTGATGTTCTTTTGGAACAATGGTGTAATTTGGGCGCATTCTATTCCGGGGAGACCAGCGCTTGAAGTGGTTTCAGGGGCGTTTTATTTCCTGGGCATTGCCACGATCACCCTGCGCTATTTTCGCAAGTGGGATTGGCGCGATCTGTTCATGCTGGTCTCAATCCCCATTTTAATGATGCCCTCGATTTTATCCCTGGCTTATCCGGGAGAAAACCCCAGTTTGAACCGCACCGCCGGGGCAATTGTACCCGTATTTATCGTGATTGGCACGGCTTTTGTCACTATGGTCCGCGGCTTTCAGGCGAGCCTTTCCGGGAAATCAGGTCGGCATGTATTGATGATGGTGATCATCCTGCTGCTGGTTTGGTCTGCTGTCAATAATTATGACCTGGTTTTCAACCAGTATTACACGCTTTATCGGTCTGCAAGCTGGAACACATCAGAGGTGGGCAGGGTGGCAGCCCTGTTTATTGAAACCCTGGGGTACCCGGAGACCACCTATGTTGTGGGATATCCACATTGGATTGATTCGCGCCTGGTTGCGATCAATGCCGGTTATCCCGGCATGGATTTTGCCATCTTTCCGGATGAGATTCCTGGCACCCGGGCTGATCCTCGGGCGAAGATGTTCTTCATCAATGTCAACGATGAAGAAAACGCCCGGTTTGTCCAGCAGATATTTCCGAATGGCGTTCTGTGGCAATTTGATTCTGAGATCCCAAATAAAGAGTTTTTGATCTTTTTTGTGCCGCCATCAGAGGGGGTACTGCCCTGATGACTGATCTGAACACAGCCGACCACGCTGCGCTCAATCGCAAACGCTGGTCCGATTTCCTGCTGATCATCCTTCTGCTGCTGAGTGTGATTGCGGGCGCCTATCTGCGACTGGCGGGGGTCAATTGGGATGAAGACCAGCATATGCACCCGGATGAACGGTTTCTCAGCCTGGTCCAGGTGTCGATTTCCCCCGTGAACAGCCTGAGTGAATACTTTAATACTGAGAATTCAAGTTTGAACCCGGCAAACCGGGGATATACCTTTTTTGTTTACGGCACACTACCGATTTTTATTGTTCGATATGCCGGTGACGCTCTCGGTCAAACCGATTATCATGCCATTACCATCCTGGGCAGGCAGCTCTCAGCGGTTTTCGACCTGCTCACCATTCTACTAATTTTTGCCATTGGCAGGCGTCTGTACAATCGCTGGGTTGGGTTGCTGGGAGCGGTATTTTACGCACTGGCGGTGTTGCCGATTCAACTTTCACATTATGCCACAGTGGATTCAGCCACGAATACCTTTGCCGCGTTGACGATGTATGCCGCCGTTTGGGCGCTGACCCGATCTAAAACGCACGGGCGTGATAGTGATCAACCGGAATCGACAGACACAGACCAGCTCGAGGCTGTTAAAAACGATACAGCCAAATGGAATGGCGCCCGGGTGACCGGCTTAATTAATGAACTGGCACCCTACATCGTGTTTGGTGTGGCTTTAGGGGCGGCAACAGCCTCAAAGATCAACGCGGTCGTGTTGGCGCTACTCCTGCCACTGGTTGAGGGCATGCGCTATCTTGGGATGAACCCGGATGAGCGCCGTGTTGCCCTTTTAAAGATCATTCGCAACCTGGTTCTGGCGGCAGTGCTCAGCTTTGTTAGCTTTCGCATCGGGCAGCCGTATGCCTTTAACGGTCCTGGCTTTTTTAATTTCGGGATTAACCAGACGTGGTGGTCCGGTTTACAGAGCTTGCGTGCGCAAGCTTCCGGCGCAGTCGATTTTCCGCCAGCGCTGCAATGGGCGCGGCGACCGATCACATTTTCTGGACGCAACCTGGTCGCCTGGGGGCTGGGCTGGCCGTTGGGTATTTTTACCGGGCTGGCATATTTGGGCATGGGGATCTCAATCCTGCGGAAAGACGAATGGCAGAAGCATTTATCCTTTTGGGTATTCACCGGGTTATATTTTGTCTGGCAATCGATTTCCTGGGTGCGCACGATGCGCTATCAGGTGTTGATTTACCCCTTATTGACCCTGATCGCCGGGTGGGGTTTACAGCGGTTGTTGTCAGCTTGCTGTGACATCAGGTTAGGACGATACAAAATTAAATCCAGTCTCATCCGGGTTGTGGGTATTGTCCTGACAGTGGTGATCATTCTGGGTACCGCAGTATGGGCGTTTTCATTTTCTCAGATTTACACCCGACCGCACACCCGGGCAGAAGCCAGCCGTTGGATTTACCACAACCTCCCGGGCGCGTTGACCCTGCATATCGATACCGACGACGGCGCTTTTATGCAGCCATTGCCCTACCGTGCTGGTGATACGCTGGCATCAAATGCACCTTTTTCCCAGCCTTTTATCAGCCCGGCGGATGGGTTGATCTCCGCAGTTCAATTTGAGCACATTTTAGACCGCTCGGCGATGGGCGGGATGAAAACTGTGCTCCTGTCGATTGTCTCTGCGAGTAACCCGGATGCCGTCCTGGCTGCAGCATCAGTACAAAGCGGATTCCTGGCAACGGACAACCACCCGCGCGGCATGGCTTATAAATTCATCTTCGATGCGCCATTGCAGGTGAATGAAAATGAGCTATATTTTTTGCGCCTTTCGCTGCCCGAAGAAAACTTAAACCTGACGATAAGCGGCTCACCAGCGGTGACGCTGATGACGGATGACGGCATGGTACTCAACAGTGCGTTGCCGCGCATTCAACAGGGCGTCCGGGCTGATCAGCCATACCAAATGAGCGTTCGAATGGTCACGGGTGGAAGCATCACCGCGGTCAGTGCGCCTTTTATCGTGGATCAGGCGGGTTCGCCGGGTGAAAAAACCCTGGCACTCAACCTTGCGCTGACCGACCAGGGCGGACAATCGCAATTCAGCAGCATTCGCGCCGATTTCTCAGTGCAAGAAGATGTCAGGGGTGGTCCCTTTACCTTTGTTCTTCCAGAGCCTTTGCAGGTGGAAGCGGGGCAAACACTGGCTGTCTCCCTATCAACACAGGAAAGCGCCGCTCAACTGGTACTGCATTCGGTTGCACCTGCCCATGAAAGTAGTTGGGACGATGCCATTCCTTACCCGGTGGACGGTTTCAGCCCGTACAGCGAAGACGGCGGAATTTACACGGGCAACCTGAATTTTGAGATGTACTGGCCGGATGATCACAGCAAATTGGAGCGGTTTGAAACCATTCTCGACCAGGCAGATTACATCTTCATCACCTCGAACCGCCAGTGGGGCACGACAACTCGCGTGCCTGAACGCTATCCGCTGACAACGTTCTATTATCGCTACCTGTTGGGATGCCCGGCGTACAAGGATGTCCTGTGGTGTTACAGCATAGCCGAGCCCGGATCCTTTTTCGGCGAGTTGGGATTTGAGCTGGTGGCCGTTTTCCATTCCAACCCCAGGCTGGGTCCTTTTGAATTCAATACCCAATTTGCAGAAGAAGCCTTCACGGTTTATGATCATCCCAAGGTTTTGATCTTCAAAAAAACAGGGGAGTACGACCCAATCGCGGTGCGGAACTCGTTGCGCTCGGTTGATTTGAGCAAAGTGGTGTACTTTACGCCTGGCGAAGCTGCCAGCTATCGGGGTCCGGGTCCCGGGAAATCGGATAAGCCGCAGCACAACCTGATGCTTCCTGCTGATCGGTTGGCAAGGTTGCGGGCTGGAGGCACCTGGTCGGAATTGTTTGATCGTGACAGTCTGGTGAACCGTTCACAAATTGCAGCCACGGCTGTCTTTTATGCCTTTGTTCTGGTTTTAGGTTGGATCAGCTATCCGATTGTGCGCCTGGCTTTCCCGAGAATGAGCGATCGCGGCTACCCGTTTACCAAGCTGGTCGGCTTGCTGCTGATGGCGTTTTTTGTGTGGATTTTTGGTTCCTTTGGCATACTGGTCACCCGGCAGATGATCTGCTGGGTTTTGTTGGGGCTCGTCGCCCTGAGCGGCAGCCTGGTCTTTTTTCAGCGAAAAACGCTCTGGCAGGCGGTAAAACAGGAATGGCGCTATTACCTGACCATCGAAGTCCTGGGGTTAATTGCCTTTATGCTGTTTTTGTGGGTGCGAACGGGCAACCCGGATCTGTGGCATCCTTACAAAGGCGGCGAAAAGCCTATGGACTTTTCGTACCTGAACGCGGTGATCAAGAGCGTAACCTTTCCGCCGTTTGACCCGTGGTTTGCTGGCGGGTATATCAATTATTATTATTATGGTTTTGTAATCGTTGGTATGCCAATCAAATTGCTGGGAATGATCCCTGCTGTGGCGTACAACCTGGTTTTACCGCTATGGTTCAGCTTGACAGCCCTGGGTGCATTTTCCGTGGGTTGGAACCTGTACCAGGGCATCCCGCGCTCGTTGGCTTTGCGTGCAGGCGAAAAAAAAGGCAAATGTGTGCTGGGAACGGCTTTTGCAGCCGGCCTGGCGACGGTTGTGTTGCTGGTGGTACTGGGCAACCTGGGGACGGTCAGATTGTTGCTCAATGGACTCCAACGGATGGCATCAGGCGGACTCGCGATTGAAGAGGCATCGATCCTTCAACACATTGGTTGGACATTCCAGGGCTTTTTCCAGCTCATCAAAGGGGCACGTCTGCCATTTTATCCCGGGGACTGGTACTGGCATCCCAGTCGAGTGATCCCGGGCGAGGCAATTACGGAGTTCCCGTATTTCACATTCCTTTACGCTGACCTGCACGCGCACCTGATTGCCTTCCCGATTACGGTGCTGGCTGCTAGTTGGGGTTTGTCAGTGGTGTTGAGTCAAGCGCGTTGGGGTGAAGAGGGTCGCCGCTTGAAGATACTCGGGACTGTGATCGGTTTTACGCTTGGCGGAATGGTGATTGGCGCGCTGCGTCCAACCAATACCTGGGACTTCTATACCTATCTGGTGTTGGCTTGCGCGGCATTAGCTTACAGCGTTTTCAGAAATTACCAGCCGCGATTAAAGCTGAATTTCCGCGGCAGTCAATCGCTTGAGAAGGCGGCTGTAGCGTTAATTGCCGTCGTGGCTCTGGCAACGCTGGCTTTGGTCTTTTACCAGCCTTTCTCGGATTGGTTTAGCCAGGGATATACGCAGATTGGCATTTGGGAGGGCAACAGAACGCCGCTGGATTCGTATTTCACGCATTGGGGATTGTTGCTGTTTATTATCGTAAGCTGGATGACATGGGAAACCTATCACTGGATGAAGACAACGCCTGCATCAGCATTGTCTGCGCTAACGCCTTACCGGGGTTGGATCACCCTGATCCTGGTTTTATTCCTGATTCTGATGATCCTCTTTTTGGTGATGGGCGTTCCGGTCGGTTTGATCGTCCTGCCTCTCGGGCTGTGGGTGGTGGTGCTGATGCTTCGTCCAGATCGGTCGGACGCCGGGCGGTTTCACTTGTTTATGATCGGTACGGCGCTGACTCTGACCCTAGCTGTGGAACTGGTGTATCTGCATGGCGATATTGGTCGCATGAACAGTGTATTTAAATTTTATCTTCAAGCCTGGATTTTGTTTGCGCTCTCTGCCGGTGTGTGTTTTGTGTGGCTGCTGAAATCACTGCGCTACTGGCGTAAACACCTGGGTTTAGTCTGGAAAATATCCCTTCTCGTGCTGTTTTTCTCTGCGGCGATGTTCACCGTGATGGGTACGAAGGATAAAATCAACGATCGTATTGCACCGGAAGCTCCCCAGGGGTTGGATGGAATGGCATACATGGCTTATTCCACCTATTATGATATGGGTTCGAACATGCAATTGGTGGAGGATGATGATGCCATCCGCTGGATGCAGGATCACATTGAAGGCTCGCCTGTGATCCTGGAAGGACAGGCTTATGAATACCGTTGGGGTGCCCGTTATACGATCTATACGGGGTTGCCGGGTGTAGTTGGATGGAACTGGCATCAACGCCAGCAGCGGGCTGTTTTGCGCAACTCCGTTGTTCAGGAGCGGGTGAACCGGGTTGACACTTTCTTTTCAACCGAAGATATTCAATATGCGGTTGATTTTATCCGGGCGTATGATGTTACGTACATTGTGGTTGGGCAACTTGAACAGGCATTTTACCCACAGGCTGGTCTGGCGAAGTTCAGCAATTATGATGGTCAGCTATGGGATGCGGTTTACCGTGTTGGCAGCACAACCATCTACCAGGTTCGAAAATAAGATCACGATAATTCTCGAATGGTCCGCACAAGCGGTGGTGGACAAGTATAATACTGGAAGAACCGTTAATAATCAGATGATTGGCACATGCCTGGCTCAATGAAAGGATTAATGCACAAATAATCTTGGCCTTAAATATCTGTTAAATAAGTTTAATCTACGGCACGGTCATTCCAGTCAGGAGAACACGGTCGAAAAGCATGGAACTGATAGAAAATCAAAGACGTGAATCCACATATATGCTCTTTATTCTTGGGGCATTTGTTCTCGCCCTGGCTTTTCGCTTAATTCAATTGGGAGCTGTATCGCTGAATGATTCGGAAGCCCAGCTTGCATTGCGTGCGTTGGCGGTCGCCAGGGGTGAACAAACGTTGTTCGGGGGCGTTCATGCTTATGTGGGGCTGACCGGTTTGCCGCTCTTTTTATTCTCAGAATCGAATTTCGTGGCGCGCCTCTGGCCGGCAATCACTGGCGCACTGATTGTGTTCATCCCGGTATTGTTTTCGAAATATATTGGACGTTGGCCTGCACTTATGGCGGCTTTTGCCCTGGCGTTATCTCCTGAAATGGTCGGCCTTTCCAGGATAATTGGCTCCCCGATGATGGCGCTGGTATTCACACTGCTGGCAGCAGGATTCTGGTTAAAACGTAACCCTGTCCTTGCCGGGATCAGCCTGGGTTTGGCATTGATGAGTGGATCGAGTTTCTGGGTAGGTGTAGTGATCCTGGGGATCAGCTGGCTCATTTCGCAGCATTTATTTGATTTGCTGGCGATCTTCAGTTTGGAGCCCGGCGCTGATGACCCGCGTTCGCAGTGGACCAGGTTTGGAATCTCAATGGGTGTGACGCTGGTTGTGATCGGGAGCGGATTTTTTCTGGCTCCAGCCGGAATGAGTGGCATTTTTTCCGGGTTGTTTGATTTTATCCAGGGGTTTGGACAGGTGCGTGCAGCTCCGTGGGGGTGGGCAATTTTCGCGCTCCTTGTATACAGCACCGGAGCCGTGATCTTTGGGCTATGGGGCGGTGTCCGCGGCTTGCTGATCAAAAGCAAGCTGGATATGTTTCTGTTCTTGTGGGCTGGGATTGGATTGGTTTTTATCACTCTATACCCCGCAGCCACGGCGGGCGAGCTTATCTGGGTTGCCTTTCCATTATGGATTTTAACCAGCCGGGTGGTGATCTTTGCATGGCGAATGCCTGAATCATCAAAGCTGGTTCTGGGCATCACCACAGGAATGGTGATTGTGATCGCTGCTTTCATCACCCTGGCGATGCGCACCTTGGTCTCCCCGGCATTGGTCCCATCGCAACAGTTGAGCCACTTAATTGCACTGGCAGGCGGCGTTGTTTTGTTAGTCGCAATGATCTTACTGGTTAATTATGGCTGGTCAGAGGTTGTTGCCCGGTCAGGGTTTCTGCTGGGTTTGGGGTTGGTGTTTATGACCGGGATGATCTCTTTGAGCGTAAATTCGACCGGGATCGGTACCAACACGCCCTTTGAGCTATGGCACCCTGATGAAGCGGTTGTGTTGCCTGGTTGGATGCAGGTTACCATCGATCGGACCATGGTTTGGAACGCTCGTGGGTATGAATCGGTTGATATACTTGTGTCTGGGATGGACACCCCTGGTCTGCGGTGGGCGCTGCGCTCATATGCTCCGTTGAATTTTGAACGCTTTGTACCGGCGCAATCAGCACCGGGGATATTAATCACACCGATTGGAGAAATCCCAGAAATTGCCCATGGATACCAAGGACAAAGCCTGGTTTGGCAGCGAACTGTTCCCTGGCGCGAATTAACACCGCGACAATACCTGGTTTGGCTGGTGGCGGGAGAGGTGCCATCCGTTGCGCAGGAATTAATTCTCTGGGTGCGTACCGACTTGATGCCTGGCGGTCAAATTGTCGATAAATAGAATGAGGATACTTATGGGTTTACCAAACATAATTGCGATTGACGGGCCAGCCGCATCTGGCAAATCAACCCTGGGGCTTCTGCTGGCAAAGGAGTTAGGTTACCTGTTTTTTGATACGGGTATCATGTATCGAGCGTTGACCCTGGCGGCATTACAGAGGGAATTGAATATCGAGGATGAGGCTGCGATCGGCACATTAGCAGAAACGGTTCATATCGATATCGAGACACCCAGCATTGATGACGGCCGTGACTGTGATGTTCTGCTGGATGGACAGGATGTAACTTGGGCGATCCGCTCAGATGAGGTCAATGCCTATGTGTCGGATGTCTCTGTTTATGCAGCGGTCAGGAAGGCCATGACCGATCAGCAGCGTCGCGTTGCATCGGGCAACAAGGTGGTGGTGGTCGGACGTGATATTGGCACTGTTGTGATACCGAATGCAGACCTGAAGATATATCTGGACGCGTCAGTTGAAGTCAGGGCACAGCGGCGGTACAGGGAGATGATCAACCGAGGAGAGGAGGCTGATTTTGATGAGGTACTGCGCTCATTGACAAACCGGGATCGAATTGATTCCACCAGGGAGATTGCACCCTTAAAAGTGGCTGAAGACGCCGTTGTGATCAATTCCGACGACTTAAGTATTGAGGAAGTTTTAGCAAAAGCAAAGGAGCTTGTTTATCATGTGTGATACATTTGTTGCCCTGGGAAATGCCACCAAAGACGGTTCGGTGATCTTTGGAAAAAACAGTGATCGCCATCCAAATGAAGCACATATGATTCAAATTATCCCACGTGCACACCATCCAGAAGGGGCGCAGGTGAACTGTACGTATATCCGTGTGCCGCAAGTGCGGGAAACGAATGCCGTCTTACTGTCCAGACCTTTCTGGATCTGGGGGGCAGAAATGGGCGCAAACGAACACGGCTTGGTGATTGGCAATGAAGCCGTTTTTACCAAAGTGCCTTACGACAAAGAGCCCGGTTTGATTGGCATGGATTTTATTCGCCTGGCACTTGAACGGACCGCCACGGCCAATGAAGCCTTGGATTTGATGATCACGCTCCTGGAAGACTATGGGCAGGGCGGAAATTCAACCTGCTTTGGAGAGTTTTATTATCATAACGGCTTTTTGATTGCAGACCCTCAGGAGGCATGGATCTTTGAAACGGCTGGGAAACACTGGGCTGCTGAAAAAGTGCGAGATATCCGGACGATCTCAAATATCATCAGTATTGGTGATCATTGGGATCGAGCTTCATCCGACCTGGTTTCACACGCGATTTCTAAGGGATGGTGTAAAAGTGCGGAATCCTTTAATTTCAGCAAATGTTACAGTGATCTGATTTTCACGAACTTTGGCGCCGGAAAACACCGCTCATGCCGGACTGGCGAACTTCTAAAAGCAAAACAGGGTGAGATCGATGTCCCCTATGCAATGCAGGTGCTCCGTGATCATGGGCCAGAAGCCGATCAGAATTGGCAGCCGGGTCGAGGGATTCTGGGCTCTGAGGTGTGCATGCACGCCAGTTTTGGTCCGGCAAGGGGCAGCCAGGCGACCGGTGCAATGGTCTCTCACCTGACACCAAAACAGCACACCCATTGGCTGACGGGCACATCAGCAACCTGCACCTCCGTCTTCAAACCGGTGTGGATCGATGCGGGGTTGCCAGACCTGGGTCCAGAGCCGACAGGGGCTTATGATTCAGTAACCTTGTGGTGGCGACATGAAAATCTTCATCGCGAGATATTACGTGATTACGCCACACGAATCAGGCTGATTGAAACTGAGCGGGAGAACCTTGAAGCTGATTTCTTGAGCCGTGTGGATGACATGCAAGCTGAATCCCAGGCCGTGCGAGCTGCATTGACGCAAGCTTGCTTTCAAGAGGTCGATACCGTTGAAACAGAGTGGCTGGCGAAGGTTATTAAGCAGCCTGTAATGGATCGGCGTCCCTTGCTGGATCGGATTGCCTGGCGCGGTTTTGACCGCAAAGCGAATCGTCAAAGCATGTCCCATCCTTAGACTCACGAATATCCGCACTGGCTTGAGTGAAAATGTGGGCAGTGCTGAAGAGATGTTATAATGATTAAAACCATCACCAGACTCTGAAAAATGGCAGACATCCTTGCACCTTTGACACCAGGATATACGTTGATCATACCGGATCACCCGGGAATTTTGATCGCCTGGGTGATTGGTTTGATCGCGCTTGTGATTTTGGTCGTTTTATTGCGCGAACGAACCTTCAAATTGAATCGTGCCAGCTTGAGCTGGTTCGCTGGATTGAGTCTTCTGATTTTAATTTTGACTCCCTTTATGGGCGTTTTCCCTCGCATGAGCCCAATCATAGCACCAGGAGAAGCGCCGTTTCGACATTTGATGTTTTTTGCTGCTATCCCCTGGATGGTTGGGGCTGGTGTACTGGGTCTTGCTCCGGCAACTTTTCTGGCAGGAATTTCTGGACTTTTGTTGGCGTATTCAGACACGCACAACATCTTCACGCCGCTGGTGATGATGATTGCAGCAATTGTTTATAGCTGGTGCATTCGGCAGCGATATCGAACGAATTTTTATACATGGTTGCGCCACCCAATCATTGCAGCAATTGCCAGCATGCTGGCATCGTCTCCCTCGGTTTTTCTTGTACTGATCTTATGCGCCTCCGGGTCGACCGGGGCGAGGATTGGGATGGCAATAACACGGTTCCCGGTGGTGATGTTCACACTGGGAGGAATGTTGCTCATTGGTGGAGCGACCTGCATGATCGTTCAAGCCCTTGCGGCAAAATATTGGGCACCAAAAACACCGCTGAAGCCGGCTCCTGGCGAGGTTCATTTCAGGTATCGCTTGTTGGGTTACGCGACGCCGATATTTTTAATTGTGCTCGTTGGGGTTCTGTTAGCCACCTGGTCGCTGGGTCAAAGCCATGCCAGGAAGCAAATTCTCAAACAACTGACCGGAACAACCGCGATTGCTGCGGAAAGCTTGGGCGTTTTCTTAACGACTGGCGATCAAATACTGAATACTCTGGCGGCTAATCCTCAGATGAGTGTTGGGTCTGATAAACAAATTTCAGCATTTCTTCAAGAAGCACAAAGCACTTCAAATTTCTTCGAGTGGTTGGCTGTGTTAGATGCTGAAGGTCACCTGATCGCAGGCAGTCCCCCGGGTTTGTCGCCAGATATCCTGCGGGATGACGATCTTTTCCAACTGATGACAGTAAATAATGAATCGGGCCCTGTGCATTTCTTCGTGACTGGGTTGGAGGATGAGAATTATGGGTTAATGTGCTTTATCACCGGTGTTGAACGCCAGCCCGATACGCAACAACGGTTTCTGTGGGGTCTGACGAAGATTGACGAGAACCGCGTCGCACAACCCCTGGTAATTGCCAAAAACGCGTTGAAGGACCAGGGTGGAACCATCTCTGTTATAGATGCTGGCGGACGCGTTGTTTTCCATTGGAATAGTGATGATCGGGTTGAAGAAATACCAACGGCGAATCTTACAACGTCCGCTTTTTTCCAGGGCGCATCAAGCGATGGTCGATTGATGTTGAACTATTATCAACCTGCAGCTGGCACTGATTGGGGTTTGACTGCAAACTTACCTGCTCTGGTTATCCAGGAAATGGCTTGGGAGCTCACCCGGACCAACCTGTTGATTGCTGGTGGCGTGATGATTTTTATTTTCGTTATGGCGTGGATTGGGTTGACCCCGATCGTCAATGAGTTAGAATCCATGTCTCTGGCTATCAATGCAGTTCTTGCAGGCGGATATGATCCTGGTCAATTAAAGGAGCGCGCTTACCCTGACAGGGGATATTTGAAAACTGCTTTTCGGAACATGATCACAATTCAACAAAAACGCATGGATCAGCAAAAAAAGCTATCATCGGCAAGTGTTAAGGTTGCCGAACGCCAGAATCTTGCTGAAACGCTGCACATGATTCTGGCTGCAGCGCTTGTGGATGGTGTTTGTGCTGCCAGGGTTGTACTGGTCAATTCTGATTCAACAACGGAAGCGCTGCTTTCTGAGCATCGATTCGGGATTGGCTCGCATGCGAACGTGCTGGCAGCCTGGGACCAGGCTATGGCAGGCTTGGTCCTGAAAAACGGGGCGCAGACTCTGAACCATGATGAGATTTTAAAACAACTGCCCCCGATTGAAAATCGTCCAGAAATTGCTTCAGTGAACTTGCTGCCTTTGAAATGGGAAGCTTCACACTTGGGCGTTATGTGGGTCGCCTTTACCGATAATGATGACCCTGATGAAGCCATTATGACCTTTCTTAAACAATTGGCACACATCGCCAGTTTGGCGATTATCAATGCGCGAACTTATCGAGATTCTCAGCTTTCGACAGCATTAATAATGACAGCGTTCGATTTGTTGACGGATGCAGTTGTAATAACAGATCAAAACAATCAGGTGCTGCTGCACAATAAAAGGGCAAGACAACTGTTTTTTGATCGCGATGGACGTTTTGAAGGCGAATTTTTAAATAATTTCTTGTCTCGGCATGACCTTTCAAAACAAAATTTATATGCGGACCAAAGGGTTAAGTCGAAGGAGGTCCAATTACGTGACGGGAATCTTTATGATCTGATTTACAGCCCGATCCAAATTGATGGGAACCAGCATGCAAACGCGATAATAATCAAGGATTTGTCATCGCAGAGAGAAGCTGACGCGTTAAAAACTGAGTTTGTTACCATGGTCAGCCATGAGCTGCGATCGCCATTGACATTGATCCTCGGATATGCTAAGATTCTGCGCCTAACCGGTAATTTGAATGAGCAACAAGACAGCTATATCAGCAACATTATTAATGGCGTGGAAGGGATGAAAGAGCTGGTACAAAAGTTGCTTGATATTGGTCGTTTAGAAGATGGAGATCCGCTTGAAATCCACCCGGTGACGGCTGAACAAATCATTACCCGGGCGGTGGAGAGCCTGAAAGCAAAGGCGAAGCAAAAGCAAATTTCTCTGCAGGTTGATTTACCTGAAACTCCGATTACGATTTTCGGAGATCAGATGTTTCTTACACAGGCATTGAGGAATCTGGTTGATAACGGGATAAAATATTCAAAAATGGGTGGTGAGGTTGTTGTCACTGTCACAGGGAGAGACAAGCGCGTGATTTTTGCGGTTCAGGATCAAGGCATTGGAGTTGCTCCCCTGGATCAGAGAAAATTGTTCCGGAAATTTTCTCGAATCACCACAGATGCTGAAGCTGATGATGAAGGGAGTGGGTTAGGTTTGGCGATTGTGAAAAGCATTGCAGAACGGCATGGCGGAGAGGTTCGTGTGGAAAGCCAGTTGGGTAAAGGAAGCATTTTTTACTTTGAAATTCCACGAAAATACTCAGCATAATCGCAGGGAGAATTTTTAACACCCGTAAAGAAAAAATCGTTGATTTGTGGACAGATTGAAAAGAATCCTTCCATCAATCAAAAAATATTAAGGTTTATTGAAATTATCATTATAATATTGTAGGATTAATGCATATCTCGCCTGTACAAAGCCATTATTTAAAAATTCTGCCTTGTTTTCAACATTCTCAAGAAAAAGTTTGACAAACTGTATATTAATTGGCTATAATTAAAGTTTGCATGTATCGAGCTGATATTATATGGATTAAGTAGAATGCCTGAGAAGTGCTAAATTTCTCGAGGCTTTTCTCGCGTTAAACACAGTATTTCTTCCAACGGTTATAGGAGGTTCTTTGTGGAAACAAAGGGATTGAAGACACTGCGGATTGGACTTGCATCTCCTGAGGAGATTCGTAAATGGTCTTATGGTGAAGTTCTGAAACCAGAGACCATCAATTATCGAAAATTGCGTCCCGAAAAAGACGGTTTGTTTTGTGAGGCCATCTTTGGACCCACACGTGATTTTCACTGTTATTGTGGAAAATATAAGAATAGTCGCAAAAAGGGGATTACATGCGATATCTGTAATGTAGAAATCACGCGATCTTCTGTTAGGCGTGAACGAATGGGTCATATCGATCTGGCAGCGCCCGTGGCACACATCTGGTACACTCGCCGCATCCCATCATACTTAGGATTGATTTTAAATATCTCACGCAGGAACCTGGATCGGGTGTTGTATTTTGCTCAATACATCGTGACCTACGTCAATGAAGACGCTCGGCAAAAAGCCCTTAAACGCTTAGATGATGAAATCAGCCTTTCTGAAAGAGACCTGGAAGACAAAATCAATGCGCAGATTGTCGAGGAGAAAAAAGCTCGAGACAGAGCCCTAAAAGAAAATGATGCGGAGCGCGTTCGGCTTCAGGAGAGCTACGATGAACAAATCGGTAATCGGATTGAGCCGGTGATCAAGGAAGGACAACGCTTGGAAAGCGAAATCCAGACCCGGATAGGAAAGAAAATCCGCAAGGCGATCGTGTTCAATGTGCTGGATAAAGAAGAATTGATTGTTGATGTCGGTGAAGAGGTGATGCCTGCACATCTCAGCCAGGTGCAGAAAATTGTCAAGGATATGATTGAGGTGCTGGAAGCAGACCTGAAAGAACAACGCGATCTTGAATTGGAACACTTGTCCATGCAGAGGGAAGAGATCAGGGCGGCTTCCGAGTTAAAAATGGAAGAACTGCGCAATATGCTGGTTGATCAAGCTGAGGAGAGCCAATCAGAATCAGCGCGTTCACGTGACGAGTTACATGAGCTGGAACCCTTTAAGTTTCTAAGCGAAGCACGCTATCGCGAGTTAAAATCCCGTTGGGGGCAGGTCTTTCGGGCGGATATGGGAGCAGAAGCATTTTATGATATTCTCAAACGAATTGATCTGGATGCATTGGCTGAAGAGCTATGGGAAGAGATTAATACCACCCGCAGCAAACAAAAACGAAAAAAAGCCACCCGTCGGTTGAGTGTGATCGAGGCTTTTCGCCGCTCGAATAATAAACCAGAATGGATTATTATGACGGTTTTGCCGGTCATCCCGCCTGATTTGCGTCCAATGGTACAGCTCGACGGTGGGCGTTTTGCAACCTCAGATTTGAACGACCTGTATCGCCGGGTCATTAACCGCAATAATCGCTTGAAACGGTTGTTAGAACTGGGCGCGCCTGATGTGATTGTCCGCAATGAAAAGCGTATGTTGCAGGAAGCGGTTGACTCGCTAATTGATAATTCTCAGCGAGGTAAAGCGCTTTCACGTCGTGGACGGCGAGAATTACGTTCCTTGAGTGATATGCTCAAAGGAAAGAAGGGCCGTTTCCGTCGGAATCTTTTAGGGAAGCGAGTAGATTTTTCCGGCCGATCTGTGATCGTTGTTGGCCCATATTTAAAATTGCATCAATGTGGTCTTCCCAAGTCTATGGCTTTAGAATTGTATCGACCCTTTGTCTATTCTCAGTTAATGAAGCAGGAATATGCAGGAAACATTAAAAGCGCCAAACGTTTAATTGAGCGCGGCCGTCCAGAAGTTTGGGAAATCCTGGAAGAGGTGATCAAAAATCGGCCGGTGCTGTTGAATCGAGCCCCCACACTGCATAGGTTAGGGATCCAGGCTTTCGAGCCGATTCTGATCGAAGGTAATGCGATTCAATTGCATCCTTTGGTGACGACTGCCTTCAACGCGGACTTCGATGGCGATCAGATGGCGGTTCATGTGCCATTATCAGACAAGGCTGTCACCGAAGCTCGTGAATTAATGCTGGCGACCAAGAACTTGCTCAAACCAGCTAATGGTGAACCCATCATCAGCCCATCAAAAGATATGGTTTTGGGTGTTTATTACCTCACCATGGAAGTAGATGAAAAACAAGCAGGCGATCCCCGCGCCTTTTCCAGTATCGATGAAGTGCTGATGGCTTATTCTATGGGGCTGGTCCATGTGCATGAGAAAATTAAATTGCTAACTGAAACCTGGTACGATCAGGACAATACTCGTATGGAGAATCCAGCGACCAGGATCATTGAGACCACAGTTGGTCGCACGATTTTCAACAATGCCCTGACTGAGCGCATGCGCTTTTACAATCATGAATTGGATAAGAATGGTGTGAGAGACCTGGTTGCAGAGGTCTATGATATCTGCGGACAGGAAGAAACCTGCATCATCGCTGATCAAATTAAAGATATTGGTTTTCAATATGCAACCCGCTCGGGGATAACGATTGCTATTGCCGACATTAATGTGCCTGCCAGTAAAGCAGAAATTTTACAGGCTGCACAAGAAAAAGTGGATGAAATAGATCAAAGTTTAGAACGTGGTATTACGACCGAAGATGAGCGGAACAAAATTGTCGGTGATATTTGGGAGGAAACCGGTCATCAGGTCACGGTTGAGGTAGAAAAAGCGCTTGATCCAATGGGAGATTTGACAACCATGGCGAAAAGCGGTGCAAGTAAAGGTGGTATCAACGCAATTTCTCAGTTGGCGGGCATGAAAGGATTGGTTTCCGATCCGAGCGGTCGCGTCATCACCATGCCGATTCGCTCGAATTATCGAGAAGGTATGACCCCGTTCGAGTACTATATTTCAACACATGGCGCTCGTAAAGGCTTGGCTGATACCGCGTTAAGGACTGCCGATGCAGGCTACCTTACCCGGCGCCTGGTGGATGTTGCCCAAGACGTGATTGTAAATGAAGAAGATTGCGGCACGTATCAGGGCATTTGGATCAACGCAGATGATAATATCGCTGGGCAGTCTTTCGAGAAACGTTTGTATGGTCGGGTTCTCGCGGATCGAGTCATTAACCCGGAAACTGGCGAAATTGTTTTCAATCGAAATGATCTTCTAACCCATGATCGAGTGAAAATAATTAAAGAACTTGGGATTTCTGCTGTTCATGTACGCTCTCCGTTGACTTGTGAGATGATTCACGGGATTTGCGCCAATTGTTATGGAATGGATCTTGCCCGGGGAGAAATGGTAAAACTGGGCTCAACGGTGGGGATCATTGCTGCTCAGTCGATTGGTGAGCCAGGAACGCAATTGACATTACGGACCTTCCACACCGGCGGTGTGGTTGCTGGTGGCGACATTACCTCCGGCCTTCCCCGTGTCGAAGAATTGTTTGAAGCCCGTAAAGAGCCCAAGGGAGAAGCAGTGATTTCCAAAATTGCCGGCACTGCTCACCTCTTTGGGTTTGAGAAAGATTCGGATAAAAGATTTGTGCGGATTGACCACAGTGAAATGGTTTCGGATATCTATGATATTCCAGAGGACTGGTCAATCGCTGTCAGCGACGGAGATGAAATTGTCATGGGAGCGACGCTGGCATCCCAGGACGAAGCGATTATTACCGCCCAGAATAATGGACGTGTGCGAATCGAAGACCATAAGGTGATAGTTTCTTATGAAGTGAAGGAATCGGAAGAATACGACATTCCTACGACAGCCAAACTGACCATTAAAGAAGGTGAAAAAGTAGAACCGGGTCAAGCGATAACAGAAGGATCATTAAACCCCCACACCGTCCTGAGAATTAATGGGCGTGATGCATGTCAGCGATATTTGTTGCGTGAGATCCAGGAGATCTATGTTAACCAGGGGCAGGATATCAATGACAAGCATTTTGAAGTCATTATCAACAAGATGCTTAGTAAAGTGCAGATCATGCGATCGGGTGATACGGCTTATTTACCCCAGGACCTGGTCAATCGGCTGGAGATCAGGCGTGTCAATGAAGAATTGGTTGAACAGGGAAAACAACCGGCAAGGTATCTTGAAGTCTTGCTGGGCGTTAGCAAGGCAGCCCTGGAAACAGATTCCTTCCTTTCCGCATCTTCATTTCAGCATACAATAAAAGTGCTTTCGGCAGCAGCGATTTCATCACGCGAAGATCCTTTGTTTGGCTTGAAAGAGAATATTATGATCGGCAAATTGATCCCTGCTGGCACAGGTTTTAAACCCGGGCAATTTTCAGATGAAGCCCAGGGCGATGATGTCTACGATGCGGTTGGGGAGGGGCGTGTGCTCACCCTGTTTGATGAATTAGAAACGAATGAAGCCGCTGCAGATCATAAGGTTGATAAGACGGATATGGGCATTGCCGGCTCGGTTGAAGAGGATTCCGATCTAAAGGAAACTGAAATCGGCGAATAGAAAATAAAATTCAGCTCTGTTTTCTGATAAAATAAAAATCCCGGATACATTACCGGGATTTTTATGCTATAATGAAACAAATGTTCTTTAACCGCTGCCCAATATCAATAAGATTTTGGCATCGATGTTATCAATAGGAGCGATTATGGATTTAGGAACGGTACGCTCAATAAATATTAATGAGGAAATGCAACAATCTTATCTCGATTATGCCATGAGTGTGATTGTTTCCAGGGCTTTACCCGATGCCAGGGATGGTCTTAAACCCGTGCAGCGAAGAATTCTTTATGCCATGTTCGAAATGGGATTGCGACCAGGCTCTGCGCACAAGAAATCGGCCAGGATCGTTGGAGAGGTTTTGGGCAAGTATCACCCGCACGGTGATATGGCAGTTTATGACGCCATGGCAAGGCTGGCTCAAGACTTTTCTCAGCGATACCGGTTGGTGGAAGGTCAGGGGAATTTTGGGAGTATTGATGGCGATCCACCGGCAGCGATGCGCTATACGGAAGCGCGGTTAACTGAGATATCGATGGATATCCTCCAGCAATTAGGGATGGATACGGTTGATTTCCTGGACAACTTTGACGGGACTTTACAGGAACCGGAGGTGTTGCCATCGTCAATCCCGAATTTATTGGTCAACGGCGCATCTGGCATCGCCGTGGCCATGGCAACCAATATCCCGCCACATAACCTGGGTGAGGTGGTGGATGCCCTGGTGATGATGTTTGAAAATTGGACAAAAATCGACGATATCGGCGTTGAAGATTTAATGAAACATATTAAAGGCCCTGATTTTCCAACCGGCGGCTTGATTATCACAGATGACCGCACGGAAACCCTGGCTCAGGCTTATGGGAGTGGAAAGGGTCGTGTGCGTATGCGCGCTCGGGTGCTTTTGGAAGAGATGAGCAGGGGGAGAAAGCGGATTATCGTGACCGAATTGCCCTACATGACCAATAAAGCCACGTTGATTGAGAAAATTGCCGAATTTGTGCGCGATGGTTCTTTAGAAGGGGTGAGTGATCTCCGTGATGAATCCGACCGGTTGGGTATGCGGATCGTGATTGAATTGAGTAAAACTGCCAACCCCGATGAAGTATTGAAGACATTGTATAAGCGGACCGCAATGCAAGGCACCTTTGGTATAAACATTTTAGCTTTGGTCAAAGGTCAGCCACAGAACCTGAACCTGAAACAGGCTCTTAAAGTCTTTGCGGACCATCGTCTGGAGGTTGTCAGGCGTCGCAGTGAATATGAATTGAAGAAATCAGAGGAACGCATTCATATTATAAAAGCTTACCTGATTGCTCTGGAGAACCTGGATGAGGTGATTGACACCATTCGACGGTCACACCGGGTTGAAACTGCCAGAAACAACCTGATGCGAAAATTTAACCTTGATGAAATTCAGGCTCAGGCAATTCTGGATATGCCGCTGCGCCGATTGGCGGCTTTGGAGCGTAAGAGAATTGAAGATGAGCACAAGGAAGTTGAGAAACGGATTAAGGAATTGAAAGCTTTGCTGCGCTCTCCCAAGATGATGCGCGAGGTTGTCATCAATGAATTAAAGGAAGTGCGCACGCGTTATGCGGATGCACGCCGAACGCAGATCATCCAGATGCAAGAAGGCGAGACCGCCATTGACCGGCTGACGACCAGGGATATGATGCCAGAAAAACTCGTATGGGTCGCTGTATCGAAGAACAACAAAATTGCCCGTACGGATGACGACAAAAGCTTCAGGCAATGGGGGCTTGACGCTCCGAGCATGGTTTTGCGCACAACGACGCATCACACATTGTATCTTGTGACTGAGACTGGCGAGGCGGCTGCACTGGCGGTGCAATCGCTGCCCGTTGCTGATGATCCTGATTCAGGCATCTCGTTGACGGCTTTGTCACCGCTGACCAGCCAACACAAACCGAAGTTGATCTTCTCTGCGCCGACAGACCTTGAAGAAGGCGATGGATATGTGGTCAGTGTGAGCAAGATGGGCATGGTCAAACGCTCTGCACTGAGCGAACTCCCGGGTCCCTCCGCGCATTTGTTTACATTGGTAAAAATTAATGACGGTGACGCCCTGAAATTCTTATTGTTGACCAAAGGCGACCAGACGATCTTCCTGGCGACCAAATTGGGCATGGGAATCCGCTTCAACGAGGAGGAGGTGCGGCCCATGGGCTTGGTCGCCGCCGGGGTGAATGGCATTAAACTGCGCGAAAATGATGAGGTTATTGGTGGGGGCAATGCCTCACTACGCGGTGAAATTTTGTTGGTAACCAATCGCGGCAAAGCAAAACGGATAGAACCCTCTCAATTCCCACTCCAGGGGCGCTATGGATTGGGGGTGATTGCCTGGAGGTTGCCAGACGATGAGCATATTGCCGGGTCAATGATCGGGATACTCACATCCAACGGTGTGGTGCATTTTAAAGAGGCAGCCAGCCGCCTCTTGCGGGTGACGGATGCCCCCAGCCGCACCCGGGCACAAAAAGGCGAGGTTGTAATCGATGTCAAAAAGGGTGATGAGATCCTGGAAATGACAGTGCCGCTGGATGCGATTTCATTGGTAGGAAAATAAGCGCTGACGATCAGAAAAGCCCGGGTTATGGCTGCTGGATAATCGAATAATGAAATCGGATGGTGTTGTCGATCACGCCCATCGTGTCGCGCCCTTCAGTCACGCCACCATTTGGCTTTTGTACCTGCCAGCGAAAATTATGGATATGACGATCGACATTTTCCTGAAGAAGGATGAATTTTTGTCCTGTATGTTCTTCCATCAGGTTGGTAATCCACTCTCGGATTGCCGGCTTTCCGACGATGGCACCTCCAGAGCGAATATGAACCGCGTTGCTGTGATAAAACTTAATGACTTTGTCCGGGTTGTTGCTATTCAAGGCTGCAAAGTATTGACTGAGAAAATTATTGCCTGCTGTGGAGTTTTCATAACGATAATTACGAACGAGATCCCAAAATTTTGGTAAATCACGCCGACAACCTTCCCAATACCAGAAATTGACAGCCGGAAGGTTTAACTTTTGGGCGACCTGCAGGAACTCGGTCACATCGTTCTCTTGGGGTATCCAGCCATGTTCTTTGAAAGTCGGACCGGTAGGGACAATCGTCCTGAAGGGCTTGATCTGGTTGTATTCGTTGATACAGCGTTGCAATTGTGCGCCCCCCGTATTGATTGATTTCATCCAGTAAACCTGGGGCATGTTGTAATCGCACCGTTTAAGAAAATTACTGAAGGGAAAATCAGGATGATACGAAGGGAAGCGATATGAGCTGAGGGCTATGGGCAGACTGCCCAAATTATTGCGCAGGATGTTCATATAACGGCTGGCGGCAGCAGCTTTTTTGGGTTGTTTGAACTCATGTTCTGCATTGACCACATAACCATCGACACCCAGCTCAATCGAGCGTTTAACCGCAATTTGCGCCTCTTGATCGGGATGATTTCCATAGATGTACTGCCATCCCCAAACGGCGATATTGTGAGATTGGAGCTTTTTAATCACAGGCCGGACGTAATCAAAGCCGCTTTCAAGGTCAACGTTGTAAGGGAAGGCGCCATCAGCAATTTTGATCAACACATGTGATAATTTGGCTTCGCGCGCCAGGTCGACGATGCGATCGGGGTTGCCCTTTTCGCAATTTTTCAACCTCCAAATATAATAACCTTTGCCTTTAAGCTCCATGGTATTTGTCCTGATTAATGATCCTGTGGCGTCCCTGCCAGGCCGAGGTCTTCAGCAATGCCGTTCATGGCTTCAATCACATTGGCGACGTGTTCCCAGAGATCGATTCCTAACTCTGCAGCGCCCAGCTCAATTTCTTCCCGATTGGCGCCCGCAGCAAAGGATTTGTCCTTCCATTTGTTCTTCACAGATTTTGGTTTAAGATCATATAAAGCTTTTGAAGGCCTGACCAGGGCAACGGCAGTGATTAAGCCGGTCACCTCATCACAGGCGAACAGCGCTTTTTCCATAAGCGTCTCTCGAGGGATTCCCGTGTGGGTCGCATGACTGAGGACTGCCCGGATGATATCTTCTGGAACCTTATGGTCCCGCAAAATAGATTCACCAGCCAGGGGATGTTCTTCCATGGTGGGATGAATTTCCCAATCAAAGTCGTGTAATAATGCGGTCACAGCCCATTTTTCCTCATCTTCGCCAAATTTGCGGGCATAAAAACGCATTGCGGCTTCAACAGCCAGCATATGTTTGATGAGGTTAGGGTTCTTGACGTATTGATGCAAAATGGTTAATGCTTGATCTCTGTTCATGGTTTGTCCTTTCATTGCAATATTGATGCCAGAATTGGTTTTTATTAATGATGATTGGAAAAAGTCGGATTCAGGGGAAGATGGGTTCGGGTTGACCGAGAATTGGTGTGGACCGGGCAAAGTACACATCCCAAACCGCCGCGCTGGAGGCAGGTATTTCCCGCGCCCACCAGAAGATATACCCGCGACGGTTGTAGTTGGCATCGTCCGCGCTGACGCCATAAGCTTCGATATTCAAAGCGTTGCAAATGAATAAAGCCCGGGGTAAGTGAAAAGCCTGGGTAACGATGATCAGTTGATTGACACCAAAAATATCTCGGGCTCGGTAACAGCTATCATAAGTCCTTATCCCCGCAGGATCCAGGACGATATCTTCATCAGGGACGCCTAAAGACAGGGCATAATCGAACATGGCTCCGGGTTCATTGTAATATTGCGAAACGTTGTCACCGCTCATTAAAAGCTTTTCAACTTTTCCTGAAAAATAAAGCTCTGCTGCTGTTTCAACCCGGTCGCGTAGAACAACGCCGGGCGATCCATCCCGGTTGAGACCGGCGCCCAGAACCAGAGCGACAGGGGCTTCAGGGACATCCTCTGGTAAAAAGGTCTTTGGTCGGCTGTGAATCAGGATCCCCGTTCGGATTAAGCCAACAAGGAAGAAGGCGCCGATGAAGATATACAGGATGCTGTGAAAAACGATCAGAAGAAAGCGGCGGAGGTAATTCATTGTTGGGGCGCGGTGTGCGTGAGAGCCTGTAAATCCAATGCCAGGGGATAAATAACCGAACGGAACCCATTGTAAAAATTGTCTTCTACTGAGCGAAGGGCTTCAACTTGATAGTCCAAAGCGGAACTGATGATATATAAACCGTCCGCGCTGTTTGCAACCCGCAGCATGGCTTCCTCGATTCGAAAACGCATAAAAACAGGCAAGTTAGGGGATGCGGATAAACTGACATTGGGAATCAGTCCATCCGATCTCCAAACGACAAAAACCTGGTTCTGGGCATCGGGAAGGTTGAACATGATATCGCTGGAGGTCAGCGGATCGCCCGTGAGCGCATAGGTGACGCCAAAATCGCAGATGCCCTGAATATAAATTGCCCGAATGATCGCATTGTAGCTGTAAACGAAGATGGGATCCTGGGTTGGCGTACTGGTAATCGCTAACAATCCCATGGGCACATAATAACCGGGGGTTGAATGGGGATCCAGGAAGCAGGGGCGAGTCCCTGCAAATTGCTGCAGGGCGGGCAGAATATCGCCGGTGTTTTCATTGGTTTCGGGGTCGAAAAAGTACTCAAACCCACGGTACATATTGGCTATGAACTGAACTCCGTAAGAAAAGACGCCCTGGTGATTGGTCATCAGCATGACCTCGGCGAACCCCTGTTCATTCAGGTACAGGTATTCCAGCGGATTAACCCAAAATAAATCAACTTCGCCTTGGAGTATTGCTGTTGACAGCGATTCAAAATCTGGATAGAGCAGTACCTCCATAGCATAGCCGGTTTCACCACTTAACAGGTCGGTGAGGTCTTTCGCGGCAAGGTCTGCATTGGCAAGTTGAGGGAGCACGAAGCCAAAGGTGACGGGGTTGCCTGCTTCGCCCAAGGGCGGCAGGGTTGGCGTGGCTGTTGGTCGAGGCGTGGCAGTTGGTTTGGGCGTGGCGGTTTGGTCTGGCGTCCAGGTCGGAGAGGGTGTTGGTGTGGAGGCCTCCTCCTTAGGTGTGCAGGCTGTCAACAGCGCAAGCATAACGATCAGCATTGTGGTCAACACCCATTGACGGTAGCTCTGATAAGATGATTTGGGCATCAGGGATTAAATCCGTTCCGTCCATGATGGATGGGCATATTTTTCGTTGACAAGCTCTTTGGCTCGTGCCAACTCCTTTTCAGTGAGGTCAGCCGGTTCCAGGTCCAGATTCAAGGCCTGTGAGAAGGCATCTTGAAATGCCTGGCTGGCTTGCTCCCATGGTATGGCAAATCCCAATTCGCTCTCAACCGTGGTTGCATGGGCTAATAACCGTTCTTTTGCCTTTTCCACAGCAGCCGGGTCAGGGAAATTCAGCGCGTCGATAATGCGCGTCAAATCGCCATACAGGGGCAGCGCCCCATGCTGAAGGAGACCGTCTTTCCGGCGAGCTTGAGCGGACCCGATGAGCTTTTTCCCATTGACTGTAATTTCGTAATTGGAAGGAACCTCAAAACAGACCGGGTTGGGCGTTTTCGAATTCTGGTTCGAAGGCTGTTGATTGGCTTGCGGGTTCAAACCCAGCAGACGTAGCGCTTCGAGCAGTGCTTCTGAAAGCCGCAAATAACTTTCCAGCACACCACCCCTGACTCGAGGTTCGGATAAGGGCACAATCACAGAATAGGTCAGCTCATCCACATGCAGAATCGCCCTGCCGCCGGTTGGGCGACGAACAATGTCCCAACCATTGGCTTTCACTTGCTCGGTGTTGACCTCAGAAAAAGCCTGGGCATGTCCCAATGACAGGCAGGCAGGCTGCCAGGCGTAAAGCCGCAATGTTGGCAAAGCTTCTCCGGTAAAGATCGCTTCCAGGATGGCTTCATCCACAGCCATATTCCAGGAACCCTTTGCCGGTGGATGGTTGATCAAGCGCCAGGTTGATTTAAGATAATCCATCGTGTGTGCCTCTATTGGTCAATAATTCCAACCTTATTTTATACCACTTCTGGGCTATACTGGGTATGATTAATCAAAAAGCGGCGATCCAGACCTGACTTTATCAACTGGATGCAATATTTTTCCAGAAAGTGGACGAATAATGGAAAACAGACCCAGAGAGTCATCTTGAAAGGTTGGATAACATGGAAGTTAAGAAACTATATCGAATCCCGTCTGAAGGCAGCCTTGCTGGCGTTTGCGCCGGACTTGGAAAGCACCTGTCGATTGACCCTGTGATCTTGCGGGTGTTGTTTGCCGTCTTATCATTCTCTGGCGGATTAGGCATCCTGATTTACCTGGTTATGTGGCTGATGGTACCGATTGAGCCTCAGGTCGAGGAAACCCCAAATATAGAAGCGGATTAATCTAAAAATTGATGGGGACAGGCCCCTGGCAGCCCGCGCGAACGGACCGTTGAAAAAATACCAGCATCTTTTTGAGTTTCACTTTGCCTGGTTTCTGTTAACGGTGCACGGGAGTATAATTTTCGTTGGAGGTTCAAATGTCGACAAATCCGACCAGAAATCGTATAGATCCAAAGGTGATTGATACCACACCCGTTCGGCGTCCAAACTGGATCAGGGTGCGTGCGCCCAATGGGGAGAATTATCAAGATCTACAACGCCTGATGCGCAGCAAGGCATTGCATACGGTCTGTGAGGAGGCCGGCTGTCCGAATATCGGCGAATGCTGGGGCAGCGGAACCGCCACTTTTTTGATTTTGGGCGATGTGTGTACGCGCACCTGCAGGTTTTGTGATATTAAACATGGGCGCCCTGAATTCATAGATTGGGAAGAGCCCGAACGTGTTGCCCAGGCTGTGAAGCAAATGGACCTCAGGCACGCGGTGATCACCAGCGTCAACCGTGATGAACGCCGGGACGGGGGCGCACCAATTTTTGCCATGATCATCCAGCGCATTCGGCAATTATTACCAGGATGTTCCGTTGAGGTGTTGATCCCCGATTTCAAAGGCAGTGTTGAAGCTTTGCGGATCGTGATGGCTGCCCGTCCTGAAATCCTTAACCACAATGTGGAAACAGTGCCGCGTTTATTCAAAAGTGTACAACCTCAGGATCGTTATGAGTGGTCACAGGCTATTCATACCGCTGCCAAACAATTAGACCCCGATGTGCTAACCAAAGCAGGCATCATGGTGGGACTGGGCGAGACCTTTGAAGAAGTTCAGGAAACGATGCGCGATTTACGCAGCTGGGGTGTGGACATCCTCACCATTGGGCAATATTTACAGCCCAGCCGGAGGCACCTTCCCATTATGCGTTACTACACCCTGGATGAATTTGAGGCATTAAAGAGCTTTGGACTGGAAATCGGATTTCGGTGGGTTGAAAGTGCTCCCCTGGTCAGGTCTTCCTACCATGCCATGGAACAGGTGCGTGCACTTTCTGGGGCGCATAAAGATTTAAATACTTAAAGTAAATACCCGTTGTTAATCTGATTAAGGCATCCACATTGGGATGCCTTTTTATTATTCGTAACTTTGGCAAACAGGCCAGGTGATGCACGAAACATGTTAAAATTAGCCTACCATCAAAGGAGGTAGCAGTCATGGACGTGAAAAATATCAGGATTGAAAAGCCAGAGGAGATCAATTTTATCCTCGGTCAGTCGCATTTTATTAAAACCGTCGAGGATATCCACGAAGCCCTGGTGTCCAGTGTGCCGGGGATAAAATTCGGGCTGGCGTTTTGTGAAGCGTCGGGCAAGTGCCTGGTCCGTTGGAGCGGCACCGATGAAGCTATGATTGAACTGGCTAAAAAAAATGCCTGTGAGCTGCGGGCAGGCCATGCGTTCATCATTTTTTTAGGACAAGGATTTTTCCCGATCAATGTTTTAAACCAAGTCAAAGCTGTGCCGGAAGTCTGTCACATCTTCTGTGCCACCGCCAATACGACGGATGTGGTAGTGATGGATGTTGGTGAAGGACGCGCGATCTTAGGCGTGGCGGATGGAAACCGTTCGCGCGGCATTGAAGGTGAAGAAGACATCACCTGGCGAAAAAATTTCTTGCGCATGATTGGCTATAAAAAATAGAACATCCGATGCCTGAATACCGTATTGATTTTCAACCGATTGGCTCGCGGGTTTTTACCAATGGTAAAGAAAGCTTGCTCGCACTGGCGCAAAAGGCAGGCATTTCAATTGCCGCGTTATGCGGCGGCGTGGGTGTCTGCGGCTCTTGCAAAATTCGCTGCATTGACGGAGAACTGAATCCTGTCCAGCCTGAAGAGGAAGACGAATTCAGCCCTGATCAGCTCGCCCAGGGATGGCGCCTGGCGTGTATGACCGTTCCGTGCAGTGACGCCAGAATCGAATTGCCGCCCGAATCGTTGACGACAATGCAACGTTTGCAAATCGACGGACTTCCGAAAGAGATTGTTCTTGCGACAAATCTTCACCTGGAAAAGTTCTCCCTGCCTGTGCCGGCTCAGGATGATTTGCGCGCAGATTGGGAACGATTTAGCGAGTTACTCTCCAATAGCGGTGAGGCATGCCGAGATGTCAGCCTGTCGGTATTAACCCAGTTTTCAATAAAAATGCGCGAGCAGGATTGGTCCGCTGTGGCTGTTTTTAATGGAGCGGGAGAGATACTTGGATTTTTGAGAGAAGATCAGGACTGTTATGGCGTGGCAGTCGATGTCGGCACCACAAAAATGGCTGCTTTCCTGGTGAATTTATTCAACGGGAAAATTGAGGCAAAATCAGCATCGATGAACCCGCAGATCAGTTACGGCGAAGATGTGATCAGCCGAATTGCTTACGCTAACCAGGGTAAAATCCAACAAAAAACACTGCAAACCAGCCTGGTCGAATGGGTCAATCAACTTGTCGGCAGTCTATGCGCATCTGCCCAAGTTAACCCTGACCAGATCATGGACTTTGTTGTTGTGGGCAATACCGCGGTGCAGCACCTGTATGCCGGGTTGCCTGTCAGGCAGTTGGGCGAGGCGCCCTATGTTCCCGCCGTTCGCCAGGCGTTGAATTTTCCGGCACGTGAGGTCGACCTGGTTGGAGCTCCTGGCGCACGTGTCTATATGCCGCCGAACATTGCCGGGTTTGTTGGAGCGGATCACCTTGCGATGCTGTTAGCCAGCGATATCCTTGGTCGACAGGGCGTGATCCTGGCACTCGATATTGGCACCAACACCGAGGTCAGTTTACTTAAAGATGGAGAGTTGGTGAGCTGCTCGTGTGCATCTGGGCCGGCATTTGAGGGCGCTCATATTCATGCTGGAATGCGAGCTGCACCCGGTGCGATTGAGCGAGCCAAGTTTTATGATGGCGATTGGCATCTGGCAACCATCGAAAATCAACCAGCAGTCGGTTTGTGTGGTTCGGGAATACTGGATGTCGTTGCGGGTTTGCTGGAAAGCGGGCAGATAGATTCAACCGGGCGGTTCACAAAACGCGCGGCTCGCAAAGTCCTTTTGCCAAAGGGTGACGCGATCATCCTGGTTCCTGCTGCAAAATCGGGCACGGGAAAAGAAATCCTGGTTACACGCGGAGATATCCGCGAGATCCAATTAGCCAAGGCAGCCATTCGAGCTGGCATTAACGCCCTGCTGAGGGCAACTGAGACGAAAGCTGAGGAAATCGATCAATTCATCGTGGCAGGGGCATTTGGCACCTATTTAAATCTGGATTCTGCCGTTAAAATTGGTATGTTTCCCACGCTTCCCGCTCAACGCTTTCAACAGATCGGCAATGCGGCTGGCGCAGGCGCGCTGGAGATGCTGCTTTCAAACGACAGCCGCAAGAAAGCTGAAACGATTTTGGCAAAAATATCTTATATTGAACTGACAACAGATCCGGAATTTATGTCATCCTATGTGGATGCGATTGGGTTTTCAGATGATCGAAAGGTGGTTTAATGGAGGCTTTAGAAGCAATCTACACTCGCCGCAGTGTGCGCAATTTTAAACACGAGCCGGTTTCCGAAGAGGACCTGCACGACCTGTTGAGGGCTGGCATGCAGGCACCATCAGCAAGGAACGAACAACCCTGGCATTTTATTGTGATTGACGATCGGGCAAAATTACACGCCATCCCCAAATTTCATCCCTATTCAAAAATGCTCCTGGATGCACCGCTGGCGATCCTGGTGTGTAGTGATCGCAAATTGGAATCAAAACGCGCTTCGTGGCTGCAAGATTGTTCAGCGGCAACGCAAAATATCCTGCTGGCAGCTCATGCCAAGGGATTGGGCGCGGTTTGGCTGGGGATCTTTCCTGATTCGGTGCGCGTGTCTGGTATGCAATCCCTGCTGGAGATACCAAAAGATGTTCGACCAGTGGCGCTGGTTGCGATTGGGCACCCTGAATCGGTACCTGAACCGGTTGACCGCTTCAATGCGCAGCGGGTGCATCGAAATAAATGGTAATGCGCTTATCTTGAAATGAGCTTTTCTTGGATATGTGGGATCATGGCAGCGAGGGCTCTGGCGCGGTGGCTGATCTGGTTCTTGATATCGGCTGAGAGTTCGGCCATAGTTGCATTGTATTCAGGGATATAAAATACCGGATCGTAGCCAAACCCTCTGGAACCGCGTTCTTCAGGGGCGATCAATCCCTGGCAGCAACCCGTGGTCGTGATGATTTCGCCGTCCGGTAGAGCCAGTACGGTTGTGCAAACGAAACGTGCCTTCCAGGGCTGAGGTTTGGCTACCAGTTGTGACAATAAATACCTGCGCCTATCGGAATCCGTTGCCGGTTGCGTGGGTGAAAACCTGGCAGAATGAAGACCTGGCGCGCCGTCCAGCGCCTCAACTTCCAGCCCGGTATCATCTGCCAGCACGGGCAGACCTGTTTCTGTAAGATAAGCCATCGCTTTTATCCGCGCGTTTTCAAAGTAGGTGGATCCTGTTTCCTCAATATCAATGCGATTTCCACAGTCTTCAAAGGTGACGATGTCGATTTCGAGGTGAGAGAGAATGGCTTTGATTTCGAAGATTTTCCCCGAGTTTCCTGAAGCGATGACCAGCTTTGCGGTGGTGATGTTCATTTATTAAATACCTAAATTATCATAGTGAGCGTTTAAAATTGATTTGTTCTTGATTTAGTATCATTTATCGGGATAGACCTTAGCGTAGCACTCAAAGAATTTTTAGCTATGTCCGCCCAACCCGAAGATGACCGATGTGCAGGGCAACCACAGCTCACTGCCCTTGCAGAGCACAGGGAGCGTTACGCGAAGGGTTGCCCAACGAATTATTATAATATTCATAATAATCGCAAATGTCAAAAATGATTGTTTTCATTCATCAACCGATTATTCAATACCATTTGTTATCATACTCTCCAAATAAGGTTTGATGTTTATGAGGCGCCGTGTTATAATTCTGCCTGAATTGATTTTACCCAATCGTTTCTTGAGTGATATACTGTGAACAAGAGCAATAACCTTTTGCGACTGAACGTTGGTCATATGTACAACAAGGCCATTGGCTCCAGCCATGAAGTCCCTGTTGACATTGATGAAATCGTTGTCGATGACCTTTCAATACAAGCTTTACATAGCGTGGTGCGTCTTTCAAGAACTCGCGAAGGGATTTTGCTGCAGGTTAAGACAGGGGCGAAGGTTTTGACCTCATGTGTCCGTTGCCTGAAAGAAATCTACCTGCCGGTTGAGACCGAATTTGAAGAATTGTACCAGTTTATGACGCGCCATCGCGAAGAGGAGGATTTAATCCTTCCTAATGATGGCTACCTTGATTTGGGCCCCTTGTTTCGAGAATACTTAATCTTAGCGACGCCCATTAAGCGTTTGTGTGACAGCAATTGCCAGGGGCTCTGTGTTGTCTGTGGTGCTGATCTTAATTTAACGACATGCGAACACCAATCCTCGGAAGGCTCCCAATCCGTGACCTTTGATCAGGAGACGCATTAATCACGGGTTCGCGGGTGGGGGTAGGCGTGAATTAACATCAACCACAATCAAGCCGGAGAAGAAGCAGTGGTCAGCGATCCTTGTAGGAAGAAAGTTAAAGCAATTATTGATGCCCTGCTTTCACTCGCAGATAAACAGGGTTATGTGACCATCGACGATTTAATGGTCTATTTCCCAAATGAAGACGATGATCACGAATCAATACGGGTTGTAATTGTGTATTTGCGGAATCAGGGGGTTGAAATTATTGATTCCCCAGCATTGCTCGATAACAAGGGCGATATGAGCAGCGGTCGAAGCCCAGTGTCATCACCCTTTGAAGGCACTGAAGATACAATCGGACTGTATCTCAAAGAAATGTCTCAGGAACCGCTACTTTCAATGCCAGAAGAACAATTAATTGCTCAACGAATAGAGCAGGGACGGCTAGCAAAAATTGAACTGGCAAGCATTGATAATGATGCTCAACCAGAACGTGTTGCCGAATTGCAATTGTTGATTGCAGAAGGCGAGGAAGCCTGGGAGCATCTGATAAAAGCCAATACGCGCCTTGTAGTTTCAATCGCCAAACGTTATATCGGCAGGGGGATACCGTTTTTAGATCTGATCCAGGAAGGCAATTTGGGGCTGATCAAAGCGGTGGAAAAGTTCGATTATAAACGCGGGTTTCGTTTTTCAACTTATGCCACCTGGTGGATTCGCCAATCGATCACACGTTCTATTTCCGACCAGTCCAGGACGATCCGCATTCCAGTGCACATGATTGACCGAATCGGGGAGCTGTTCCGGGTCCATCATGAGTTAGAACAAAGTTTGGGAAGGAAACCACTTGCAAAGGAGATCGCCGAAAAGTTGAATCTCAGTGTGGAGAAAGTGCAATGGATCATGCGCATCTCCTGGCCCCCGCTATCTTTGGAGACGCCCGTTGGCGATGATGAGGAATCTGATCTGGGCATGTTTGTTGAAGACGAAGAGAATCCTTCGCCAATTGATGTGACCTACCAATCAATGATGCATGAGAAAATCGATGAGGTTCTGGCGACATTAACACCGCGAGAAGCCCGCATTTTGCGCATGCGCTTTGGCTTGGATGGCGGTCGGGCTTATACCCTGGAAGAGGTGGGTTTAAAGTTTGGCTTGACCCGCGAACGCATCCGACAAATTGAAGGCAAAGCTTTACGGCAGCTCAGACACCCGTATAAAGCCAGGCAGTTGAAAGATTTTTTATAATCTTGTATAATTCTTCTACGATGATTAACCAATTCTTCATCATGTACATGTTTTGGTCTCCGATGTTATGCTTGCCAGGAGCATAACACGAGGTGTCACGTCACCTCCGGAGAGCGGCTGGCTGAGGCCAGCTTTTTTATTGCTAACAGCGGAATCAAACCATGAAATGAGGTAAAAAATGACACAACCTGTATTAGTGGCTGTCGCCTGGCCCTATGCCAGCGCTGAAATTCATGTCGGAAACATCACCGGCTCGTATTTACCTGCAGATATCCTCGCCCGTTACCACCGTCTGCGCGGGCGGGATGTGTTGATGGTTTCAGGTTCCGATTCACATGGAACACCGGTCACCGTGCGCGCTGACGAAGATAATTCCACGCCCGAGGAAGTCTACAAGCGCTATCACGCCGGGTTTATTGAATTGTTTCAAAAGCTGGGGTTGACCTACGATATTTTCACCAGTACCCATACCCGCACTCATTTTGATGTTGCCAACAAGCTGTTTTTATCGCTGAAAGAAAACGGCTACCTGTACACGGAGGAATCGAAACAGTGGTATTCTCCAGCACAAGAACGGTTTTTGCCCGATCGCTATGTGGAGGGCACCTGCTATTTTTGTGGAAAGACCGGCGCTCGTTCAGATCAGTGTGATCATTGCGGTCACCTTTTGGAAGCTGAAAAGCTCATTGATCCAAAGTCCAGGATTGACGGATCGACCCCTGAATTGCGTGAGACAACCCATTTTTATCTTGATCTGGAAAAACTGGAAGAGCCGGTAACCGAGTTTTTGCGTGAACGGCAATCCTACTGGCGTCCGAATGTGATCCGCCAATCCCTGGGGCAAATTGAAACGAGTGGATTGCGCGGTCGACCGATTACCCGTGATCTTTACTGGGGCGTGCCTGTGCCGGTTGAAGGCTGGGAAGGTAAGTGCATGTACGTTTGGTTTGAAGCGGTGATTGGCTATCTTTCGAGTGTGGTGGAGTGGAGCCAGCTGCATGATGACCCTGAGGCCTGGCATCACTGGTGGACAAACCAAAAATCGCGTGCTTTTTATTGCATCGGGAAGGATAACATCCCCTTCCATGCCATCATCTGGCCGGCTGAGCTGATTGGTGTGGGTGACTCCTTCGACGAGAAGATGGGCGCAACTGACCCTCAACCGCTGGTGCTGCCCTATGATGTGCCCGCGAATGAGTTCATGAACCTGGAAGGGAAAAAACTTTCCGGCAGCCACAATTGGGCAGTATGGGGGCTGGATTTCCTTGAACGTTATGACCCGGATCCGCTGCGCTATATTTTGACGGTGAACATGCCAGAAACTCGCGATTCCGATTGGGATTGGGAGGAATTCTACCAGCGCAATAATAATGAACTGGTGGCCACCTGGGGCAACCTTGTTAACCGGGTGCTGTCGTTTGCCTTCAAACACTGGGATGGCACTGTTCCGATTCCGCATGCGCTGCGGGAAGGCGACCTGGAACTCTTGCAGACCATTCGTGCCGGCTTTAAAACCATGGAACGCTATTTAGAGGCGGTCAAGCTGCGGGCGGCGCTTTTGGAAGCGATGCGCCTGGCTGGAGAGGTGAATAAGTACCTGGACAGTACCGGACCCTGGTTTGAAATTAAAACGGATAAGGACGCAGCGGCTAAGTCGATTTACACGGCGATGCAGGCGATTGATTGGTTGAAGATCATCTTCGCCCCGTTTTTACCCCACACCTGCGAGAAATTGCATGCTTACCTGGGACATGAGCAGCCGATATTTGGGCAGCTGGTGACTCGCGAAATTGAAGATGACCTGGGCACCCACACGGTGCTGCTGTATGAGCCGGGTGAATCGCTTTCTGCCACGGGAGAAGACCTATGGCAGCCGATCGAGTTGGTTCCCGGGAAGGCTTTTAAGCAGCCTGCACCGCTGTTTAAAAAGCTCGACGAAAGCATTGTGGCAGAAGAACGGGCACGCTTGGGGAATTGAGACAATTTTTACCGTTTAAGAGGAAAACCTGCCCGGTGTGGGCAGGTTTCGACGCGCGATAAGTTAATCAATGACGCAGAAGGCTCACAGCACCAAAGTTAAGCATGAGCTGAGAAGCTAATATTGCGGTAGATGAAATATTGATCAATAAAAGGCAAAGAAATGGTTCAACTTTGCCTTTTATTTAAAATCCTCACACGATTTGAATTTTCTTACCCTTGAGATCGCCCTTGTACGCTTCAACAGCATGTTCCCAGGCTTCCAGGCCGACATCCGGATGATAATATTCGGGGAATTCATTCAAATGCGCCATGGCAATCTTCCCTGTTACCAGCGGGTCGTCATTCGTCACATTGGTCTCCGGATCGACCAGACCATGCTCGAGCTCGATGTTCATCCCTTCTAAAAATTCTTCTGGCGTGAACCCCGCTTTGCTGAAGTCAATCCCCAGGGTTTGTGCTACGGCAAGCGCTTCATCTAATGTAAATTCTTTCATTTTTAAACTCCTTCATGTTAATAAAATGCGCATTAATCGTTTAATCTACCTGGATTTTACCCCATACCCCCAAACAGCGGCTTCCGGCTTCCCTAACAGCCTTGTGGGCAAGTGAGATTCCTGTGCGAATGGGCTAAAGTTGCTGTTTGACGCGCTTATTGGCGGAACGCCTTCAGCCAGGCCGGAAGGTGACGCACAAATTCTGCCATGAGCGGCTTACATTGCTTCTGGAAGAAATCGTCGCCCTGATAGGCTTCGCCACCGGATTCGCTCACCAGGTCCGAGACGGCGCGCAGAATCAGGCAGGGGACCTGGTTGCGCCGGGCAATCCAGGCGATTGGACCGGATTCCCAATCGGCGACGGCTGCGTTGTAACGCCGGATCAAGTTGGGGATATCTGCGGAGACGATATCTCGATCGGCAGAGACAATGGTTCCCGTCGTCACCGGTTGAGGCGTCGGGCTCGGCAGCCAGGTCAGGTCGAAATCAACGGTGTAGTGGCGGATGGCGTCATCGAGGTCACCCATTTGTTCGATGATGTCGTAAATGATGGTTTTCGCAACCAGGATCACCTGGCCACGCTCGACCTGACCATGGAATCCACCACAGGTGCCGATATTGACGATCCGAGCCGGGCTCCAGCGGAGAATGGCGTACTGTGTCGACCCGGCAGCAGCCACCTTGCCCCAACCGCCATGCAAGAAAACCACCGGGTACCCGTCGACGGCCATTTTGAAACAATCGCCATAGGGCGTGGATTCAATCCGTGTCTGCGGAAAATGGGGGAGAAAAGCCCGCCATTCTTCGCTGGCAGAGATCAACACACACGTGTCAATGGGGTGGGTCAACGAGGTCAGACCACCCTCCCCAGGCTGGCAAGGTAGATGACAAAGCTTTCCGGCGGTGTGAAGCCCAGCAGCGCATCGACGCCGTCATCATCAAAGGCGCCGATGGCGCACACCCCGCAGTGGATTGACTCGGCAGCCAGGTACAGGTTCTGGCACACGTGCCCGGCATCCAGATAGAGATAGCGATAGCTGCGCTCGGAGTAGCGCCACACGGTGCGATAGGGAACCGCAGCCCAGATAAAAGTCACCGCGCTGGTGGTCACGTGGCGTTGGCTTAAGCAGACCTCTGCCAGTTGGGTGTTGAAATCCGCATCGGTGCGCAGGGCGACCAGTTGATGGGTGCTGGCCACGAAGCGATACAGACCCGCTTCCAGCCCGGTAACTTTATTGACTGAAAGATAGGTCTCAAAGGGATGGCGGCATCCGGCAGAGGGGACGGTTTTCAGGGGAACGGCGCGTGGCTCGTTGATGGTTTTATTGCCCTGGGTCAGCCATAGAAGGTACGACAACTCCTCCAGCGAGAGCGGGTCTTCCGTGTAATGACGCCGGGTCACACGCTGCTCGATGGCTGTGCGCAGGTCAAATTCGCCTAGGTCGATCTCGGCAGGACCGGGCAGGTCGATCAGCGGCGCGCCCGGTTCAAGAGGCAATTCAAAGGGCGGTTGCGGCAATCCCCGCCTTTGAGCGGATTCGCTGATGTAGGGGTATTTGGTGGATTCGACAAACGCGTAACCCTTGTTTTCAGTCATAGCATTTCTCCTTTGTTTGCGATAATTAATCAACTCTCAGCCAGTATTTACGTTTGAGTCCGTCACCGGGCTCTTCAAAAAGATCGAAAGCGATCCCTTTGGACAGAAGAAATTTGTGGGCTTCATTTTCAGAGCTGGCATTCGTGCCTGGATGCAGCAAAATCGTGCCACCCGGGCGCACCACGCGCCACATTTCCGCGTATTCAGCTTCGAAATCCTCGCCGAAGACGTGCCCAGCCATCAGGATATCAGCGAAATTATCCTCAAAAGGAATGCGCGTGATCAAGCCATCGATCGGGTAAACGTTATCAAAGCCCAGTCGGGTTCGTTTTTCCCATAAATAACAACGTAAACGAGCCACCGGTTCTACGGCGTAGACCGCACGCGCATAAGGGGCGACGGTAAAGGTCAACCGCCCGCTGCCCGCGCCGACGTCGAGAACAACCCAGTCGCCGAAATCTATCATAGTCAACAGCGAATCGTCATCCCAGCCCAGGAATGGGAGCTGATCATACCCTGCAGGGTCGAGGATATAGATCAGCCAGTCCTGCATCGTGTCCAGCACAGCCAGCTCCGCCCGACGCAGTTCTTCCGGTGTGGGATGTCGGTTAGCCAGCGCCAGGCAGCGATCAAGGTAAGCTTGAATGGGCGGGTAGACTTGCGCCAAGTACCAGCTTACCGCGGGATGGGCAGCCAGCGCGGTTCCCATAACCGCATCCGGTTGGCGCTCAGACAGGTAAACCACGTGTAACGGCTCCAAGAGAAGCAGCGCATTGAAATCAAGGTCGCTGACATCCAGCCAGCCTAAACCGGGCATCGTAGCGACCTTACCAGCGAATGGCCGCGGCAATCAACGAGAGGATCATGATGATGGCGATCACCGCCATCACAATCTGGTAGACGCGGTAGGATTTTGGTTTTTTCTCTGCTTTTTTGCTCAAGATCCCTCCTTATTCCAGTTGAAGTTTGATATTTTGCGCTAATTCCATGGTGATGCCTTTGATCTCGGCAATTTTTTCGGCTGGCGCCTGTTTAATGCCCTCAATCGAACCGAAGGCGTTCAGCAGCGCTTTTCGGCGGGCGGGTCCAATGCCAGGAATCACGTCCAGGCGGGATGCCAGCCCCTGCTGACCGCGCCGTTTGCGGTGGGCGGTGATGGCAAAGCGGTGCGCCTCGTCGCGGATGCGCTGCAGCAGGTACAGTCCCTGTGAGTGCCGTTCGAGGGTGATTGACGCGTGCTGCCCGGGAATGTACAGTTCATCCTCTTTTTCGGCCAGCGCGGCTATTGGCACCCGATCCAGCAGGTTATAGCTTTCCAGCACGGCGACCGCCCGGCTCAACTGCCCCTTGCCCCCGTCGACCAGCAGCAGGTCAGGAAGGATGGCAAAAGCGGGATCGGGCTTTTTTCCAACGTCCTTCTCTGCTTCGTAAGCGGTCCTCCAGCGCCGAAAACGGCGGGTGAGCACCTCCTCCATGCTGGCGAAGTCATCCTGCCCCAGCACCGACTTGATATTGAAGCGTCGGTAGAGCTTCTTGTTGGGCGTGCCCTGCTCGAAGACCACCATGCTGCCCACGCTGGCTACCCCCTGCGTGGTCGAGATGTCGTAGCATTCAATCCGGTTGGGCGGCTCCGAAAGGTTCAGCGCCTCCTGGATTTCGGTCAGCGCCACGGTCTGGCGGTTTTTGTCAGCCTCCCAGCGGGTGCGCAGGGCGTTGAGGGTCTCAACGGCGTTCTCGGCTGCCATCTCCACCAGTTCACGGTTCACATCCTGGTGTGGGACAGTGATCTCGACCTTTTGCCCGGATTTACGCTCCTTAAGCCACTGGCTGATAATTTTCGCTTCTGCCAGCTCCTCCGGCAACAGAACGGTGTTCGGTACGAAGGCGGCCTGGGCGTAAAATTGCTTCACGAATTCAGCCAAAACCTCCTGGTCGGCTTCTTCCTCGGTGCCTTCCAGGATGAAATATTCCCTGCCGATCAGTTTTCCACTGCGGATAAAGAACACCTGCACGCAGGCTTCGCCGTCAGCGCGCGCCATGGCGATCACATCCGAATCGGTTTGTTCGCTGCTGACAACCTTCTGGCGCTCCACCACCCGGTCGATCGCCTGCAGTTGATCGCGGATCGTGGCAGCTTTTTCATACTGGAGCTCTTCGGACGCAGCATCCATGGCCTGTTTCAGACGCTGGACGACCGTCTCCGTGCGTCCGTCGAGGAACTGGCACAAATCGTCGATCAACTGGCGGTAATCCTCCTGGTTGATGGCGCCAATACAGGGCGCTGAACACAGTTTGATGTCGTAATACAAACACGCGCGCGTATCTTTGACCGTGATTTCGCGATTGCAGGTCAGGTAAGGGAAGATCTTGCGCAACAGGTCCAACGTTTGGTGCACCGCCCACACGCTGGTGTAGGGACCGAAATAGCGCGAGCCATCGATGACCATCTGGCGGGTGACGGTGATCTTGGGGAAGGGGTCAGCCCAGTGCACCTTGATATAGGGAAAGCGCTTGTCGTCTTTAAGGCGCACATTGTAGCGTGGACGATGCCGCTTGATCAGGTTCATTTCCAAAATCAGCGCTTCCAGCTCAGAGCCGACGACAATCCACTCGATATCGGCGATCTCGCTGACCAGTTTTTGAGTTTTCGGTTGTTCGTGGGCGCCGGCATGGAAGTAAGATCGCACCCGCGCGCGTAAATTGACCGCCTTGCCCACGTAGATGATGCGCCCCTGCGCATTCTTCATCAGGTAGCAGCCGGGCTTATCGGGAAGCGTGTCCAGGATCGCCTGGAGATGTTCGTTAACCTGCATACAGGTCTAATTTTAGCACATCATGGAAGTGGAGCTAAGGATGGGGGACAGTTAATAGCAGAAAGAGAATTTTGAAAATGTGGATATCTGAAAAGCATGTAAAACAGGAAGTATTTGTTAAAAAATAAGAAAGATGTCCAATATTCAAATCAGACTACTTATTTATGCTATAATTTTTTCAAGACGATTTATCAAATAGGCTTATGTAATTTTAAAAATAATATATTTTATGGTTGTTATAATGAATAGATACATGCTTGATGTCAAATTTGATTCGACAAAAGTTGAAAATTTAAATAAAGTACTACTACAAGATGGATTTCATGACAGATTAAATGAAGTAAGGAAGATAAACCCTAGAGTCATTCAAAATCCTAGCGTTGTTGAAATAAATATCCCATTTATTACAAAGGGAGGAAATCTTTTTTTAAAGAGGGTTGATGAAGACATTGCACACACATTAAATGCTGAGAAGGGGTGTTCTCTCGCAAAACAAATCAACTTTGGGGGTTATGATGAATCGAAACTACGCTTTTTAACCCTTGAGGGTGAAGCCCATGTAACAACACATGCAATGGATTATTTCCTAGATGAAGAAATTGTTCCTATTTGTACTATAACTTTTTATTTTTACTCACGATCAAAAAAAATTACTGATACATCGAAATTTATAAAATTCACTGAGGATATATCAAGCGAATCCAATTTGGATTATGTAACTGATCGAAACCAATTGATTGAAAATTTCTCACTAGAGAATGCTATATTGTTTATTGACGGACCATTAATTGGTGGAAACATTTCTCATTATAATATTGAACTTGTTGAAAAATTGCATAAAAAAAATATTTTCCCAGTTTTTGTTGTTAAAAACAGCGATAGTAATCTCATTGTTGACAATATGAAAGAATTATCCTATGAATATAATTCTGATTTGCATTGGGCGTACAAAACATTAAAAGAGGGGCAAAGAACAAGCCTTTTTATGTATTCAGATAAATATAACAATAGATTTTCAAAAATATTTTGTTATATAAAACCATTTAATTACATAACACCTCAAAGGATTGAATTCCACCAATCGACATTTGTTTTTTATAAAGAATTTATTCCTGATTTATTTGATCTGATATATTATTTATTGTTATTGCATGGGGATAAAAAGAACCCACAAATGAGACCAATTGCTATTGCAGAAAAATATGCAAGGGAAGTTATGAGAACATTCGATATTGAGATTTTGTTAAAAAGTTCAAGTTTAATTCAAACATTGGACCAAACAAGGTTTGGAGGTTAACTAATGGCTTGGATAGTATTGGGTGAAGAAAACGGGAAAGTTAAATTAGTGTCGAAAGCAAGGAGTACGGAAGAAATACCAGGTATTTTACCCAAAGGCTCATATTTAACAATTGAAGATAATGAAGCACAATCAAAGTTCCTCCTTAGAGTTGATGAGAGCTCGCAATTCGAACCTTTTACCCCTTCACCATTAATTATCGAAATGGGATTGTCTGGCTTATATGCGGATGAAACATGCAGAAATATATTAACAGCCTACCGAGTGAAAAACATTAGCAAAAGAACGGATGGAAAAATAGATTTCATAAGACCTCGAATGGTTGCAAGGAGATCAACTCAGGAAGAAGTAAATTTTGCGTTGGGGGGGCATGAAGAAGGCCCAAAAGTGTTTGTTGCAACTATCCATGGAGGTGAAAACCAACTGCTAGTTGATGAAGAAAAGCGTCTAATTTCTACAAAATTACCGGTTGACATGTTTTTCCACCAAATGCAAATAACAGGTAAAACTGGTAGTGGAAAGACTGTTGCAATGAAGTATCTCGCACAGTACTTTGTCGAAAAAATGAAAGGCGCTGTTTTAGCGATAAATGTTAAAGATACTGATTTTCTTATGATGGATAGGCCCACAAACACAAACAATGAAAGCATTAAGAAGGAGTGGGAGGATTTAGATGAACAACCACATGGGATTGATAACTGTGTAATTTATTATCCCGCCAACACTCAAATACATGCATTTAAAAATATTTCTTATGAAATCACTCAAAGAATCACATTAAATGTTAAAGAAATTGAACCAGAAGCATTAACTGGAATATTGCAAAATATTACAGAAATTGGAGCACAAAACCTTCCCGACATATTTCGATATTGGCGAGATGAAAAAAAAGGCGAAACTTTTAGTGAGTTTGTTACTTACTTTACAGAAGCTCAAGATAACCCCTATTTTGAAACATTGAATTCACGAGGAGACAAATCCGGGGTAATGCTGCATAAAGGAACTTATAATAGTATACGAAGAAATTTAAATTCCTCCTTAGAATTTTTCGACAATCAAGATGCAAACTCATTAGATTTTGACGACATCTTATCTACAGGGAAAATGTCAATAATTAATGTTGCTGGTGAAAAAGGGATTCAATTTGGTTCAATTTTGTTACGGCATTTATTAAAAAGAATAGTACAAGCAAAAAGTGAAAAGCGAAGTGATATACCTATTCTAATAATCATTGATGAAGTGCATCAGTTTTATAACACTGAGAGCTCAAGGGAGGCATTAGGTGTTTTAGACACAATATGCCGCACGGGACGAAGCCAAGAAATTGGAGTGATTTTTTCATCACAAAACCCTGGCGATCTGCCAAAAGGTATTTCTAATGTGGTAAATTCTAAAATATATTTTCGTTCAGATGGGATCAGTGGGGCTCATTTTAAAATCAGTAGTGACGAAGTTCAATCATTAAAACCAGGTTATGCATTAGTTAATATCCACAATATCCCACAATTAAAAATTATCAAATTTCCACTATCACTTGCAGGTGTATAAATCAATAAAGTAAAGGCGATTTGTATGACAAAAATTGAATATGATAAAGATTTATTTGAATTATTTTCTAAATTATTAGATAACGAAATAGAGAAAATGCTTTTAGAAAAGTTAATGGGTGGTGTCGATTTTGAAAAAATAATTCAAGAATACCTCTTTGATTTAGAGAAGAGTGAAAATGATTAAAATAAATTATCAGATTGACCGAGATGAGGGAGATGAAAGAGTAATTTATCGCCCGGAATTGTTACCAACCGAATTTGCAAATGTTGTTTATATTAAAGGCCCCAATTCATCTGGAAAAAGCACTTTACTGAATCTTATTGCTACTGGATTTTTTGGACAAAAATTATCCGAAGATGAATTAGACGAGATTTTACGAAAAAAAATTTCCAGTCTTCTTGATATTGAACACCAGAGAATCGCTTTTGAAATTAATATTGACAATCCAATAATTGGGTGTGTTTTGAGTTCGAGAAAACTCAACCCAGAAACAACAGATATTTCTGTAGAAATAATGAAAGATGGAAAGGTTCGAACCCTCAGTTCAGAAAACTTCTATAGGGAATTTCGAATCATTTATGATATTCCTTACAATCCGTTGGATAGACTTCCCCAGATACTCCAGGATATAAAAAATGCTCAAGTCGAAATAAGGGACAAAATATTTTCATTCAAGAACAAATTAAATGGGTTAATTGTTGACATTCAAAACTCAAAAGATCTGGATAGAATAGAAGAGTTGCAAAAGGAAATAAATCAATATTTGAATCAACAACAAGAAATCGAGTATTCTCTTAAAGTACTTGAGAAACATCAAAGAAAAGTACTCGAATATTATCTAACAAGATTTTATATTGAATATGACAGAAAAGTAAGAGAATATTTGACAAAAATAAGAGAACTAGAAAATGAATTGAATAATGCTGAAAAAGAGGGAAGGAAAAGCGCCAGAGATCAGTCAAAGATTGAAAAACAACTTCAAAATGAAACGCTGAATGTCACAGAATTATTCCATGATTGCGAAATACTTTTAACAAGATTGATTAAAAATAAAGAAAAAGAGCACTTGAATTTGTGGAAAGGTGCGAATATAGATAAAGAAATTACTCAATCGGAAGTATATTCGACTTTGAGAGAAGAAACCAAATATTTTATAGAAAATTTTTCAACTGGTTATGAATATGAAAAACAAGTGCATAGTAAAGATCTGGATACAATTGAGGTATACAGATTATTGCTATCGACAATTGCAAACATAAAATACAATGATGTTACTTTACCGGGGAGTAATCAAACAATAGAAGTTTTTAGACAAAGAATTATTGAAGATTTGCAGAAATATGATTCTGTTGTTAATAAACTAAAAATGTACGATGAAATTATTATTAATTTAAAAGAATTTGAAAAAGCTTTGAATAGAGCTATTTCCACTTTCGAAAAATACAAGAGACTTCCTAAAGTTGGAGAAATCATAAATGGTTTTGATACGCCCTACTTGAGGAATAAATTGAATGATACAAAAAAAATAAAAGAAAAATTTTATAACTTAGCAAATAAATTTCGAACAGAACTAATAAACAATCAGTTTGACCCTTCAAAAGCACCAGAACGTTATTTTTCATTAAGTTTTGAAGCAGACTTAAAGCTTTATGAGCAAATGAATGAGCAGAGTTTATCTGATTTTCTCTCAGAAAACCGAAAAAAAATCAATGAAAAAAAAGAGCAATTGAGTAGATACAAAGAGGTTATTAAAAAAAAGAAAGAAGAATTAATATTGTTAAATGAAAGGGAACCTCATCAATATAGGGCGTATTTGCAAAAATTAGAAGTGTTTCTAAGAAGTGTTCAGTTATTGGAAAGAAAGTTTGCTCAACAATTCACAAAATATATCAATGGCGTGATTGAAAAAAAGGAAATAGTGGATGAGCAAGGAAAAATTTATGCACATCTTTTAGGCAATTTATTAGCCTCAAAAATTGGTACTCTTAAACACGTTGATAGAGAATATGAGGTGGAAAATGTTGATATTAAAGCCGGAATAATCACAACATTTGATAGAAAAATTATCAAGTTTGAAGATTTGGGTACTGGTCAAGGTCAAGCCGCATTTCTTTTAGCAAAATTAGCTATTAACGATAATAGAAAAATAATTGCATTACTTGATGAAGTAGCAATGATGGATGAAAAAACATTAAAACCAGTAAAAGAGAAACTTGTAGAATTGTATAAGGAGGGGAAACTGTTGATGGCGGTAATTGTACAAAAAAGTTCTGATGTTGAAGTGGAGAACTTGGTATGAATTTTCTTGAGAACATAAATTCAACAAATTATCTTGAAGCTTTATATGAACGTTTGATTAATTCCTTGAGAAAAACAAAAAAAGAATTAATTCAAAATTCGGTTCTACTGACTATTAATAAATTGAATAGCAATGAAAGATTTAAAGTTCTATCTGATGCTGCTCAAAGATTCGAGGGAGTATTTGAAGCTGATTTGGCCCCACTCTTAGAAAAAAAATATATAAAAATATCAGAAATAGCTGCAACGAACAAGCATTATGTTATAACGGCATTAGGGATTTATCATATTGAATATAATAATTCCATTTTAGACCTCAATAAAATCCTTAATCACATACAGGAAGATGTTTTAGATTTTCCAATTGTTAATAGACCATTGAATGAAAAAGAACAGGTAATTATTTTGGCAATGGTTGCAATGAGAAATTTTGATCTTGACACATTGCTAGATTTAAATTCTATTGAAGTTAGTGCTAAGTGGGAGGAGATCGTTTTTGATATAATCATCCCCTTTCTTAATGATAAAAAAATTGTAAATAGTTCGAACTTGCTAGCTCAAAAAACCGGTCATGAAAATCCTGTTTCATATATGATCAGACGGTTAAATGATTTGCCAAAGAAGACTAAAAATTTATTTACCGTCACAAATAAAAACCAATATTATTTAAACATTGATTTTCACGATATTGAAGAAGCAGAGAGTCAAATATCTTATTTATTGCGAAAAATATTTTATAAATTATCAACAATTGAGGAAGCTGAAGAAATTAAAGATTTTTTATGCAAAACTTCCCAATCTCAAAGCATGTATGTTTTAAACAATTTCAAATTCATAAATTATGAGTGGGACAAAATAATTGACAATGTTATCAATATAATGTTTCTAGGGATTAATTAATTTCTGATTATTTCACGTTAAATTATGGATATAAAAAGTCCGCTAAGGTATCCTGGCGGAAAATCTCGAGCAATAAAGAAAATAATACCATTGTTGCCTTCATTTATTGAATATCGTGAGCCATTTGTTGGAGGTGGCTCTATTTTTATTAGCATTAAACAGAAAATAAAAGGTAACGAATATTGGATAAATGATCTTAATATTGATCTTTATTTGTTTTGGAAATATGCAAAAGAAAAAAATGCTGACCTTGTTGAAAGTGTAAGAGAAAAGAAAAAATTATATCCAAATGGCAAAGATTTATTTTCCTATTACAAAGAAAATAGAGAAAACTTATCAGATTTTGAAAGGGCAGTCAGATTCTTTATTTTAAATAGAATCACTTTTTCTGGCACAATAGATTCTGGAGGCTATTCTGAAGAATCATTCCAAAAACGGTTTACAGAATCTTCAATAATTAGACTGAAGAGAATTGTTGAAATAATCAAAGACATAAAAATCACGAATTTTGATTATGAGTCTGTAGTTAAAACTTCTGGTGAAAATGTGTTTATTTTCTTGGATCCCCCTTATTTTTCAACGAAAGAATCGAAAATTTACGGTAAAGGAGGAGATCTCCATGCGAATTTCGACCATTTTAGATTTGCTAAAATAATGAGAGAATGTGAACACAAATGGTTGATAACATATGACGATTGTAATGAGATCAGGGAACTCTTTTCTTTTGCTCATATAATCCCATGGTCATTACAATATGGTATGAACAATTTTGGTAAAGCTTCTGCTAAAAAGGGCAATGAATTGTTTATTTGCAATTATCTAAATAAATAACAGCTATTTATAAAAAACTTTTGATAACATTTTTAATCAAGCAAGAAATTCGAAAAAGTAATAAAAAAACGTATTGGAACTATTCTATATGTGGAGTAACAGCAATTGGGGGACTTACAAACCTATATAAAAAGATTTGGGACTAACTTTTTTAAAATTAATATCAGTTTCGACAAAAAATGTAATTAGTTCTTCTTACCATGTAACACCTATGTCCCATCGCCACGCTGAAGGTCAATCAGCCGATCGCCCACACTTGAACCAGCCAGGTTAACCAGCAGTGCAATGCTATCATCTTCGGTGAAGGTTTCGTCGTTTTGCTGCCGCTTGTGGCAGAAAATCCCCCTCTTTTTGCCGCTTTTGACGGATTGAAAGCTCCCCTCCTTAATGCTATACTCTTATCAAAAACAGAACATATGTTCTGGTCTATTGTGCATGCACAATGAAAGGAGCTTTCTTTATGTCAATATTAACAAACACCCCCATCCAAACAACCCAGCCCGGACGTAAAACGCGGCGGTTAAGCTGAAGCGGACTCAATTCGCATCAGCGTAGTGCCGCGCACAAGGGTGTGCGGCCAGCACCTGGCTGTGGTCAGCGAAGCCATGTTGCGTTTGGCGAGTCTGCTGCGCACCGACCATATGCTGGGCGGAAGAGAATCCAGCAGCATTGCTGCGTCGCTTAACCGCGCCATGAGCGCAGTTTTAGAAGATCTGAGGAATGGCGGAGACTGAGTCATTCTTTTATTCGTTTCGGTTCGTTTTATTTTGGAACGAATATCAAGGCAAAGCCATACAGGCTTACGCTGGAAGCGCCTCTGTTAATTGTCCGCAGAGTGCAGGGTTTTACTGGGATTGCAAGAAACGTTTGTGTTCACCACCAGGTGACGTAGGGACCGTCACCGCGCAGCAGGTCCATCAGGCGGTCGCCCACCGGCGAGCCGGCGCGATCCGCCAGCAGCGCAATGATATCGTCTTCGGTGACGGTCTCGTCGGGATTGCTGACGGCAGGGTCGATCTCCACGCCCACATCCCGCAACAGTCGGCGCAGGGTCGGCTCGTCAAGCTCCAGTTTATGGGTCAGCGCCTCCACGGTGTAAGTGATGGGATGCGCTTCGATGACCGCAGCCAAAAACTTGCCGATACGCTTGAGGTAATCGGTGATTTGAGAGACGTCGTAATCCGTCCATTCGATCAGGTCCTGAATCGAAGCCATCAACTGCTCTCCGCTTTCAATCACCTGGTTGATGACCTCGCTGGAATTAAGCACAGGTCGAGATGGCAGGTCTTCGCTGGATGGGTTCTGGTTTGTGGGGTTCATTGTGCTGCCTTATGGGTTTTCGGGTCGTGTTTGTGTCTGCCGCTGCCGATCTTTCTCCCCGCAGCCTGGCGGAGATCAACCATTGATCAGCCAATCGGGATGGTCCAGCCGTGCCTGGGCAAGGATGGCGTACCCGGCCACCCTCAGCCAGGAGATCGGTTTGCCAAATTCGTCGAAAAGCTTGAAATAATCTTTAAAACGGCTGCGGATGTGCGCTTCAACCCCGTCTTTATAGTCCATCAACCACGTGTCGCCGTAGCGGACCTGGTCAAAGTCCATCTGGTTCAGCATTTTCGGGATAAATTCTTCCTGGAAGTAGCGCGCCAACAGGGGTTGTGTGGGGATGACGGCAGCCTGGTCGCTGTGACGCCGGGAATGCTGGGCATCATCATCGATGGTCTGCTCCCCGTCATCCGGTTGATCCACCAGGGACGTGTCCTCAAGCGGTTCGCGTGCACTGGCTGTTTCGGGCGTGCTTTGATGATAGGCTGTGATGGCTTCAGCCAGGTCCTCAATAAAGGCAGACAGCTCAATGTCTTGCAGTTGATGCAGGTTGATCAACCAGCGTTTGTTGTGCAAATCCTGGATTTCAACCTGGTGAGGGCGTTTATCGACGACCTCGGCGATGGGCTCTCCTGCATGGGTGAGCTGGTAACCAATTTTGGCTTGCGCCAGTACGTGATCGGCATTAATCGACAAGATACCTCGCTTTCTGGACGAAAGGTCAGGGCGGCCCGGCGACCAGATCCGGGCAGAGTTATCGGTATGTTTGTTTTTTCTTTTTTTCATTATTTCGATGATACTGCACGATTGCTTTTCTGTGAATATCTTCTCTCAACCGTAAAATGAGCGCCACCTTGCGTCCCATGCCTTTTTATGGGCAATTGCCGCCCGGCGGGTGGGCTCAATCTGGAAAATCCTGCCATTCAGACAGGGTGACCTCGTCGGTCTGGACGATTTCCCAGCCTTCTGCGGAAGGCTGCAAGTTGAGCACGATTTTGAACTCCCCGCCTGATTTGCTGATGACGCCCTGCGCATCACGGTAGACGTAGAGTTCCAGCCCATGGGTCAGGATGTGGATCTCGTCGTCAACCGTTTTGATTTTGAAGCGCTGGTAATATTCCGGGAAGACGTCGCCATCGATCAATGCAAAGCCCAGGTAGCTTTTTACGCGCTGTGCCTCAGCGTTGATGCCGCGCTCGGGGTCTTCGCCGCTGGCCAGCGCCGGGTAGCGGGAGTGAAAGGCTTGTATATCGCCGGCGATCACTGCAGCTTTGAGGTTGTAAAAATACTCCCACACAATCGGCTGCAGACGGACGTAATCGGCGGGTTCGGGGTCGACAAAGCTCCCAGCAGGAGGCGTTTCTGCCGCGCGGCATGCTCCCAGGGAGAGCAGGGACACAAGAGCCAGCACAAAACTGACCATCTTTCCGAGAGAAAGCGGCAAGGCCTTCATTTCAGGCTCCGCAGGAGCGCTTTGTTATTTATTTCTTGCGGGCGTTGATCTCGTCGAGCAGCTTGGTGAGCATTTCTTCAGTGATACCTGCCTGCTTGGCTTGGGGCAGTGTCAGGATTTTTTCCAGCGGCATTTGTTTGGCTAAAGTAACCAGAGGGTTCTTGGTGATGCCGGGAACGTATTTTTCCAAAATTTCCACGGCGATTTTGTCTTTTAACAGCTCGCCTGCTTTTGATTTCAATGTATACAGCATTTAAAGCTCCTTATTTGATTGGGGTTATTGTGAATCTTACCGCCCTTATTCTAATGCGATTGCCCTTATCCTGCAAGCTGGGTCGCGGTCGATGGTTCCCGGCAGGGAGCGAGAACGGGTGATTGAGACACGGGTGAGGTGATGCTCAGGGCAAGCCCGGTGGTTTGACCTTGCATCTGCGGTGCTTCGATTATTCGTAGCCGGATGAAGCTTTCGATGCAATCACATGGAGTATACTTACTTCGAAAAACCAGCTTGCTGGGTGAAGGCTGCTCAGTAAGTGGTGAATTATCTGGTTCAACTGATTTACGCGAACGCGCAGGCCATGCGCCATGACGCATGAAACAGCATAGAATTGAGCTTTTATGGACAAACGTGTTTTTGGGCCGGTGCCCACTCGGCGACTGGGTCAATCCCTGGGGATTGACCCGGTTCCGCTGAAAACTTGCAACTGGAATTGTGTTTACTGCCAGTTGGGTCGCAGCCAGCCGGTGACGAACGTCCGCAAGGAATATTTTGACCCGGATGACATCCTTTCTCAGGTACGGGAAGCCTTAAATGCGCACGCGGCAGGAGAGATCGACTGGATCACATTTGTTGGGTCTGGTGAAACCTGCTTGCACGCGGGGGTTGGAAAGTTGATCCGCGGAGTCAAGTCGATGACAGACCTGCCTGTAGCAGTGATCACCAATGGGAGTTTGCTATATCTGCCCGAGGTGCGTGAAGCGTTGCTCCCTGCGGATGCAGTCTTACCTTCGCTGGACGCGGGCAGTGCTCACCTTTACCGCCGCATTAATCGAGCGCTCCCGGAACTTTCTTTTGAGCGCTTGGTCGATGGACTGATTCGGTTTCGACAGGAATATGCCGGGCGCCTGTGGGTGGAAGTGATGCTGGTGAAGGGTTTGAACGACTCCGAAGAAGCGCTCAAGGATATTGCCGCAGTGCTGACGCAAATCAACCCGGATGAAGTTCACATTGTCACGCCGACCCGTCCGCCGGTTGAAACCTGGGTTGAAGCGCCCGACGAAGATGGTTTGTTGCGTGCCCGCGCAATCCTGGGCAATGTCGCTGAAATTGTTCACCCGGCAACAGGTGCATTCGACTTCAGCGGTGCGGAGAATCTGGTGGATGCGATTGTGAGCATCATCACCCGCCATCCGATGCGAGAATCTGAGCTGAAAGAGGCGTTGAGCCCCTGGTCGGCTGATGAAATTCGCTGGACGCTTGAACAATTGGAGCACAGCGGCAGGGCTCAAATCGTTGAACGCCATGGAACTCGCTTTTGGCGGGCTGCAGGGACCTATTTCCCTGACCTTGACCGGGATTGAAATAAATCAAATCATGATCTGATGGTTATTGGAGTGAAATGTCAAAGTTTTCTTTAGATGTCTTGAACCGTTGTGTTTTCCCGTTGTTGAAGTCGGACGATCCCGACGTGGTTTTAGGTGCAGAATTTGGAGAGGATGTTGCCCTGACGCGTGTTGGCGGCGATATTCTCGCTTCGCATGTTGATCCGATTGTGGGTGCCGTGCAGGGCATTGGCTGGCTGGCTGTGCATGTGGCTTGTAATGATATCGCCACCTGTGGTGCGCCGCCGCGCTGGATATTGCCCTTGGTGTTGGTACCCGACAAAGAAGATGAAACGCTGGTGAAAAACATCATGACGGAAATTGCCAGGGCAGCTAAAGAAATCAACGTAACCGTCATCGGCGGTCACACCGGCTACTCCGCTAATCTGGATCGACCGCTGGTGGCGGTCACCGCACTGGGGACCTTGGGCGGACGAAAGCCAATCCTGACCCGCGGCGCTCAGGTGGGTGACTTGATTCTGGTCACCAAGGGGATTGGTTTGGAAGGGACCGGCATCCTGGCAAGTGATTTTGGCAATACAGCGCGCAGCTTGGGGTTGACTGAAAGCGACATCGACCGTGCCAGGGCGCTGATGAACAATGTCAGCGTTATTCCGGAGGCACTTTTACTGGCACAGCATGGTGCCACATCCATGCATGACGTGACCCGTGGCGGGCTGCTGGAAACCTTGTTGGAGATCGCGGAACTTTCCGGCGTTGGGCTGCAGGTGGATTATGAAAGCGTCCCGATTCCTGAGATTGTTGATAGATTTGCCAGTGCCTTTAATTTTGACCCGCTAAAGATGATTTCCTCTGGTACGCTGGCGTTAACGATCTCGGCAGAGCACATTGAGGAAGCGCAGCAGCAATTAGATGAAAAACAAATCCCTTATGCAGTCATCGGAAAGGCTGTCCCTGGCAAGGGTGTTCAACTCATCAAAGAAAATCAGGTGATCCATTATGTTGACATTCGCCCTGAGGAAGATGAGTTGGCTCGCATGTGGCAAGAATATTCACCGGATTGATGTGGTGAAAGAAAATGTGTAAAATCAGCTTGAACGCTCCAGATGCCAAGGTCATCAATCATTAGAAGTGCTTGAGGATTAAGCATCCTCCGAAATATTGTTAAGCCAATTTGTTTGGACGTGAACAATGGTGGCTCTCCCCCCGATGATCACTTGAATCCACATACTTTTGTTCGCCTTCCAAAATCAGAGTGAAATAAATGACGGTGTACAATCCCTTTGATGATCCGGAAATTGCTGGCAAGTATGAACATTGGTATCATACCAGCGGTAAACAAGCGGCTCACCTGGAAAAGCAGCTTTTAGGCTCGTTTTTGGAAAAATTTCCAGGCACAACTACAATCCTGGATATTGGTTGTGGAACGGGCTATTTTACAAATTGGTATCAGAAAATGGGTTATCAAGCTTATGGGCTGGATCGATCTTTCATGATGATCAAACACAGTAAAAGATATGAGAATCTGCCTTGCTGTTTGGGAGATGCCGTTGCGCTGCCTTTTCCAGATCATTCCTTTGACCTGGTGAGTTATGTGACTTCGCTTGAATTTTTTCCTGACGTGAAAGCAGCTTTGCGTGAAGGCTTGCGCGTTGCCCGGCAGGGGATGCTTGTGGGGGCAATCAATCGGCAGAGCTTACTGGGGTTGAAATACCGGAAAAAAGGCGGTCCGATTTGGGGGCACGCCAGGCTGTTTACCTTGGGAGAGTTAAAGCAGATGCTGGAAGAAATATTGGGTACACCGTTTATGATGCAAAGCAAAACGACACTGTGGCCATTATTTATTAAATCTTCTAAACTGCCTTGGGGAGGTTTTCTTGTTTTGGCTGTGATGGATATTCGTTAAAGAGGTGATTATGTTAGAAGGAATTGTGCTAACGGCACTTGAAGCCCAGGCGATAAAGGAAAAAATTGAAGCCATCAAACGATCATGCGAAATTCAGGAAGAACCGCATGTTATTATTGAAGGATTGAACGAATTACTGCCCTTGCTTACGGGCGAGGATTTGATTGAAAAGCGTTTTATAACGGCTCAATTCAGCCTTTATCCTTTGAGACAAAGCTCGCTTTCCCAAACAATAAATCTTGCGCTAGACGCTCTTGAAGACTTCAACCTGAAAACGCAACCCGGTTCAATGAGCACCGTTATATCAGGGACACAGCGGGCAGTTTGGGGCGGATTGCAGGGAGCCTTTTCAAATGCAGCGAGCCAGGCTGAAGTGGTTATGGTGGTCACGATTTCGAATGCATGTTAGAGATTATTTGACCGCCGATATTTTTTATCTGAAAACGCGGTTCACGAACAATCCATTCACAATTGCCATCGGTTATAATTCAGAGCATGGCCATACGAATTTTACCGGAACATATTGCCTCTCAAATCGCCGCGGGCGAGGTGATCGAGCGCCCGGCGTCGGTGGTCAAAGAGCTGGCAGAAAACGCGCTCGATGCTGGAAGCCAGCAAATCACCATTGAAGTGCTGGGCGCTGGAAAACGTTTGATCTGTGTGACCGATGATGGCGGGGGCATCCCTCGGGCGGAACTCGGATTGGCTGTCTCGCGGCATGCAACCAGCAAGCTCTCCCGAGCGGAGGATTTATTTCACATCGCGACACTGGGCTTCCGAGGTGAAGCGCTGGCTTCTATCGGCTCCGTTTCCCGCATGACGGTTGAAACGCGCCCGCCTGATGCTGAGGTTGGCGCCAAACTGCGCGTGGAGGGTGGCGCACTGGGCGAATTGGTCGAGCTGGGCATGCCGCCGGGCACCAGCATCACCGTGCAGGACCTGTTTTATAACCTGCCAGCCCGGCTGAAGTTCCTGAAATCAGATACCACCGAGCGCCGCAATATCGAAGCACTGGTGACGCGCTATGCCCTGGCTTATCCGCACGTGCGCTGGCACCTGGCGATGGAAGGCAAGACCACGCTAAAAACCAGCGGCAACGCTGACCGGCGGGAAGTTTTGGCAAACCTTTATGGTGTGGAGATTGCCAAACAAATGCTGGCTCTGGAATTCTTGGAAGCCGGTTACCACATCCACGGGTTTATCAGCCCGATTTCGCTGACCCGTTCAAACCGACGGGAAATCACCGTCTTCGTCAATGGACGTTGGGTGCGAGATACAGCCGTCAGCGCTGCGATTATCCGTGCTTATCACACCCTGTTGATGGTTGGACGCTTCCCGATCGTGGTCTTGTTTTTAGAATTGCCACCAGAGACGGTGGATGTGAACGTGCACCCGACCAAGGCTGAAGTGCGCTTCAGAGAGGGCGACCTGGTGTTTTCGCGGGCCCAGCGGGCAGTGCGGCGGGCGCTGATGGCTTATTCACCGGTTACCGAACTTGAAATGCGACCCTGGTGGGGCGCCGGGCGCGAAGAGGACCGCAGCCAGATCGACCCGGCGTGGAAAATGGCAGCGGAGATCCCTAAAACCTGGGAGGGGCCCGTTCAATCTGTCCAACCGCGCATCAGCCTGCTAACAGGAACGGAGGATGCCCCCGAGCGTTTACCGCTCTTGCGCCTGGTGGGCCAGGTGGCCGCGACTTACCTGGTGGCTGAAGGACCCGACGGGTTGTATTTGATCGATCAGCACGCTGCGCACGAGCGGGTGCTATTTGAGGAGTTGATGGCGCAGCAAGCCGATGCCAGTGTCCCTTCCCAGGCGCTGCTGACGCCGGTGAGTGTGCTGTTGACGCCGGAAAAGGCACGTTTGCTGGAGGATCAACTGCCCATTCTTGCTGGATTGGGCTTTGAGGTGGAACCCTTTGGCCCCAATACTTACTCGGTGCGGGCGATCCCCGCGCTGCTGGCTGGCGGCGACCCTGAAGCCGCACTGAACGCCGTGGTGGAGGAATTCGAGGAGGACGAAACTCCGCTGGCTGCTGCCAGAGAGGCGATGATCACCGCCCGGGTGTGCAAACGTATGGCAGTCAAAGGCGGTCAGATTCTCTCACATGATGAACAGGTGGCGCTGCTGCGCGCGCTGGAGCGTTGTCAATCGCCGCGCACCTGTCCCCACGGACGCCCCACGATGATCCACCTCTCGGCGGACTTGCTGGAGCGACAGTTCGGGCGTCGAGGAGCGAGGTAGGGGCGAAGATGTCGCAGATTTTTGTTGCTGGGTTGATCAATATCGAAACGACAGTGGCGATCGACGGCTTCCCGCTGGAATATTTTCCGGTGCGTTATCCCTTCAATGGATTGCACAGTGCGGTGTCGGGCGTGGGCTGGAATATCGCCCGCGCGTTGACCGCGCTGGGGAACCGTGTGGATTTCGCCTCGCTGGTTGGAACCGATGAAAACGGGGCCATGGCGCGGCGTACAGTGGCGCGCGCCGGGGTTGACGACGCTCTGGTGTTGTGCACGCTGGAGAAGACCGCCCAATCGGTGATCTTATATGACCCTGACGGGCGCCGACAGATCCACGTGGACCTGAAGGACATCCAGGAGCGAGAATATCCGCTGGGTCTGGCTGAGGCTGCGCTGGGCGCCTGCGACCTGGCGGTGATCTGCAATATCAACTTTGTCCGCCCTCTGCTTCAAGCAGTCCGAGCAACAGGCAAGCCAATTGCCACGGATGTGCACGCGCTGGCAGACCTGGAGGACGCCTACAACCAGGAGTTTTTAGCTGCGGCAACGATTCTATTTTTAAGCGATGAACGCCTGCCGGGGACGCCTGAGGTCGTGATCAAGGAGCTCCTGCAGCGCTACCCGGCGGAGATCATCGTGATCGGGCTGGGAAATAAGGGTGCCCTGCTGGGAGTGCGGAAAAATGGTTTCATCGGGCGCTACCCGGCTGTGCACACCCGTGCAGTCGTCAACACCATCGGTGCAGGGGACGCGCTGTTCGCAGCCTTTATCGACCGCTACCTGCGTACTGGCGACCCCTACGGGGCGCTGGAGGCAGCGCAGGTGTTTGCTTCATACAAAATTGGGGAAAAGGGTGCAGCGGAAGGGTTTTTGAGCGGGACTGAACTGGACAGTTGGATCGCAAAGGGCAAAGGAGCGGCATGATGCAGACGATGAAAGGTTTGTGGCTGGAAGACCTGAGAATCACTTACCGGACGGACCTTCCCATCCCAAAACCCCGGGCAGGTGAAGCCTTAATCAGAACCCGGCTGGCGGGGATCTGCGCTACAGATTTAGAGATGACCCGCGGCTATTACCCCTTCACCGGCGTGCCCGGACATGAATTTGTGGGGGACGTCGTTGAAGCTCCGGGGTTTGAAGGTTGGATCGGTCAGCGGGTGGTGGGCGAGATCAACCTGATCTGCGGTCAGTGTGAAGCCTGCCGGGCAGGGCGCAAAACCCACTGCACCAACCGCCGTGCGCTGGGTATTCAGGGGGTGGACGGCGTGCTGGCAGAATACTTCACCCTGCCGCTGGCGAACCTGCACCCCGTCCCTGGTGAGATCACCGATGAGGCGGCGGTCTTCACCGAGCCGCTGGCTGCGGCGCTGGAGATCTTGCAGCAGGTGCACATTCAGCCGGAGATGAAAGTTCTGGTTGTTGGTGCCGGCAGGCTGGGACTGCTGATTGCGCAGGTGCTCAAGCTGATCGGCTGTGACCTGGCGGTGGTCGTGCGGCGCGAGGCGCAGACCCAACTGCTGTCGCGCTGGGGTATCCCCGCGGTGGATGAACGCACACTGGCAAAAGGCGCGGCGGACCTGGTGGTGGAGGCGACGGGTTCACCGGCGGGGTTTGCGTTGGCGCGTGAAGCGCTGCGCCCGGCGGGCACGCTGGTGCTGAAAAGCACCTTTGCCGGAGACGTGAGCCTTAACCTTTCAGCATTGGTGGTGGATGAAATCAGGCTGGTGGGCAGCCGCTGTGGGCCGTTTGCGCCGGCGCTGCGTCTGCTGGCGGCAGGATTGATCGATACGCAATCATTGGTGAGTGAGCACTTTACGCTGGCACAAGGCGTGGAAGCGTTTGAAAGGGCCGCAAAGCGCGGGGTGCTGAAGGTACTGGTGGCCGGGGAGTGAGGGGGAAAGGCTGCCATAGAGCACCCCGAAATTAAGCTGAGGCTCTCAAAAAATTGAGAGCCTGCGTTGCTTAAATTTTTTGTTCTTAAGAAAGACAAATTAACAAATCTTTCACAAATTCTGGAACTCAAGCTTCAGCTAATTTCCAATTTCCAATCTTGATTATCTTCTCAGGACGAAATGGACGAAGAATCTTTAAGAACGGCTCGACGTTGATTCTTCAAGTTTCCGAGGAATCTGCCTAAATTGGCACTTTTTGAGTTTTTTTGTCCATTTACTTTTCAAACTTAACATTTAAATTTCTATTTTTACATGAGGAATACTTTTTATCACTTGACAGAAAATTAATATGTATGTAATATTGTCATAGATCAGTATGCAGCACGTTATTCGATGTTATTTTATTCGTGAAACGTGGTTTTTTTGAAGCCTATGCCATGAAATTTAAATAAGAATAAACCAATAAAGACAGGTTATTCTACAGGCGGATGGGTTTGATGCATATAACAAAACGGAGGGTAAATGGAGTGATTTCAGCTGTTTTTGAGAATGTTTTGCCGCGGAAAAAAAATTCACCAGTTGGTTTTTCAGACTTCTGTGGTTAATGAGTGATTGGGGGAGATTTTTCTTAATCTATGGGTACCGGAGACCTTTGATGAATGGTGAACAAATTAACGAATATTGTTTTCACAAGCTTAAGGATAGAGGAGTAAAAACTTATGAAACGCCAAATGATTAAAAAACGGACTCACACCAGCGCCAGGCTTTTTCAGGCAGTGTTTGCGTTTGTGTTCATATTTTCTCTGCTGGGGGTGCAGCCGGCCGCGCCGGTGATGGCAGAGCACTTAGAAGCCCCCAGTGCCCAGGGAGGTGCGCAGACCAAGGTCGCATTGATTACGGACTTTGGGGTGAATATCTCGGATTCATTAAAATCAAACGTTGCGGGATTAATCACTGCTTGGGCGCCAGATGCCGTGGTGACTGCTGGAGACAACTATCACGATCGGTCGCCCAGTTGTGGTTCTTACGCAGAGTGTGTTGCCGGTTACAATGGCCATACATCCGGTTATACCGATTTCGTCGGTCAAGAGAAATTCTTCCCAGCCTATGGCAACCATGATGCAATGCATGCCAGTGCATACACCACTTATTTCTCATATCTGCCTAGTAACCCCGACTCTAGCCATAGGTATTATGACGTTAAAGTTGGGAACATCCATTTCTGGTTTCTGAACGGGAATGAAAATCTAACTGCAACCGGAAACCCTCAGGCAGCCTGGTTGAGCGCTAATGCTCCTGATACAAGCGCTGCCTGGAACGTCGTGATCGTCCATCAACCGCCTTATGGCACCGGTACTTATGGAGATATTTCAAGCAGCCAGTTGCCATATCATGAATATGGTATTGATTTTGTCGTTGGTGGTCATAATCATCATTATGAGCGCTTGGAAAAAGAGGGTGTGGTTTATTATATCGCGGGATTTGCTGGGAACTGTGATCACCACAGTTGTGGAACGAGAACAACAACTGCTACAAGCAAATTTTGCTCTAATGAGGGCGGCTATATGCAGCTTATTGCCACTAACACCCAGATCGACATTAATTATATAAATCAAAGTGGCACTCAATTAGATACCTTCACTAAAACCCGCGAAGCCCCGTCGGCTTACGCCTGGGAAGCCTTCAACGACTGTGTAGAGGCAGGCCCATCCGGCACCACCAACCCGGATAACACAACCACGATTAAATGTTTCCAAAACGGGTCTGGAACGCTGAAAAACTTCGCTACAGGATCAAACTTGGACATATCAGCTACGGTCGCAACCAGCGGATCGGTCGATTCCCAGACAAGCAGCACATTGTGGGGCGAGTTGCCAAATCAGGGTACCGACGCAGCCAATCTTTTTAATGGCAAAGCCAGTATTTATGGCGGTGTGCGGTTGTACAGTAATAAGCAATCTAAAGTTGATTTAACAATTTCAGGGCTTGACCCGGAGAAAACCTACACCTTCGCCACCACAGCCAATCGCGGTGTAGAAGATAATGCCAACCGCAAGACTGGCTTCACCCTTTCAGATGTTGAGTCGGCAGTTAATAGAAGCAGTTCCGGCACAGAAATTGATGGGTTATATACAAAATTCTCAACAGGTTACAACACCGTTAATGGCTATGTTGCCCGCTGGGAGAATATCAGTCCCGGTTCGGATGGCGATTTTGTGGTTACCTTTACTAACCAGAGCGATGGCACTGAAACCACCTCCTATGGTCCAGCGGTATTCTATCTGGCGGAGGAAATCGGTGATGCTGAAACCTACACGCTGACCGTCACCGACGACGGCAACGGCAGCGTTGAACTTTCGCCCCCGGGCGGTGTATATTATAAGAACCAGACCGTTACCTTAACGCCAAAACCGAACCCGGGTTTTGCCTTCAGCCACTGGAGCGGGGATGATGCCGGTGACATCGTTTATTCCGCCGGAAAATATACCATCGTCATGGATGACGACAAATCCGTCAAGGCGAATTTTGAGGTATCGCTATGTACAACGGTTAGCCTCGTTACCACAGGAGATACCTACCTCAGGCAGGGTTATCCGAAACGAAATTACGGCGGTACAACAACGATCTCCATGAGCGATCATACCAGCACTGCCCAGGGCGCTTTGTTCAAATGGGACCTGAGCGAAATTTCAACGGATGTTATTGTCGAGAGTGCCAGCCTTTCCTTTTATGTAACCGATGCATCAAAAACCGCCTTTAATCTTTATAACCTCAAACGGGAATGGGTGGAGGGTACATCAAATGATGCAGAGAGTACAACGAGCGCTAATTGGAATACCTATGATGGGAAAAACAATTGGGGTACTGGCGGTGCTGCCAACACAACTAGTGACCGTGATGAAATCAACCTTTGGGATGCTACAGGCGGTACAGGCGGCACTTTCAGCCAATCCGGCGACGTGACCATTCCTTTAAATGCAGAAGGTATCGCCGTTGTTCAGGGTTGGGTAGACAAAAGTCTCTCAAATTATGGGTTCACTGTTCAAAATTACACGACCACCGCAAAAGATTACTGGATTGTGGCTTCGAAGGAAAACACATCCAGTTACACCAAACCCACCCTCAACATCACCTATTGTATGCCCTCAACCGACCCAACCATTATCACCTCGGTCAGTGCGCTGGAACCTTTCCACACTCAACCGGGAATTCCGTCTGAAGCGCAAACATACACGGTTGCGGGCGTCAATCTGGAAAACAAACTGATCATTACCGCACCGGAAGGTTTTGTGCTCTCAATCGATGGCACAACTTACAATTCTGAATTAGAACTTACACCTTCCGGAGAAGGTGCCATCAATGAAACTGTTTATGTCCGCCTGACGGGGGCCAACGAAGGCGTATTTAGCGGAAATATCACGCATACCAGCATCGGTGCAGCCCAAAAGGATGTGGCTGTCAGCGGAAGCATCTCATCGGAAATTTGTGTTACCTCACGAATCAGTCTCAAAAGTGATGACGTGGAAGAACGGATGAACACAGGGTCAACGAACGGTGATGTTGATCTGGATGGAGATACGAGCACTAAAGCCCTGCAAATGTACCGTGCTTATGGTGGCTCAACTACAGATTTAAACTGGTGGGGGTTGCGCTTCCAGAATGTGGATGTGCCCGAAGGAGCGACGATTACCAGTGCAGATATCACCTTCAGGGCGATCGCGAATAGTGGAGCTACTGCTTCTGGTATGACGCTGTGGGGACAGGCCGATGATAATCCGGCTACATTCACAACAGCTAAATACAACGTCTCAAGCAGGGCTAAGACAACTGCTTCAGTGGCGTGGAGCGTGCCGCAATGGACCAATGGAGAGGATTATGTCACCCCGGATTTAGCGGATGTTATCCAGGAAATTGTCGATCGGCCCGGGTGGGCAGCCAAAAACGCCATTGCAATTCTTGGGCAGACGACGGTATCACAAAATCGGAGCGCAACCTCTTTCGACAGCAGCAATGGTGCTACTTTAGCGCCTCAATTAGAGGTCTGCTATACTATGGTTGACCCACGCAATATCAACAAAGCGGTTGATAAAGATGAGGCGGGAATCGGTGAGACTCTCACTTACACGATCAGTGATATCAGCTATGCAAAAAATGACCTGCTGACAAACGTCACCGTGACCGATGCTATCCCCGATGGTACCAACTATGTGACCGATAGCGCCAGCCCGGCTGCCACGCTGGGAAGCGGCGTGCTGACCTGGAGCCTGGGCAGCAATACCGCCGGCGTGCCGGGTGAGGTAATTGAAGGCAGCGGGCAATCAGGTGTCATTGTAGAGGGTGCTCCTACCACAGCTGCCACAACAACCAATTCAACTTCTCTCACGTTCAACCATGCCACTGGCCCCGGAAGTAACCGGCTACTGGTTGTCGGTATCGCATCATCTGGAAACACTGCTGTTTCTTCGGTGAAATTTGATGGGGTTAGTTTAACATCAGCGGGAACCAATGTCTACTCCACCGTCCGACGTGGGTCGGTTTATTACTTGATCGATCCGCCGGCATCAAAAACCGCTCAGGTTGAAATTACCATGGCAGGCTCCGTTGGTATTTCTGCCGGTGCGATCAACTTTGCAAACGTTGAGGATGTGAAAACTGCCGCCACACAGAATGCATGGGAGGAAGATCCCTCAATCACAGTTACTACCGATCCTGACGACCTTGTCCTCGGTTTCCTGTCTCTTGGAAATTACGATGTAACCGATGATCAGGCACAAACACGTTATTGGCTTAAAGATACGGCCGGAGGAACCTTCATTAGAGGGGTGGGCAGCATAAAATTGGCAACCAGCACCTCAACAACGCTAAAATGGACCGCTGCGAAAACAGCTTATGCAACCATTGCGTTGCCAATCGAACCAGCCGCTGGCGGGAGCACCCGTACCACCACGCTGAAGGCAGCCAACAGCCTCGTCAGCGCGGGGGATACGGTCACGGTTGAGGCGGTCTTCACCAATACCCAGGCGGATACAGCGGTTGCTGCCGGTACACTGAAGTACGTCTTAACCGGCGATATTTTACCTGAAAAGGTAGCTTGTACACCGGTTGGTGCGACATCCGGAAACATCTCAGCAGGCGGTGCGCTGACGGTGACGTATGAATGTACGGTTGATACCGACAAGATCGGCAGCATCGCCTTTAAACTGGATGCTAAAAGTGAGGATAATCAATATCCTGAAGGCTTATCCAATTCGGTGCTGATCGTTCCTGAGCTGAGCTTCCAGGTGACCGTCGATGCATCGGCGGAGGATGAAATTGAAAACATCGCCTATTTAAACTCAACCAATTTTGAGCCTTTTGCCAGTGAACCGGCCGTCACAGCGGTAACCGAAGCGGAAAACACTCCCATTACGAGCGCTGCGCTCACTATTACAGCGCCCGAGGCGGGTGCTACGCCGGCAGGCACAGCAACACTGGTCACAGATCCTGATGAAGCAGCAAGCGTAAAATCAGTCAGCTGGGATCCAAGCGACATCCCATTTGGCTACGATATGGCTTATACCGTTACCGTGGTACTCGAGGTGAAAGCAGGTTTTGAATTTACTGGGGCAACAACAGCCAAAGTCAACGATGAAGCCGCAACCATCGCAAGTTGGTCAGCCGGTACCCTGACGGCAACCTACACGTTCCCGAAGACCGCAGCAGAAATGCACACCGTGACCTTTGATGCCAATGGTGGCTCGGGTACGATGGAAGCACAAGAGGCTAACATCCCCACCGCGTTGAAAAAGAACGCCTTCGAACGGACGGGCTACACCTTTGCTGGCTGGAACACCAAGGCTGATGGCACAGGCACAGCTTATGCCGACGAGGCGACCTATGACTTCACAGCTGACCTCACCCTGTATGCTCAGTGGACTGCCAATGCCTACACCCTGGCGATTAATATCAGCGGCAATGGCTCGGTGACAAAGGATCCGGACAAGGAGACTTACAGCTACGGAGATGAAGTTGAACTGACCGCCATCCCGGACGACGGTTATTCATTCTTGGGCTGGGGAGGAGATCTGGACGGTGATACAAACCCGGTGACATTGACCATGGATGAAAACAAGGTTGTTGAAGCCTCGTTCAGCAGCGAAACGGCGCCGCCTTTGCCCTCCAACTTTTATGGCAAAATCCTTTATGTCGAGGGTGATGGCGTACCGGAGGTCGATGATCTGGTTCAAGCCTACCTTGATAATATGGATGAGCCGATTTGTTCGACAAAAATCACCACTGACGCCAGCCAATTGGTTTATGCCATCAATGTTAAGGCTTACCCCAATGGAACCCTTCCTACCAAGGTCACCTTTAAGATCGACGGCCGAGTGGTCGCGATTGCTAATTGGAACACTGGCACGAGTGTACTGCTCGATTTCCATCCACCAAAAGCAGATACGGGTGGACCCTACGTGGCGCTGCTGGATGATGAATCCATCGACCTGCTTGGCAGTGTGACGGACAGAGGAAATGATGTAGAGTCCTATGTCTGGGCGCTGGACGGCGACGGCGTTTTTGACGACGCACCAGGCAATTTGCAACCCACCTTTGCCTTTGATGCCACGGGTGCTTACCCCATCAGCCTGATGAGTGTGGACGAACAGGGCGGGCAGGGCTTTGGCGACAGCCTAGTATTTGTGATTACCGTGGACGGGCTGAGTCAGGTTTATGATGGCAGCCCTAAATCGGTAAGCGTTTCAGAACTGACCGGTTATGACATCGTAGTGCTTTACAACGGCAGCACAACCCCGCCCACGGATGCCGGCAGCTACCCGGTGACCATTCAGATCAAGAAAGATAACGTCACCCTGGCTACCTATGATGCAGGCAACATGGTGATTGGCAAGGCTTCCGCCCAGGTTACGCTCGGCAATTTGACCCATACCTACGACGGCACAGCCAAAGCAGCTACAGCTTCAACGGTTCCGGCAGGTCTGAAAGTGATCATGACCTACAACCCCGAGGATCCGGTCAACGCAGGCAGCTATGCGGTAACGGCGACCATTGATGAGGACAACTATGTGGGAACGACTTCAGGCACGCTGGTCATTGCTAAAGCAACAGCCACAATTACACTGGCAAATTTGACCCACACCTATGACGGCACCACTAAAGCAGCAACAGCCTCAACGGTTCCGGCAGGTTTGAAAGTGAACATGACCTACAACCCCGAGAACCCGGTCTATGCAGGCAGCTATGCGGTAACGGCGACCATTGATGAGGACAACTATGAGGGAACGACTTCAGGTACGCTGGTCATTGCTAAAGCAACAGCCACAATTACACTGGCAAACTTGACCCACACCTATGACGGCACCACTAAAGCAGCAACAGCCTCAACGGTTCCGGCAGGTTTGAAAGTGAACATGACTTACAACCCCGAGGACCCGGTCAATGCAGGTAGCTATGCGGTAACAGCGACCATTGATGATATCAACTATGAGGGAACGGCTTCAGGCACGCTAATAATTTCTAAAGCCACACCGACCATCATCACAAATCCAACGGCCTCACCCATTACTGAAGGCCAGTCGCTGGCAGATAGCACGCTAAGCGGCGGTGTTGCCTCGGTGCCTGGCAGCTTTGCCTGGAAGGACGGAACGATTGTCCCCGCGCTGGCCGATAGCGGAACAACCCTTTACAAGGTCGTCTTCACGCCGACAGATACCGACAATTACAACACCGTTGAAATCGAGATCACCATCATTGTCAACCCGATATCGTTTACTCACGAAATTGACCTGGTAGCCGGCTGGAATTTGGTGTCCTTCAACATCCATCCAAGCAACACGAATATTGAAGCTGTGCTGGCGAGTATCGATGGAAAGTACACCCTGGTCTATGCCTGGGATGCCACCGGTGGTCACAGCGGATCCGGACACTGGATGCGTTACGCAGCTGGTGTTATTTATGGCAATTCGCTGGAGACGCTGGATGAAACCCAGGGCTTCTGGATCTTTATGACCGAAGCTGCCACACTGGAGGTGACCGGAACTGCACCTGACATGACGGAGATCTCGCTCAAAACAACGGTAGGCGGCTGGAACCTGGTGGGTTACCCCTCCAGCTTAAAGCCAACGCCACCCACATTGATGGGCGAGATTAACTACAAGCTGATCATGACCTATATCGCAAGTGACACAGCCGATCCATGGAAGCTGTACGACCCCGCAGCACCCGGTTATGCCAATGACCTGGTAGAAATGCTGCCCGGTTACGGCTACTGGATCTTTGTTAACGTAGCGGACATTCTGGAGGTGCCATTTAATTAAGAGAAACGAAAGAATCACAATCGTTGGGGGGCGCATTCAGTGCCCCCCAACATCCATAAACCAATTGCGATATCGATTGGAAAAGGACTGGAACTGAATTTATTTTTTGATTATTTTATTGTGGGCTTTATTGTTGATGTTTAATGCGATTACAAGCGATTAAACAGGTCGAATCGGTTTATCTATGAAATGAGAGGTGCAAATGAATGCAAAAAAAGGTAGTCAGTTTTTAAATTTATTTGTCGTGGTGTTGTTCCTGCTGGGAACAGCACTGAGTGGGTTTGTTCGGGTAATGGCAGAACCCGCGTCAGCGCCTGCTGAAGGCCTGGTAGAGTCGGCAGTAGCTCAAACGTCCACCACGGTCACCATACCGACGTCTGCGGATACGTACATGAGCACCAATGCCAAAACCGCAAATTACGGCAAGTCAGACCCCATACTGATGACCAGAGATTCAAATACGCGGGGCGCTTTGTTTAAATTTGAATTGGATGATATCCCTGAAGGTGCGAACATCACCGGGGCTAAACTGGTCATGTACATCACCGATAAGGATACCAAGTCAAAAAATACCCATGATCCCCTGTACCTGTACAATATGCGAAGGGATTGGGTGGAGGGAACGGGCACCGGTTCAGGAACAGCCAACGGCGCCACCTGGAACACTTATGATGGGACAACTTCGCACACATGGGGAACCGAGGGTGCTGCCAGCACAATGTTAGATCGCTATGATACCAACCTGTGGACGGCTGTCTGGAACACCTTCCAAACAACTGGTACGGTAGAAATCCCTTTGAATGAACAAGGCATCGCAGTTGTACAGGGTTGGTTGGACGGAACGCTTCCCAACTATGGCATCATCATGCAAAACTATTCACAACAAGCCAACTTTGATTTCAAATTCACTTCCAAAGAAGGCGCAAATCAAGGGGAAAATCGGCTTAAACTCGTTGTGACCTATGAGGAAGCGCCACCTGGACCGATGATCACCACTTCGGTGAGCAGTTTGCAGCCCTTTGCAAGCAAGCCAGGCACGCCCTCTGATCCCCAATCGTACACAGTCACCGGGGCAAACCTGACGGAAGAAATTGCAGTCAACGCACCCGAAGGGTTTGAACTGGCGGCAGCTGCTGGTGGGCCCTATGCTTCCAGTTTAAGCCTTCCGCTGACTGGAGGTACGGTCTATGTACGCCTGCACAGCGCAACACAGGGAAATTTTGGCGGGAATATCACCCACTCCAGCGCTGGTGCACAACAAAAGGACGTGGCAGTTGACGGTATGACAACCCAGCAGGTGTGTTATACCGATGTGGAATTTGTTGCCGTTGCCGATACTTACATCGGTGTCAAAGACACTTCCACAGATATGGAAAAGAATTATGGCGGTCAGGCGGATATGCGCATTTCTCGCACCACGTCGCCGAATGTAAGAAGACGCGGTGGGTTGCTCCGTTTTAAGTTGGACGGAGAGGGTGGAATCCCTGCTGGTGCGATCATCGAAAAAGCAAGCTTGTTCCTGTCGGTTAAAACGGTGGGAACGGCGAACAATCAAGCAGATCACCCTTTGTATATCTATGAAATGCTGCGCGCCTGGGTTGAAGGCACCGGCAGTGCCACTACACCGCCTGACGGTGCTACCTGGGAGACTTATCAGGGCTTCAGTAATTCCACTGAAAAAGAAGCTGTGAGATGGCAAACAAATGGGGCTGTTGGCGCCAATGATCGTGGCACCGTCAACCTGTGGACAGCAACATCTATAGCATTCAATTCTACAGGCAACACAACCACGCTCCTGAATGAGGCTGGAATCGCCGTTGTCCAGGGCTGGGTGAACGACCCTAACACTAACTTTGGGGTCACTTTGCAGAACTACCATGATAGCGCGAATTTTGATGTCACCTTCCATGCCAAAGAAGCGACCACCGCAGCAAACCGACCAAAATTGATTGTGGATTACTGTATCGGTGCCGGCAATGAAGCACCCAATCCGCCTGTTCTGGTGCGACCTGACGCCGGGGCAGTTAATGTGACCATTCCACCCACTCTGGAAGTGACTGTGTCCGACCCGGACGGAGATGCAATGAGTGTTTCCTTCTATGGACGGGCAGTCAATGGATCCGTTCCGGCGGAGGACTTTTTATTCATCGCAGTTCCGGATACGCAAAAACTGGCCAGACACAACCCAGATATCATGAAAAATCAGTTTCAATGGATTGCGAGCCGATACACCACGCCCGGCGCAGGGGAACCTGAACTGGTGTTTGTCACCAGCCTGGGCGATATTGTTGATCAAGCAAGCGCCGTTACAGAGTGGCAGGTCGCGGACGAATCTTACGGCTACCTGGATACCGCTGGTACGCCTTACAGCGTTGCCCCGGGCAACCATGATACCGGGACTTTGTATTCCACATATTTTGGGTCCTCACGTTTCACAGGCAAACCCTGGTATGGCGGGTATTACACTTCGGGAACTGATAATTACAATAACTATTCACTCTTCAGTGCCGGTGGGATGGACTTTATCCTGATCAACCTTCAATACAATCCAGGAGCCGGCGCGTTATCCTGGGCGGATGGGCTGCTGAAAACATACAGCGACCGAAGAGCAATCGTAGAGCAACACGATATCCTGCATTACGACAACAATTGGGTTAACCAAACAACTTACGATGCTCTCAAAGGGAATCCCAACCTGTTTCTGATGTTATGCGGCCATATGCACAGCGGTGATGATGGGTCTGCCTATCGCAGGGAAACCAGAACCGGAATGCAGGACGTCCACATCTTAATGACGAATTATCAGGATAGACCAACATGGGATTACCTCCGACTGCTCACCTTCAAGCCAGGAGATGACGAGATCTATGCCCAGGTCTTTTCGCCACACAGCCCGGGTGGATATCTGACAAGTGCAAGTAACTATGAACAATTCACCATGTCTTATGAAATGGATGGCAGCAGTGCATCATCCTTCAAATTGATCGGAACACAACAAAATGTTGCCAGCGGTGGGAATGCTTCCGTCATCTGGTCGGGGCTAAAAGAAGGTACCGAATACGAGTGGTATGTGGACATCACGGATGGTAGCAAGACGACCACCGGTCCAACCTGGAATTTTTCCACCTCCGGTGAAGAGCCACCAATAGAAATTAAATCTGTTGCTGTTGCTGGCATCGATGCGCCAGTCGCACTGGCTACTCCGGATACCACAGCAGATGTGCCAGTCGGCAGTAAGTACACTGCCGGTACGGTCACGTGGGACCCAGCGCATGCCAGCTTTGCTTACAGCACCATTTACACCGCCAGTGTCACCCTGACGGCTGCGCAGGGTTATTACTTCAGTGCATCGCCCTCAGGCACTGTGAATGGCAATCTGGCAACCAGCGTCGCACGGCATAGTGATACATCGTTAACAGTGAGTTACACGTTCCCAAGCACCTCAGCAGAACCCGGCGAAAGCACCGGCCAGATCACTTTTGGCATGGACATGCATCAAAGTACAAGTAATTTCTCTGCCTTCTTGACCTGTGTGAAGAATGATGGAGTAACACCTGACGTGGTCGCACAAGGGGGTGACTTCAACAACTATCAAACCTCCGGCACAGCTTATAACTCAAGTGTAATTGACCCGGTTGTCGAAGCTGTCTTCCCGGGCGTGGACAAAATTTACACCCAGGGCAACAACGATTCTTTCAGCCTGGTCGGCACGGGCAACTTTAAAGTAACCGGCGTGGTTTATGAAAAGGATGATTACATTATTTACGGGATCAACGAGTACGATTTCCCGCTCAGCAGCATCAGCAGCAACGGCGGCGGTACTGCTGTTAAAAACGCCGCCGCTGCCCAGACGATCAGCGACCTGCAAACCTTCCTGACCAGCAAGAAGGGCGCTGGTAAGGTGATCTTCATCCTGTCGCATGTACCGCTACACCAGGCACGTAATGACAACCCCTATGGTTACGCTATGGCTTCCATGCTCAATAACGTGATCGATGGTGATCTTGATGTCGTTTTTCTGTGGGGTCATAACCATACGCAGGATCCAACACAAAATTACAAAAACCGCAATGAACAAGTCACCTTTAATGATAATGGCACTGGAAGAACCCTAAATATCAAATTTATTTATGCGGCAGCAGGTTATGTCAACGGCAGCTCTACCAATTCAAACGTGATCGATTCGGGCACCGTCGCAACGGTCACCGACACAGAAATCATCCTGACGCGCTACCGCCGCAGCAACTGCAACAAGACTGAAACCCTTACCGCTACCCGGTATTCGTCCCCAACAATCAATGTGACCAAAGTGATAATCACCGGTATCGATACGCCAGTTGCTCTGGCTACCCCGGATATTACTGCCAATGTGGCTGCCACGCCGACTGCGGGCATCACCAGCCCAACCGCAGCGGTCACGTGGGACCCGGCTCATGCAAGCTTTGACTACAGCACTGTTTACACCGCCAGCCTCACTCTGACGGCTGCCCAGGGCTACGCCTTCACCAGCGCCACAAGCGCAACTGTGAACGGTGAACCAGCCACAAGCGTGACTTTAAATCAAAATGGAACCCTGACAGTGACCTACGAGTTTCCTGAGACCGAAGATGAACCCTCGAATACCCACGTCATTGATCTGAAAGCCGGTTGGAACCTGGTGTCTTTCAACCTGATTCCAGATGACGACAGTATTGAGGTCATCCTGGCGGACATTATTGACGATGTGCTCCTGGTCTATGCCTGGGATGCTACTAAATCGGATAGCTGGATGCGGTATGTGCCTCTTGCTGGTTTCGGAAACACACTGGCAAAACTCAACAACGAAATGGGCTTTTGGATCAACATGGCTAAAGATGAAACGTTGACCATCACAGGCACGCCGCCTACAGCCACAGACATCAAACTTTACAAAGGATGGAATCTGATCGGGTATCCCGCACGGAATGATGTTGCGATTCCGGGTGCACTGACTGCAATTGATGAGAAGTACGACCTGATCCTCGCCTACAAAGCGTTTGATACTGATGATCCATGGAAGCTGTATGACCCAAGCGCACCAGGCTATGCCAATGACCTCACGACAATGGCGCCTGGTTGGGGCTACTGGATCCATTTTACCGAGACAACAGCCTTTGACTGGTCAATCCCATTTTAGGCAGGCTGTTCTGTAACAATCGCGCCGGGGAGGGAGAGAAACCCCTCCCCGCCGGCAAAATCGCCAGGTTAACTCCTGGCACATAAAAGAGGTCTATTTTGAGAATTTGTAAATTATTTCTAACGATATTGGTGATTGTGTTGCTTGGGTGGATTCCTTTTTCAAGTGTCCGGGCAGTACCACCATTGCCCTCCACTTTTTGGGGAATAGTGACAATAAATGGGGAGAATGTGCCCGCTGGTATTGAAGTCTCCGCCTGGATAAACGGGATACAGTATGCCAATACTGAAACAATCATCCATGATGGACAAAGCAAATATATCATTGATGTGCCCGGGGACGATCCTTCAACACCCGGTGTGATCGAAGGCGGAGAGCCAGGTGATGTGATTACTTTCAAGGTTGGCAATCTGGTAGCACCAGAAACCGCCACCTGGCAGTCTGGCAACTATAACCAACATGATTTGACATTGATGGGAGAAGTCCAAGAAAAGTATCAGATTTTTCTACCAATGGTATTGAAGTGACAAGAAAAACAGTTGAATGTATCTACTTGTTTATAAAAAAAATAATTGCCGATATCCTGGTTTAAGCAATGCGAAATAATATTTCTGAAATGATGAACACTATGCTTTGTCTAACACAGCAAAAGCGAGTCTCTCAAGGTAAAAAGTTGTTTCAGGCTTTGCTCGCACTGGTGGCCCTTTTCTCGTTGCTGGCCACTCAAACTGCTGGTGAAGCGCAGGTGCAAGATGGCGTCAACTTTGCTGTTGAAAACGATTGGATAGCGAGTTTTAAATAAACATCAATTAAAGAGATCACCATGGGGCAGGGAAGTTTTGTCCCCAGGGGATGCCTACAAGGAAAACAATCGAAGATGCGCAATATTTCAAAATATTTACCCATAATACTATGTCTTGCCTTGCTACTGATGTGCTTTGACATGGTTGCAGCCATACCCCCATTGCCATCGAGTTTTTATGGAACTGTGACGGTAAATGGGGATAACCTGCCTGTGGGAACGGTAATACAAGCAAAAATTAAGAACAAGATCGTGGCTTTCACTCAATCAATCATGCACGAAGGGAAATCTGTTTTTTCAATGGACATTCCTGGAGATGATGCAAGCACAAGTCAAGTTGAAGGAGGTGTAGAAGGTGATGTAATTCATTTCATTGTTGGTGGATTAATGGCAAATGAAACTGGAAAATGGCAAAGCGGAACCTACATAGAACTTAATCTCACAGTGACCTCAGAATCAACGGCAGAGCCACCGCAGCCAACTCGTACACCACTGCCTTCCCAAACTCCGATTAAACTCCCTACGCAACCAATGGCATTGCAACCAACAAATAGTCCTGCTTTGCAGGCAACTGATGAAATAACAGAATATCAAGCAACAAACACTATACCCGGGTTGACTCCTACGATCTCGCAAAGCGATGATGCAGAGTTAAACCGATCGCCAATAGTGAACGTAGAACAAATCGCTGAAAGCTTTACTCCGACATCAACCAAATCCTCGATCGTTCATGAAGATGGCCAAAATCAGGGAAACACAAACAAGAAGAATCATTCAAGCAGTTTGATGTGGGTATTGAGCGTTGGCGGATTAATTGGTGTACTCACTTCGATAACACTAATTTTCAGAAAAAAGAAAAAGACCGATAAATCACTATTTCTATAAATTTAAGAATGAAAAGAGAGGATAACCATGATCAAGCGTAAAACTATATTTTTAGCATTAATTATTGTAAGCCTGTTGCTCGGCACAACCACTTTGGTGAAAGCGGTGCCACCTTTGCCATCCAGTTTTTACGGGACTGTCCAAATAAACGGTGAGAATGTTGAGGTTGGTACAGTCATCAGTGCCTGGATTGACGGAGTGCAATATGCATCTACCACTGTCATCCTTCACGAAGGCTTCTCGGTTTTCGCAATCGACGTGCCTGGTGATGATCCTTCTACACCAGAAATAATCGAGGGTGGTAAGCAAAATGATACTATCGTCTTCAAAATTGGCGATCTGGTAGCTGACGAAACCGCCAAATGGCAAACAGGAACATATCGTCCACAAGACTTATCCGTTAAAGTTCTAACAATAACTGCTGATCCACAGGAAAAGGTCTATGGGGATGATGATCCCGAATTGACTTTCTCCTATACACCCTATGATCCTGATGACGAAATCATCTTTGATGGTGCATTGGCTCGTGAAGAGGGTGAGGATGTAGGGACTTACGCCATCACACAAGGTGATCTTTCAGCTGAGGGTTATACCATCATTTTCAAATCAGACAATTTGATCATCAATCCTAAACCGATTACGATCACTGCTGACGCGAAAACGAAGGTATATGGCGCTTTTGATCCTACATTAAGTTATCAATCCGACGTGCCTCTGGTAGAAGGTGATAAATTTACGGGTGGCTTGGCGCGTGTCGCTGGTGAAAATGTGGGAACCTATCAGATCACCATCGGGACCCTGACGGCTGGCCCCAATTACACCATTACCTTTGTACCGGCAAATCTAACGATCACCGCACGACCAATCACGATTAAAGCAGATGATAAGGAGAAAATGATCGGTGATTCAGATCCGGTTCTGACCTACAGCATCACAGCAGGTTCATTGGCGTTTGACGATGAGGTCACAGGCGCCTTGGTCCGGGATGCTGGAGAAGCTCTTGGCACTTATCCGATCAAGCAGGGAACCCTGGCTATCGATGATGGCAAAGGCGGAGCCAACTATGATCTGACCTTTGTTGAAGGCACCTTCACCATCAAGCAGATTCCCATCACAATTACAGCCCATGCAGCGACCAAGGTGTATGGCGAAGAAGATCCTGAATTCACTTATACTGCTTCTGATCCATCGGTGATTCTGACCGGTAAATTAGGGCGTGAGCCAGGAGAAAACGCAGGAATCTATGCCATCACGATTGGCACACTTTCTGCAGGTGAGCAATATGCGATCAATTTTGTTTCGGCTGATTTCACCATCACGAAGAAAGCCGCCTCAGTCACACCGAATGCAGCCAGCAAGGTTTATGGCGAGGCTGACCCGACCTTCACAGGTGTGTTAACCGGTTTCCTGGCGGGTGATAATGTGGTCGCAGTCTACAGCCGTCAGGCTGGCGAGACGGTGGCTGGTAGTCCCTATGAAATCAGCGCGACACTGAGCCCTGCAGGCGTTTTAGGCAACTATGAAATCACCTACAACACCGCCAACTTCACGATTACGAAAAGGGAAGCTTCAGTCACGCCAAATGCAGCCAGTAAGGTCTATGGCGAGGCTGATCCGACCTTCACAGGTGTGTTAACCGGTTTCCTGGCAGGTGATAATGTGGTCGCAGTCTACAGCCGGGCGGCTGGCGAGACGGTGGCTGGCAGTCCTTACGCCATCAGTGCGGTGCTCAGCCCAGAAGGGGTACTGGCAAACTATAACATCACTTACAACACGGCTGAATTTACCATCACGAAAAAGGAAGCCTCAGTCACCCCAAATGACGCCACCAAGGTTTATGGCGAGGCTGACCCGACCTTTACAGGTGTGTTAACCGGCTTCCTGGTTGCGGATGGTGTGACCGCAGTCTACAGCCGTGAGGCTGGTGAGACGGTGGCTGGCAGCCCTTACGTCATCAACGCGGTGCTCAGCCCAGAAGAGGTTCTGGATAACTACGATATCACCTACAACACGGCGAACTTCACAATCACACCCAAAGCGATCACAGTGACTGCTGATCCAAAGACTAAGACTTACGGCTTGCCGGATCCTGCATTAACGTATGGTGTGACAGGTATGGAGGATGGCGACAGTCTTACGGGTGGCTTGGCGCGTGTCGCTGGTGAAAATGTGGGAACCTATCAGATCACCATCGGGACCCTGACGGCTGGCCCCAATTACACCATTACCTTTGTACCGGCAAATCTAACGATCACCGCACGACCAATCACGATTACAGCAGATGATAAGGAGAGAATGATCGGTGATTCAGATCCGGTTCTGACCTACAGCATCACAGCAGGTTCATTGGCATTTGACGATGAGGTCACAGGCGCCTTGGTCCGGGATGCTGGAGAAGCTCTTGGCACTTATCCGATCAAGCAGGGAACCCTGGCTATCGATGATGGCAAAGGCGGAGCCAACTATGATCTGACCTTTGTTGAAGGCACCTTCACCATCAAGCAGATTCCCATCACAATTACAGCCCATGCAGCGACCAAGGTGTATGGCGAAGAAGATCCTGAATTCACTTATACTGCTTCTGATCCATCGGTAGCACTAACCGGCGCATTAGGGCGCGAGCCGGGTGAGAATGTAGGCGCTTATGCGATCACGATTGGCACCTTATCTGCCGGGCCAGAATATGCTATCACGTTTGTTTCAGCCGACCTTTCTATTACTAAACGTCCTATCACGATCGCTGTTGATGACAAAGAAAAAGTAGAGGGGGATCCTGATCCTGTGCTAACTTGGAAGATTAAAAGCGGCTCACTGGCTTTTGCTGATAAAATCACCGGCGTTTTGGAGCGTGAATCCGGTGAAGATGTGGGTGTTTATAAGATCTTAATTGGTTCACTGAAAATTGATGATGGAAATAATGGTGAGAACTATAATCTAAAATTTGAGGAAGGTACTTTTAAAATACTTTCGGGAAAATTTTATATCTTCATCCCTCTTTTGAGACAATAAAAAGTTAAAACCAACGATAAAAAGGATATTGAACCTTCAGTAACACTGAAGGTTCAATATCAAGAATGATTTGGAAATTCTTTTAATTCATGAACTGAGTTAATCTGGGCAAGATCAAGTTGGTTTTTCCATGAAAGTTGTTGAACATAGGTGATGAACTCTACCTGTCAGTGATATTGGTTAAGTTATTATGCAATTATGGGATGAGAAAAGCCCAGATTTTGAGGGCTTCTGTGACATTATTAATGTTCACTTTATTGTCAAAAAGGTGTGCAGTGGTATAATCATGCCTTGCGGGGCGTAGCTCAGCCCGGATAGAGCGCACGGTTCGGGTCCGTGAGGCCAGCGGTTCAAATCCGCTCGCCCCGACTAAAAACACTCAAGTTCGGAGTGTTTTTTGTTTAATGACTGAGGTTCGGGTCCGTGCACCTCGGTGCGGTAGGGGTGCTACGCGAGCCTCTCGTTTCACTTGAGCCACTTCGCGGAAGCCAGTGGTTTCCTACGGCTTGCGCCTCAGGACAGGCAAATCCGCTCACCCCGACTAAAAACACTCATGCTAATAGTGTTTTTATATTTAATGACTGCGGTTAGATTCTAAAATGCCAGCGGTTTCTTGCCGCTTGCGCTTCAGGACAGGCAAATCCGCTCACCCTGGAGTGGAGCCATAACAACGTTAGCAGTGGTGGACTGAAAAAAGAAACTTCCTGATTGAAGTGCTTTGGCATTGGAAAAAATGGATGAAACACCTTCGCAGACAATACATTTTCGAAAAAAAGAGGCGATGCAGACACATCGCCTCTAATCCTTGAGTTAAGATATCGCTTTAAAACAACAACGTCTTGAGTGGACTTTGCATCAATAGCGCAAGATGAGCGCAATCCGCTGGTATTTTTCCAACTGACCATCTTGCATGAATGTGACCTCGCCGCCCATCTGAACAACAAATTCAATGATCTCGTCAACAGCATCATCGATCACATCGGGAGCGGTGACGTCATCTGCAGGGATGAGGTTTTGGCCGCTCTGATCAAGGCGGGCAGGAAATTGAAAGCCTTCTTCAACCATCAGATGCCTGCCAAGTCCGGATGAAGCTTTTTGCCAAATATCACTGATTTCGGTCGCAACTTTCCGGTCGCTCACTGCTTTTTCCAGTTCGCCTAACATCTTTTCGCGTTTTTTAGCAAGGTTTTCTTCAACCAGGGGCCAGACGAGTTTGCTCAGGTCATGGGCAGATGTCTTATCATAATTGCCCGTGATGCGCCCAATGATCTGATCTGAATACTTGGTCACTTCGTTGAAAAACGAATGGTATCGATCCACGCCGACAACAACCAGGGGCAGTCGGTCTGCATCCATAAAGGGTTTGAGGGCGCTATCAACCTGACGGAAGAATTTCCGATGGTATTCATCCCGATAAGCTGAAATGTTGACACCCTTTCCTCCGGGCAAGGATTTACTTCCCCCTGGCATGGTATGCTCCATGGGAAACCCTTCTATCTGTATTTCTTTGAGGTTGTCCCGAACGCCCTCGTATAGGCGGGTGGGCTTTTCACTCAAACTCAACACCCAGTAGCGGGTGGTATGGTTGAGGGCATGCACCAGGTCGCGGGTTAAAAAGGTATCGTCAACCACAACACGCTCAGGAATTGAAAAAGGCAGCATAAAACTCTGGCTGAAATCATGGTTGGCATACAGCACGAGCCCATCCAGAAGATAGTTGTAATCGATGCTTTCGGCTAATTTCTCCAGGCGGATCAATAAAGGTTCAATTTCACGTTTGGGAAATTCATCTAAAAGCCGGTTCACTGCTTCACGGACGAGATTTTTCACCCGAACAGGGTCCTGCCGGTTCTCCGGTGCTGTACGGTGGGTCGGCAAAGTGATCGAGACACACGGGTAACCCATAATTTGTTGAACGAGGTGGACATCATGACGATTCATTGACTTAGCTCCTAATAGTTTTTCTTTGTAAAACAACAGCAGTAATTTTACCCGAAGTCGATCAGTAAGGTCAATTTGAACCGGTCGGGAGAAAAAAGGCGGCCCAATTATGGACCGCGCTTCTCTTGTTGGTTGAATGATGAGCCTTTAATCAATGGGAACGACGTTTTGAGCCATAGGGCCTTTATCGCCCTCAACGATTTCGAACTCCACTCGCTGACCTTGGCGCAGGGTTTTGTAACCCTCAACTTTGATCTGAGAGTAGTGAACAAAAACGTCTTTTTCGGCGTTATCAGGGGCGATGAAGCCAAAGTTCTTTTGGTCGCTGAACCACTTAACAACGCCAAGTTCTCGCTCTGCCATGTTTGGGAACCTCCTTTGTTCCAAATTCCTATCAACCTTGCTAACGTGTGGTCCAAACTAAAGCAAAACGAACGAACTTCTTATCGAACTTCCGTTAACCTCCATAAATAAATATACTATGAGGTAATTTTGGTGTCAATAAAACATCGAAAAGTAATTTATTTCTAAAAACCCCATCGAATTAAGGGGGAGCGCATTTTATTCCCAGAATGTTGGCAGTTGTTCCCGGTAGGCGATAAGGTACTCGTCCAATATCTTCTGTGCGATATCCATATCACGAATGACAGAATCGAGCAACAATGCCTGTAGAGCCAGCTTCCGATCACCATACAGGACAGCGTCCACAGTGAGATGGCTAATAGTAATCTCCCGGCGCAGGAGTTCAGCGATTCCTTCTGGCAATTCACCGATTTGGGCTCCTGTGATGCCATCAGCAGCGATTGTGCCGGGTAATTCAATGATGGCGTCCAAAGGTAGATTGGTAATTTGTCCTTGGTTGGGGATATTGAGGGCTTCCCATAACAAATGACCATCGGTGAGGAAACTTTCGATAACCTCCTGAGCGCCTTCGCTATAATTCGGCACAAATTCTTCGGGGTTGGCCTTGTCCCGTGCGGCTTGTGCCAGGCTTGACCATTGATCCTCACGGCTCTGTTCGTGGTCAGACCATTCGTAAAGCTCAAGCTCGTATTTTTCCCAGGGTTTTGTAACGGGATCACTGACCCAGGGGAGGTATTCGCACAGGTGTTCATCACCGGGAATCGGGAAAAGACCGAAGGCATCAAAAACTCGACGTGTGAGAGGTTCGAAGTTTTCCGGAAGGGCTTGCCAGCGTTCTCTAAACAGCGGGTAGAGATCAGCATTGGCTTTCCGGTCGGTCAGGTTTAACATCCAGGTGAAGTGATTAACTCCGGCTGCAATAATCTTTACTTTTTCGACGGCTTGGAAATAGGTAAAAAACATGCTTGCAGCGTAGCGAGGGCTGGCGTGGGTGCTGGTGAAAAAGTCGGGGACCATGATGTTGAGGTCATTTGCCAGCGCCTTACCGACCATGGCATAACCCGCACTGAGCTGGTGGCATAAGCCGACCACCTTGATGCGAGTATGGCGGTGGATGGCGGCGCAGATGCGCGCCATGGGGTTGGTGAAGTTGATCAGCCAGGCATCAGGGCAGAGGTTTTCCATGTCGCGGGCAATTTCCATTATGGGTGTGATATTGCGAGCAGCATGGGCAAAACCGCCAGGGCCGCTATTTTCTGCGTAGGGTTGACGAACACCAAATTTTAGCGGGATGCGGAAGTCGGATTCCCATAATCCCTCGCGCGGTCCAACTTCAATGGCGTTAATTACAAAATTTGCATCTTTGAGGGCCTGGCGATGATGCGTATAGGCATCGATGTGCATGCCAGCATCCCACACATCATTCAACCAGGAGATCAGTTCAACCATGATCGCTAAGTGGGCTTCGTTTTTGTCCACCAGGATCAGTTGGCTGCCGTTGAGAATTGGGCTACGCAAAAGAGAAACCAGGGTCGTTAACCCGAAGGAATAGCTACCTGCGCCAACGCATACGATTTTTGTCGGTTGTACTTTCATTCCAGTTTTATTTGCTCCCATCAGAAGATTGTAAATACGCATCAATTGAGCGGGCTGCTTTACGCCCAGCACCCATCGCTAAAATCACAGTTGCACCGCCGGTGACGATGTCTCCGCCGGCAAACACGCCAGGTTTGCTAGTAGCCATGGTCTCTTCATCAACAATGATATTGCCCCAACGGTTGAAGTTCAGGTCATGCGTGGTGCGTTGAATGATCGGGTTGGAGCCATTGCCGATGGCGACGATGACCAGGTCTACCGGTACCTCGTATTCAGATCCTTCAATCGGGACAGGGCTCCTGCGACCGGATTGATCGGGTTCGCCGAGTTCCATGCGGATCAGGCGCATCGCCTTTAACCAACCCCGTTCATCACCGATGTATTCGACCGGTGCCTGGAGGAATTGGAAGTCGATGTGTTCATCTTTTGCATGTTTGATTTCTTCCAGCCGGGCGGGCATTTCTTTGTCAGTCCGTCGATAGATGATGCTGCTTTGGGAGGCACCGAGTCGCAAGGCGACACGTGCTGAATCCAGGGCGGTGTTGCCGCCGCCGATCACTGCCACTCGCTTACCCAGGCAATCAATTACGGGAGTATCGGATTTGGGAAATTCATAGGCCTTCATCAGGTTGACGCGGGTTAAAAATTCATTGGCAGAGTAGACTCCGACCAGGTTTTCTCCGGGGATGTTCATGAAATAAGGCAAGCCTGCGCCGACACCGACAAAGACGGCCTGGTAGCCTTCTTCTTCCATCAATTCATCAATCGTGTAAGTTACCCCGATGACAATATTGGGTTTGAATTCCACTCCCAGTGCGGCCAGGCTTTCTACTTCTTCCCGAACGATCGCTTTTGGCAGGCGGAATTCTGGAATGCCGTAGGTCAGCACACCGCCATACTCGTGGTAAGCTTCGAAGACAGTGACTGCGTGACCCATACGAATCAGATCTCCCGCGCAAGCGAGTCCAGCTGGACCGGAACCGATAATGGCGACTTTTTTACCGGTCTTCTGTTGGAAGGGGAAGGGCTCCGGCGTTAAGTTGCTGTGGACACGTTCATAATCGGTGACGAAACGAACAAGGGCGCCAATCGCTACAGCTTCACCGCGTTTGGCAAGAATACAAGCACCTTCGCACTGATCGGATTGTGGACAAACGCGGCCACACACGGCTGCCAGCACATTATTTTCTTTATATTTCTTTGAGGAAGCAATATAATCTCCCTCCTTGATCAATCGAATGAAGTCAGGGATTTTTACCCCGACAGGGCAACCTTCCACGCAGGGCGGGTTTTTACACTCCAAACAGCGTTGGGCTTCTAATAAAGCCTGGGTTTCCGTAAATCCGAGGTTGACTTCAATAAAATCTTTAACCCGTTCTTCAGGTTCCCTGGCAGGCATCGGCTGGCGTGGGATCTTCCTGACTTCTTTACGGTTAGCCTGTTCAATTTTTTGGGCTGCCTGCTCGAGGGCGCACTGCTCTTCATGAATATAAGCCAGGTTTCGTTTCATCAGCGAATCGAAATCGACCAGGTGGGCATCAAAATCTGGACCGTCCACACAAGCAAATTTTGTTGTGCCTCCCACTGAGACACGACATCCTCCGCACATCCCGGTACCATCGACCATGATCGAGTTCATGCTGGCGACAGTTTTAATACCGTGTGGTCGAGTCATTTCAGCAACTGCCCGCATCATAGCCAAGGGACCAACCGTTAATACATAATCGATCTGCTCGCCGCTATTAAGCAAAGCATTAAGTTCATCGGTGACCAACCCATTTCTACCGTAACTACCGTCGTCAGTGCACACTAAAACTTTATCTGCGAATTCAGCCAGTTCATCCTCCAGAATGACCAAACTCCTAGTACGAGCGCCAATAATTGCTGTAACTCGATTTCCGGCTGCTTTAAGAGCCTTTGCTTGTGGAAAACTGACCGCGGTACCGACACCACCCCCAATCACAACCACATGACCAAAACAATCAATTGGCGATGGGTTGCCCAGAGGGCCAACCAGGTCTTGAATGTTATCACCGATTTCAAGTCGGTTAATATCACGGGTTGATTTACCGATGCCCTGAACGATAAGGGTGATCGTACCGGCGTCTTCGTCCGAATCGACGATAGTCAACGGGATACGTTCACCACGGTCTGAGATTCGAATGATCACAAATTGTCCGGGTTTGCGTTTTTTTGCAATCACCGGTGCATAGACAATGAACTTCTTTGTCTCGGGGGCAATATAATTTTCAGCAAGAATTATGTGTTCAGCCATAGACGCCTTCTAAGTGCAGTTGTTGATAACAGCATGATTATAAATTATTTAATTGTCAAGTTAAGCTGAGAATCTTCATGAATTATGAGCCTGACTGTCACCATTGTGAGGCTCAATCTAAAACAATCGATACATCAACAATAAAACACCAGTAAAAGGCATCCGGAGTTGCGCCTGCAGCGTTTAACTGCTGAAAGCAATACAGCCCGGGCTGCAGTGCCTGTTCAGGCATGATCACAACAGCCCCATCCGGGCCAGCTTTGCCCCGAATGGGAATATACGCGCCGGTTTCGAAAATCAGCTTCATCTGGTTGCGGTCTGCATGGGTTTCGTAGAGAACAACCAGGGGGATTTCATTCCGACTGGTGGGGATCCCTGAAAGTTGGGTGGGCAGGCCTTCGTGCTGCGTCATATCAAAGAACTTATTGTCTTCATATAAGAAAACGCCTGCATAGGGGGGCGCGGACGTTATCGCTGAACGTTCCCCGAATATATTTCCCACCGGCAGATCGAAGTTGAAGAGTGCGCTGGCTGCCAGCAAGCCAATAAAACAAAACACGAGGGCAACAATCCCCAGCAACCCGACTTCAACCGCGGTTAATTTCGATCCATTGGCTTGTTGCCCTGTTTCAGGAACTTTTCCCGCAGATTTTTTATGATCAGCTTGTGCCATAAATCCTAACTCAACAATGGTGGATTGAGGCGCTTGCACAGGCTGAACAGGGGCAGGTTGTTTTACGCCATGTGGGAAGGGTGAGATTGGTCGGGTGTAATCGGAGAGGTGTTCACCGCTTACGCTGGCTTCATCGCGCCGCCGTTTTTCAAGGTATGCCAGTCCGCGTTGGGCCGGAATGTTGTGGGGATCGATCTCAAGCGCTTTTTCCAGGAAGATTGCCTGTTTGTTTGTGTCATCAATAATGGCAGCGACCCAAACCCAGACATCAGCATTTTGCGGTTCTTCAATAATGGCATCCTTCAAATGCTCCAGGGCTTCCTGCATGCGTCCGGCCTTGGCTGCGTTGATTCCGGCTTGTAATGAGGATGTCATAATCTCTACCTTGCTTCCGCATTTCTAGCAGTCTTAATTAATGCGATAGTGCAGCTAAATAAATCAAGCTATGAAAACCAATTAATCATATATTGATTTAATTTTACCACATAGCGAAATTTCATCAAATATCAATAATGGCTTTCAGGCGGTTTTTAGGCGGTTTTTAGGCAGTGATCGGAAATGATAGCGTATAATTTATGAGATGATTGGAGGCAGAATTTAATGAAAATCGGCGTTCTTTCTGATACACATGATAACCTGGCTAATCTATTAGCCGTACTGGAAATTTGTCGTGAACAACAGATTGATACGGTGATCCACTGCGGAGACCTGACCGGGCTGGAGATGGTCTCGCATTTTGCCGGTTTTCGGACGATTTTTACCTTTGGCAATATGGATCATGTTTCCGGCGCCATTAAAAAACGGTTTGAAAAGATCGGCAAGGATAATTATGCCGGTTTGGTATTTACTGGTGCGCTGGGAGGCGTTTCGATTGCAGCAACGCACAGCCATATTGAGGGTAAGCTGATGGACCTGGTGAGCAGTCAGCGGTACAAGTGGGTTTTTCACGGGCACACACATCTGAAACGAGATGAAATTATCCACGGATTGCGGATTGTCAACCCGGGTGCGCTGGGCGGTTTGGGCAGAGAGCCCCGTTCTTTTTGCATTGCAAATTTACTCACCGAAGATGTAGAATTTATCAGGATTTAACACAGAGAGAAGGGATAGTAGGCGATGGCAATAGCGCTTGATCAGATTCTGGTAATTGATGTAGAGGCCACCTGCTGGGAGGGCGATCCGCCGGCAGGGCAAAGCAGTGAAATTATTGAGATTGGTTTATGCATGCTGGATGTTAGCAGTGGTGAGCGTTCAGTGCGCCGAGCGATCATGGTTAAGCCACAGCGTTCAACACTAAGTGAGTATTGCATCCGATTGACCACCATTACTCCGGAGATGCTGGCTGATGGGCTGTCTTTTGCGGAAGCATGTGCGGTTTTAGATGAAGAATATCGTGCTCACCAACGGACGTGGGCCAGCTTCGGCGATTACGACCGCCTACAATTTATTAAACAGTGTGAGGCATGGGACATCCCATACCCTTTTGGACGCTCGCACATCAACATCAAAAACCTGCTAGCTTTGCAGCTCGGGTTGAAGAGAGAGGTTGGATTGCAGCGCGGGTGCAGTTTATTGGGGCTGACCTTTGAGGGCTCGCTGCACCGCGGGGTTGATGACGCCTGGAATGTCGCGGCGGTGCTCGAGCGGGTGCTTCTGGGGCGGAGGCGATAACTGCAACTGGCTGAGCTCAGTGACGACCTTTTCAGTCAGTTTTCCCTCATCCAGTCCCCAGGACTCAAGCACAATACCCGCTGCCCGCAGGAGCAGGCGCTGGTAACGAGCGACATCTACCGTGCGCGGGTCGGGCTTTTGGGGCAGGTCCCAGGCTAAGACACCCGACTTTCCCAATGTGTAAAGAAAAGGTACCCGCTGGCCGGGGCGCAGCGTTTTTCCCACCGTATTAAGCTGCTGCACCGCGCGTGCGGCGGGGGGGAGCGTGCGGTAGGCTTCCATTTTGCGCCCTAAACGCTGCCGGACGAGGAGATCCGTCAGTCTGACCTCCCCATTGCGTAGCGCCCTCAGCCGGCTTTTTAGAAATGCGATGGCTTCCGGGAGCGCAGATTCCGGATTGTGTGCATTGGCGAGCAATTCCAACAGGTGCATTTGCGCTTCGGAAACAAAGGGCGTGCTGTCACGCCGGCGGGCATCAATGCCGCGTACCTTAAGCGTCCCATCCTGGAAAACACCAAAATAGCGGTTGGCAACCGGGCGTTGTTTGTTCTGGCGCGAGCCAACAAACACCACCCAGCGATAGATTCCATCCAGAGAGATGGGCAAACCGGTGCGCCCCTGGATTTCCAGCAACAGGGGCTGGATCTCCTCGGGTTGTGTTTTTTCGGGGTGATGCACCCATAACCCATCCACATAAAGCTGAATAACCTCATAGCCCAGGTCCTCTGCGGCCTCTTTGGCGCGCAGAAGCGCCTCGCGGCCGTAGGCAGTGACGGCCTGGTGGGCTTCAATGCGCCCGAAGCGTGCATTTTTGTAGCCCAGGTAGCCAAAACAAGTCACCAGCAGCCACTTCAACGCTGATGAACGGCTTTTAAAACTTTTTCGGCAGGGGTCCCAATGGGGGGTGCAGGCCAGGTGTTTTTTCATCTCGATGCGTTTTTCCAGAAGCGGTCGCAGCGCCTTGGGGATCAGACCCTCCTGGCTGGTGTCGATGGACAGTCCCAGGGCGGGGACCAGGTTGTCTCCTGCAGGGTTGGGCAGGATTGTCTCTGGCGAGATGTTGAAGTGCACCATGATGGCCGGATACAGGGAGACGAAGTCAATTTCGGCCACGTTTTTGTGCACGCCGATTTTGGGTTGATAAACCAGCCCGCCCTGATCCGCAGAAAACAAATCGGCAGCCGGTTTGAGCATCTCCGCCTGCTGCTTTTGCCAGGGCACGAGGATACCCTCCCGCAGGGCGGTGAGCATCTCGATGGAGGAGATGCCGGTGCCGGGCGAAACACGCGCAGCGGTCTGCAGGGGCAGGGCGGTCACCCGGCTGACTTCGATGGTGCCTTCCAGGGCATAATCCTTCCACAACACGGCATTCTGACGGTCGATGTGGCAGCGCCCAAACAGGTGGATCTGCTGGCCGCGATAGACGATCTGCCCGTAGGAGAAATAGGTGCGTTCCTCCTGCCAGCGGGTTCCCCGCCCGGGTTCGCGGTTCAAGCCCAGGGGAATATGGTATTTCTCAGAATTCTGCAGCAATTGCGGCAAGAGCCAGGTGTCGCCGTAATCCGTCAGCAGCAGGTCGGGATCATGGCGTTGGATCAGCGCCCGCAGGTTCGCCAGCAGAGGGCGAGGGGTGGACAGGTCAAAACGGTAAGTTTCGCCTGCGACCTCGACCAGCAGGCTCCGTGGGACGGCATGATGCGGGGCGACATCCGGCGCCAGGATCATCACGCTCAGAGGAATGGGTTGCGGCTTTAATGCCCAGGCGTCCTCCAGAACTTTGATCTCGATCAGTTGATAGGCTTCATCAGCGACGACGCGGCAGCGCGCCAGTGGGAAGGCGCCTGTATCGGCGGCAAAGCGCAGGGAGATCTGCAGGTCGGCGTCGGCGTATTCCAGGTTGGGGAAACGGTTGGCGATTTGCTGAAAGATTTTGCGCGCCTCGTAGGGATTTTTAATGGTGACACCCAGCGCGCTCACTGGTTTGCGTTTAAACACGTCCATGCGCTGAGTCCGACTGAGGCTGATCTCATGTGGGCGACCGTCGAGGTACTGCCAGAGGGTGCGCAGTTGGGCGTCTTCACCCAGCGCATAAAAGGTGACCGGGAAAGAACGCCAGAGACGCCAGCGCGGCCCCTGCTCGTCGATGAAATACAGCACCAGGCCTTCACGCGGATCCTCAAACAGGTCGAGCATCCAGCCGGTAAACTCAGACATGCATCGCCTCAAGCACTGCGACGATTTCGCGTAGGCGCATGACCTCTTTGTGTTCTTCGAGGAGCATGGCCATCAGGAAGGTTTCAAAGGGCAGTGCGTGGGCGGCGTAGGCTGTAGCTGAGATGTGCTTTTGTGCGGCGGTGAACAGGTCATCGAAGACGAGTTGATCGTCCCGGCGCAGGGCGCGGCGGAAGCGGGCCAGGGCGGCTTCTTCCTGATGCATGAGTTGGGTAGCTGAGGGGAGTGTGCGTCCCATGGAGTTCTCCTTGTGCGATCGGTATGGTCATTAGAATAGGGGTAATTGGTGGGTGGGCGTTTCCGGGGTCTGCAATTCCCAAATATCATGAGCGATCTCGAGCAGGGGGAGTAGCAAACGTTGGTCTTCGCTGGTGATTGTGCTTGTGCGTGTCCGTGCCCAGATGGCAACCGGTGCACCCTGGCTGATGCGACGGAGCAGGTTCAGGCTGCTATCCAGCAGGCGCAGTCGCTTGTTGAGATTCACGCTTTCATCCAGGAAGGTAGACAGCAGGTCCAGGACGATGACAGGCGTGCCGTCCACGGGCAGCTCTGCCAGCATGGCGAGCACCTGGTAGCAGGTGAAGGCCCGCGAGAGCCACACCCGTTTGAGAGCAGCCTCAATCTGGTGGGTGTGTGCTCGCAGGGTACGGGCCAGGGTGTAAGCATCAAAGCAATTGCCGCCATCGATGACGGTCACCTGCCCGCGCAGCGCCAGGGTCGCCAGCATGGTCATCAAGCTTCCCACGACGGCACGCGGGGCGACCACTAGGGAGATTTTGCCGGTTAGGGGCACCGGAAACGTTGTAATGTGTCGATCCATGGGTCCATCTTACGCCAGATGGGCGAGGCTTACCATGATACTGCGGGGTTAAATGGGGGTGAAAGACAGGTTAACCGGGTGGGTTAACCGCTTAAATCCACTCGCTGAAATCCCAATCTTCCAGCGCCTGGCGCAGCTCGGCTTTGCTATGCAACTCGAAGCGCTGCAACAGGTTACGCAGGTGAGCCTTGACCGTCTGGGGCGAGATCGACAGCCGGGCGGCGATCTGCCGGTTGGTGAAGTTGAGACAGGTCAGTGCAGCCACCTGCTGCTGGCGGGGTGTGAGTGCGCGCCAATGGGACAGGTGCGCCTCGGAGACCTGGCGATCGACCAGGGCGTCCTTAAGCAGGTTCTGCGCAGCTTGTCGGCACGAGACCCCGGTCCTGGCAGCGATTTGTTTCAAATAACGCGCGTTGAGGGGGTCAAGCTCTAAAAGCAGGACGCGTGACAGGTTAGCGGGGTTGAGCCGGCGCCAGGGCAGTTTAATTGATAACATGCTCTAATTATAATAGAATATATGTTCTATTGCAAGGGGGAAAATGAAAGAATATTCATCAGGTTAATTGATCGACTGGAAACCTAAACGTGAGAGTTTGCGTGGTTATGAGGAAAACGAAATTAGCAAAAAAACTGAGAAAGAGATATAATTAACCTTTACAGCTCAGTTATCTGGCTTAGGGCTCAAATCGAGAGCCTGGTTGGAAAAATGCCGAAATAAAGACTGGATTCAGACGTCTGCAGGACCAGTTTCACTGTGATGCTGACCAGGCAGTGACCCTGATTTGATCGACGAGACGATGTTATGGTTGAGGTAGAGTACGTACGCGAGACTCGTCCACAAATTCTGGACGAATTCCACTTTTCGGGGAATTTTCAGCCGCGCACGCCTGAGATTGCCCGGGCTTACGAGCTGGGCAAGCATCTGCATCGCGGTCAACTGCGGCTGAGTGGGGAACCTTATTTTGAAACCCATTGTGCCTGGGTGGCAGAATTTATTGACCGCCTGTTGCAAAATGAAGCCTGGACGATTGCGGCGCTGCTGCATGATGCAGTGGAGGACCAGGATGAGAGCCTGTCCCAGATTCAAGATTATTTTCCGGGTTCCCTGGGAAAACATGTGGCTTTTTTGGTTGATGGCGTTACCAAGATGAGTAACCCCCGAGAGGGACAGTCACGAGAATTGGAAACCCTGCGGAAAATCGCACGCTTTCGCGATCCGGGGGTTTTTCTTATTAAACTGGCGGATAAAAGCCATAACATAAAAACGCTTGAGTTTATGTCACCACAAAAGCAGCGCCAGAAAGCGACTGAGGCTATCCGGGCATACGGCAAGCTGGCGGGTATTTTAAATTGCTATCGCTGGCGGCGCTGGCTTGAAGATATGGCCTTCCCCTTTGCAGAACCGGAGGTGTACAACTTTGTCAGGGGCGAGATCGACCGGGACCCTCGCCTGGAGCTGGATTTTATCAATGGAATGCTGGCTGAACTACGGGACCTCATGGAAGCAGAGGGTGTTTCCGGGAAGATCAGGATCATTGTTAATGGCTATTGGCAGGCATGGCAAAAACTGCGTCGAATGGCGCGTGGTCGGCAAACTTCACTGAACGATTTTTCTGATGTGAATGATGTGGTCAGCTTTCGCATGCTGGTTGAGAATGACAATATTCCAGCCTGTTACCAGCTACTGGCACGTGTTAACCGTTTCTTTAATCGCAACCTGGAACAAGGTAGCTTTGATGATTATATTGCCAACCCCCAGGATGGATATCGCGCCCTGCAAGTGTCCGCGTGGTTGCCAGGGCGGGGGTCGATTGAAGTAGCGATTGCCACTGAAGAGATGGAGGGCGAGAATTTATGGGGGGTGGTGTACGCTCTTCAGAATAAAAAGCCCATCACCCAGTACAGACCCGTGCAGATCTTTACGCCCACCGGCGGCACTCGTTTCCTGCCGGACAACTCAACGGTTTTGGATGCGGTAGCGTCGATCCAGGATTTCTTGATGGATAAAATCAATCGAGTGGAAGTTAACAATGAACTGCGTGCGCTTGATGCCCAGGTATTCCCCGGCGACGTGGTAGAAGTGATCACCCATGGTGCTCGTATCGTACCTTCAGAAGAATGGCTTAAGTTTTGCAATTTGAAGACTGCCCGCGTACTCCGTTCGGTGCTGATCATGGCTGAGCTAAAACAGATGGCTGCAGAAGGACGCAGGAAGCTAAAACCCCTGTTGAAGAAGCGGGGCATCGTTGACCTGGAAGATGTTCAGGTGCAGGAGCGAAATAAGTTCGAGAACCTGCTGAGTACATTGGCTGCAGCCAGCCTGGATGATATTTATTCTGCCTTGGGTGGAGGCGCAATCCTGGAAGCTGATATTGAAGAAGCCTTAGATGAAGTTGGAATATCTAAGGAAGTTTTGGGCTGGACGACGATCAACATTGTTGGACCTAGCCAAACGAACAGACCCGGTGTGCTGGCTTCTTTAGCGAGTTTGGTATCGGGTTTTGGGGGAAACATCATCCGTACGGTGAATAACACTTTTCAAGATGGTTCCTTCACCCTGCGGTGGGTAATTGACGGGGTGAACGAGGAGAAGAAACAAGATTTGCTGCAGGCTTTCCTGACCAGTGAAATTCACCTCACCAACGTGGAGATTGTATAAATTTTTTCCATTCAGCGCATTGTGCGCTTTTTATTCTATGGGGAAATAGACCAGGCCCAGTTTGCCAGGTCAAATTCCAATTGGCAGCCATTGGCAGATTGAATGCTCAGGAAACCGTTTGATTCGTTCAGGATAGAAAGAGAAGCGCACCCAGCAGGCGCCTCGATCAGTGTCGATTCGAAACGGGTGTGATCCGGCGAGGTTAGTAAAATGTACAACACGCCTTGAGATAAATTGTCCGCAGCTGCCCCCGCCCCCACTTGGAGATATCCGCCTTCGGTGATGGACTGCCACACCTGGTTGAGTTTTGTGCCGTAGGGTAAACCGAGCATTTCACCGCGTTCAATGATCCCACTCTGGAAGGGTATCTGCCGGGAATCTGTAGCGATTTGCGCGCTCAATGTCTCTTTTGGAGCGGCTCTGCCCATTGAGGTTGCAGCCATCTCAGCAATGGTTTGGTAAGCATATTGTTTTGCTGCCAGGCTGGCGCGCATCGTCGGGCTCAGCCCGGGTTCCAGCAGGGCAAATGCAAGGCTGTCGCTCCGCTCCTGTGCAGGATGCGTTTTTATTTCTTCCATAGATTCACCCTCGTTGGCGTTGGAAAATTCATTCTGCATGATCCAGCGGATATCGGTTGTCCACAAGATGGTCTGCGCTGTGGATGGGGACTTGCTCAATTCAAAGGTGAGTTGTTGATGTGCCATATCAGGGGTGTTATCCGTTTTATTACACCAACCAAATTGTTGACAGTAAGCCCATTGGGTGAATACTCCGCTAAAGTCCATCCTGTAGCCGTGTTTGAGGACACTATAGCGGCTGAGGTGCGCCCATTGCTTGGCATGCACGCCGTTGGTCAGGTAGATCAACGGCAGGGGCAGTGCGGAAGGCGCACCATAGGAAAGATACCAGACATCTTCTTGCGTCCACTCGGGGTAAGCAGAGGTACCGCATGACCAATTGGGGTGATCATCATAGGGACAACCGGCTGCGTCGCCAAAGTGAAGCATGAGGTTTCCGCTGACCTGTTCAAAGCCAGACAACCAGGCGCGTGACCAGGAGGGCGTATTCCACCCGATTTCCATATCATTGGCGCCATAAATCTGGACCTGGTGAAACATTCCCAGGTCGAGAGCCCATTGGTTAAGCCCTTTAACCATGGCAGACCAGGCTGCGCCGTGGGCTCTGCCCATCTCCTCGGTCGCGCAGGAGTCTGCAACTCCCGGGAAATTACTGGTGCCCACGCCAATAACCAGGTTGGATTTTTTGTCAGAACCTGTACAGTTGTAATAACCGAGCGCAAATTGTTTGACGGCGTTACTCACATCGCTGAGGGTTGCCGGGCCGTAGCCAAACAGGTTGGCGCCATAGCCCCCCGAATTAAAGCAACGCGGGTAACCAAAAGCCAGTATGACCACGTTATCCTGGGCGCCGGGAGTGTTTTTATCCCTTGTGCCCAATTGACAGCCCAGGTTGTTAATATGGGGGTTGTTTAGCGTGGTGATGTAATAACTGGATGAGGACGAGAAGGGGTCCAACTTGAGGAAGAGTGGGAAGTGATAGGTGTATTTTTGCTGCCCGTAGGCTGGCTGCGAAAAAAGCGGCATCTGTGGGCTGAGCAGGCGGGCGCTGATGATAATCAATAATGTCATTAAGTATAGCAATTTTGTTTTTTTAATCATCTCTCTCCTCAGGTGGAATGAGTTCTGCCATTAAAATCCAGGCACCTGCCCGATTGGCTACGTCCCCTGGCGCACGGTCATAATACACACGAAAACAGCGGTTGTTGGCGGTGCGGACATCGAAGTAATATCTCCCCACACCCCATGAACCGCGCTGGCTGGCAGTTTGTGCATGTTCAGGTTGCATGTTATTTTCCATACGACCTCGGCGGGAGAAATTTGTCCATTCCGCCAGGCAAGCCGTAATGATGAATTCATTATTTCGCCAGGTGAATTTCTCCGGACAGGGAGGTTTTTTTATGAACGCAGGCGGAGATGAGAAGTGTACGGTGATCGGTTCAGAAAAGAAATTCTTAAAAAGTGTTTTCATGATGATATTTTCAACAAGCCTGGTTGGTAAGGGGGGCGGCGCCCGTTAATCAGAATAAATTTTGATGCCCGGGCGGTCGTGATGCCCATTTTTTGTAGGGTGTGTACATCTCGTATGATACCATAAGTGCGCGCCAGGAGGATCTTTTTTGCGCCGATTGAGCCAATGCCAGGAACCTTGAGGAGCTGCGTATATTCGGCGGTGTTGATCTCAATCGGGGTTTCGTACAGGTGAGATTCTGCCCATACCAATTTAGGATCTTTTTCTAAGTTCAGGTTGCCCCCAGAGTCGAAGGCCAGTTCCTCGTAGTCAAAATGATAATCCCGCAGCAGGAAAAAGGCCTGGTACAGGCGATGTTGCCGCAAGGAACTGGCTGGAGGGAGATTTTCAAACGGGGTGCGGATCACCGGAGAGAATTTTGAATAATAAGCCCGAGTGATGTGGAAACGCTGCTGCAGTTGGACAGTGGTGTGTAGTAGCTGGGCGTCTGATTCACCTACAGCACCGACTACGAACTGGGTGCAGCTGGAGGGCCAGCGTTGATTCCAGACCAGGTGTGGTGACTCGGTTTGGCGTATATCCTCGATCATTTTCAGTGGACCCAGCAGCTCGGACAAGAATGATTTATGCGGTGCCAGCCTGCGCAGACTGGTTTCGTTCGGCCCTTCCAGGTTGATTGAAACTCGGTCAGCCAGTTGCATGGCTCGGAGGACCTGGTCTTTTTCAGCGTCGGGCATGATTTTCAGGTGGATATATTCCTGGTAATGATATTTTTGGCGTAGGATTTCTGCGGTAGCGATCAACCTATCCTGGGTGTGGGCGCCTCCGCCTGCCACGCCCGAACTGAGAAACAAGCCTTTGGCAATACCTGCTCGGGTAAGCCTGTTCACTGCTGATGCCAGTTCATCTGGCGACAGGCTGGCGCGAGGTGTGTCTCTTTCAGAGCGAAAACAGCAGTAATGGCAATCTTTCTCACAGACGGATGTTTGCATGGTTTTCAGCAGAGGGATCGTCTGACCGTTGGGCAGGCGTGCCTGGATCATCGGGAAAATTGTACTGAGCACATCCACATCCACAGCGCAATCTGGCAACTGCCTGGAAGATATTTCATCTTCAGCAGACTCGAATGGCATATTGAGCCCGGTCAGCTTGATTTTTTCGAACACGTCCATGTGCTCATTATAGAACAAATGTTTTATTAATGCAAGGTTGCAACCAAAGAACCTGTGTTCACTCTGGACAAGCCCCGGAGTCCGATTCAGAAGATGTAGCGCCACTTAAGAATAGCATCCGGTTTCGTAATCGCGTTGCAATTATGTTAAAATCAAATTGACACACCTTTCATGATTAATTTGAAAAGGAGTTATTATGTGTGGACGCTTCACATTAACACTCGACCCGGGCGAGATTCAAACCCTGCTTGAATTGGGTCCTTTTGTCCATATTGTTCAACCCCGCTATAACATTGCTCCATCGCAACCTGTGCCAATCGTTAAAAACGCTGACACGCGTACAGTTGAGCTATACCGCTGGGGCTTGGTACCTTCCTGGGCGGACGACCTCAATATTGGGAACCGCATGATCAATGCCCGCTCAGAAACGGTTCACGAAAAGCCTTCCTTCCGATCAGCATTCAAGTATCGTCGCTGCCTGATTTTGGCAGATGGGTTTTTTGAATGGCGGGCTGAACAGAGCGGCCCGAAAACACCCTTTTTGTTCAAATTGAAGAACGACAATCCCTTTACCTTTGCCGGGTTATACGAGCACAAAGAATTACCCGAGGGCGGCGAATTGCACACCTGTACGATCTTGACCTGTGAGCCAAACGAGCTGGTGCGTGATGTTCACAACCGCATGCCGGTGATACTGGATGAAAAGGCTCGCTGGACCTGGTTGAAACCGGATGCAGACCAATCGGTATTGCGAGCATTAATGGCTCCTTTCCCAGCAGACGCGATGAAGTGTTTCCCGGTGTCACGAGCGGTTAATTTGCCTGAAAATGACCGACCAGAGGTTGTAGAACCTGTGGCGGGCTAATTTGAGTTTTCAGAGGGATATTGGTTAAACAGTAAAAAACTCCTTCTTGACCGGTTTTAATTTTGTGGTAGAATTTTATTCGCTTAATCAAACGCCCTCATCGTCTAGGGGACCAGGACGTGGCCCTTTCAAGGCCAAAACCGGGGTTCGAATCCCCGTGAGGGCACCAGAGAACGACCCAACACAAGGGTCGTTTTTGGTTATTGGTTAGGTTCTCACCTGTTGTCAATCGATGTGAGTATAAAGCGAAAACCGGGGTCACAGTCTCCGTGAATTAAATAAAACGACCCAACCTGTGGGTCGTTTTGGTTGAGTTAATCAACCCTTTTGACTGTGGGTATCTTGTTCTTGTAGATTAAACCGGTAATGGAGCAATCACCGACGACGAGGTGAACGCCCAGGTGATGATGAGCGCGTTCAGGATTGAACCGGTGTATATGTTACCGGTAGCCTCATACAGAACGCTCCCCATGGGGATCATCAAAGCCAGCAAGAGGATTGTCGATTCGAGGTTGATTACAAACCCGACCAGCGCTCCGCCCGGGCCAACGAAGGGGACAAAGCCTGTGGTGAACAGGGGGATGTACTGGATGGCCATCAGCAGTAGCAGTGGTGGCAGTATGACAGCAAAACCGATCAGCGATTTGCGGATGATGGTATGTAGCCAGGATTTTCCAGGTGCAGGACGCATTTGGGCTTGCAGGAGGATGTTGAAATAGATAAATGCTGCCAAAAACAATGGAAAATAAAGCAGCATCATCAACCAGCGGTAAGGCGTCATATCGCTGAAATAGGGGAATTTGTAACGGAAGTCAATCATCAGAAATGCTTCCGGTAAGGCTTGCAGGATATAGACAAATGCAAACAGGGCGAAAGCCAGCAGAAATGTCCGCCATACCATAGACCAGCTCAGTTTGATGCGGTTTTCATCCTCTGAGATTCCGAATTCCTTGAAATTGACCTCTGGACGGGAAGCACGTTCCTTTTTCACCCAACCGCGGAAAACTAAATAGCCAATGATATTTTTTAATAAAAACCAGAAGATGACCCCGTTGACCATCATCATCGGGAAAACACGGTCAATCGGCAGGACGTAGACATGGAATCCAAAGATGACCATGACAAACGCAAGGAACAGCAGAGACAGCAGCGCGTTGAGGGAATAGGCTTTTTTGAAGGTCTTTTTGTCGTAAGTATAGGTCTGGTAAGGCGCCTTGACGAGTTGTGAAAATGGCCGGACGCCGAGCAGAAGGATGCTGGCAGGGAAAACGCTGAACAAGCCGGCGAGCATAGCCACCAAAGAGCCGATCTCCTTGATGCGCCAGATTTGCTGGTTTGCGGGGATAGAAAGCGGCACCTTCGGGTTTAGGGCCTGGCTGAACCAGGTCACTGCTTCAGCGATGGCGCCTTTGTCAAAGGATTCGCCGACATGGGTGGTACGAGTCATGTGCACGCGCCTAGCACTGCCGTCAGAAAACTCACCATAGGTGGTGTCGAAGGCGGGTGAAGAAAAACCGAAGGCGGCTATTGTTTGAGGGGTGTGCATCCATTCAGCTTCAAAATCCCGCGTTCCGGTCATACGCTGGCGGTATTCATCAAATTTGCCAAAAATCATCAGCATGTTGGAGGGAAGGTTTGTGCTGGCATCCTCCAGGTAAGCAAATCCTGAAAATGAAATTGCCTTCACATTCGGGTTTTGCATGGCAGCCAGGTAGGTCCATTCTCCGCCCAGGCTATGGCCGGCCAGCCCGCAACGCTCAGCATCGACAAAAGGAAGATTTTGTAGATAGGCAAAGGCGGAATCAGCGCCATAGGTGGGGTCAAAGCCAGGTTCATTTTCGGAAAACTGGTTGTCAGAATTCCCTCTCCCGAGTGCATCCAGGGTGATGGCTACAAAACCGCGTCGGGACAATTCAATGGCATAGGGGTCAGAAGTCTCACGGTTGTTTTGATAGCCATGCAGGTATACGACCCCGGGCGCCGGATTCTGTGCAGTCACGTCCTTCGGTCGATAGAGTTTACCGCGCACAATCAACCCGTTCTTGTTGTGAAAAGTGATATTTTTGACCTCAACCTGATACCCGCTGGTCATGGCTGCGTGGGCAATCACCTGTGCTGCCAGGGTGACGATGACAGCAACGATTAATAACCATAGTGCAGTTTTACGCACTTTTTTATCAAAGATGAAAGATGTTGGCATGGTTCCTCCGAGAAAAGATGATAATTTTGGTGGTTTGCTTGCTGATAATAATCATAGCTTTTATAAGGCATGAGATGATTGGTCAATGAAAAATCATTTTCAACAGCCAGTTAATTCCAATATGGTGAGGGGACCCTGGGGCAACACGCAGGTGCGCGGCCCGTACTGTTTGATCAACTCAGGGATTGTATCGTTCGGGTTTTGGCATTGAAAAAGTTGGCTGGTTTTGAGCTGAGACTCATCCAGTCCATCGCTGTAGAGGAAAACGTCGGCATGTGCCTGAACTTGGGCTTGAATTTGAACCTGCCAGGAGTCCTGCCCAAAGAATTCAGGTTGAGATATTAATTCCTGTAATCCCTGCGGTGACCCGGCTTGTTTTAGCCACCTGGCAAAAGCAGACTGGTCCGGCAGGCCTTCTTCGCAGGCCGCCAGCATGAGTATGCACCCGCCCTTGCGAACGGCGTTTTTTGCTGCTGCCATACCTTTAACGCACTGGTACAAGTTTTGATCCAGGGGATACCCGCTATTTGAAGTGATGACCAGGTCATAGGGTTCAGAAATATTAAACAGGCTGGTCTCCCTGACGAATTGACATCCCGATTGATGCGCAGCAATCACATCACCCGTAAACACACCGGTGATGCGATTGTTTCGATCGAGGGTTACATTGACCAGGAAAGTGTTTTCGATGCATTCGGCAGCCGCTTTTATCTCTTCCCAGAGCGGGTTGCCAAGTGTTTTATTGAAGGTTGCATTCGGGTGGGTCACCATTGCGGGATTGTGATTGTGGAAAACTGTTTCTGCGCCAGCCAGGGCAGGGAGGATAGCCTTCGGGCCTCCAGAGTAACCCGCGAAAAAGTGCGGTTCAATAAAGCCCGTAAGGATAATGAGATCTGCTTCGAAAAGCTGACGGTTGACCATAACCGGGCGCTGAAGACCGGGGGATTCAATCTGGACCAGCTGGGATTGATCGTAGGCATCGTGCTGCAGGCAGCGGTAATTGGAAACGATGTTTTCACCCAGCATTTTGATCAATTCTTGGCGGGTTTGGAGGCGATGGGTCCCCAGTCCATTCAGGAGGGTAATGTCCTCACGTTTAACCCCATGTGCAATAATTTCTTGAAGGATCACAGGCAGCAGGCGATCGTTAGGAGTCGCCCTGGTGATATCACTGTGAACGATGAGCACCCGCATCCCTGGTTTGAGGAGCTCATCGATTGGGTTATGTTGTATCGGGTTGTAAAGGGCTTCCTGGATCGCCAGGGCTTCGTCTTGGAATGCAGGCCTATCCCTTACGGTGTAAATGGCGGCTCCCTTGGGCGTATCGATCAGCAAGCCATTTTGTCCATAATCAATTTTTGTTTTAATTTTTGGTTTATCCTTTTTGTATGAAGTCTGACTAATGATATCATGAAATTGGAGAAAACCATTGTGACTATTTCAGATCGTATTTGTTAATTTGACAGAGAACAAAAAAATAGGCGTGAAACATTAGAAGGTCGACATGTTTCCCCTCATGATCTGATGGGGTAGAATGAAAACGATTTGACCGAAGCAACCAGAGTCGCTTTATGAGTGAATATCACTTGATCCCAGCCAGACGGGTTGAAACTGAATTAATCGACCGAAATTCACGTTTTATTACCAATGCCGCTCCTGCATTCAGCGTCGAAGAGGCGCAAGCTTTTATTGACTGTGTTCGAAAAAAGCACCCTGATGCCAATCATCATGTACCAGTTTACTTAATTGGTCATGGCAATGCAGTCATCGCCCACTGCTCTGATGCTGGTGAGCCTGCTGGTACTGCGGGACGGCCGGCTCTGGCGGTTTTGCAGGGGAGTGGTTTGGGGGATATTGTTGCAGTGATCACACGCTATTTTGGGGGGACGAAATTGGGGACAGGAGGTCTGGTCAGGGCGTATAGCGACAGTATACGGATAATGCTGGAAGAACTCCCACTTGCGAAAAAGGTGGCCACTACGACGATCATGTTCGTGGTGCCCTATTCATTTTTTGAGCAAACAAAGTTGATGGTCTATAATCATGATGGGATGATCATGGACCAAAATTTCGGTGCCGATGTCACATTGACCGTTCGGTTAATCAACAAACACCTCGCCTCTTTCAAGGATCGGATGGATAACCTCACCCATGGGGGAATCGAATTTATCACAATCGAGGAACGAGAAAACACCATCATGCCCTTAAGAAATAAACAGCGTTGAGATCAACGCTGTTTGCTTTTTCAACCGTTCAGAAATTAAAGGTGTTCTTGAACCGTGTACAGGCGCTGATAGAGGCCGCCTTTTTCGATCAGCTCATGGTGTTTCCCCTGTTCAATAATGGTGTCGCCACTTAAGACTACAATCTGATCTGCGTTGCGAATGGTTGACAAACGGTGGGCAATGATGATCGTGGTGCGACCTTTCATTAAACGCTCCAGAGCTTGCTGGATGAGGAGTTCGGTTTCAGTATCCACTGAGGATGTAGCCTCGTCCAGTATCAGAATGGGTGAATTTTTCAATACGGCGCGAGCAATGGAGATACGCTGACGCTGCCCCCCTGAGAGTTTTACGCCGCGCTCTCCGATGACGGTGTCGAACCCGTTTGGCAAGACAGTGATAAAGTCATATGCATTGGCAACTTTTGCTGCCTCAATCACCTCTTCATCGCTGGCTTTCGGGTTGCCAAAAAGGATGTTTTCACGAACGGTGCCATGAAACAGAAATACATCCTGCAATACGATGCTGATATTGCTGCGTAGCGCATCGATGTTGAATTCCCGAATATCGATCCCGTCCACTTTGATCGATCCGGATTTGACATCGTAAAATCGCGGGATCAGGCTGACGAGGGTGGATTTGCCGACCCCTGTTGGCCCCACCAATGCGACGACATGGGACACTGGGATATTCAGGTTGATATCGTTGAGCACAATTTCATGATCGTTATAACTGAAACTGACCCCTTCAAAACTGATCTCTCCGCACATTGGTTTGGGAAAGGGTTTAGGATGTTCCGGTTCCTTAACATCGGGAGATTCTTCCAAAAGCTCTTGAACCCGGTCGAAACCAGCGAGGGCTTCCTGTACCTGTTCCCATGACATGCCCAAAGCGCGGATAGGTTGGTAGAACATTTCAAGGTAAAGGAAAAATGCCACCAGGTCTGCCACAGACAGACTGCCCTGCAACGCCATTTGACCACCGAAAAATATCACCACAAGTTGACCGATTGAGGTTGAAAAGTCAATAAAGGGTTGGAAAATAGCCATCAGCTTCAGTGCGGTCAATAGGGAGACGCGGTAACGTTCAATGCCAAGTTCCACGCGTTCGAGTTGCTCGCTCTCCCGATTAAAGGCCTTGATGTCCCGGACACCTGAGATGCTGTCATTGAGAACGGCGTTCAATTCACCGACTTCATGCTGCCGTTTGCGAAAGGCTGGTCGGACAACTTTTGAAAACCCGATCAGCGCCAGAATCACCAGCGGGATTGGCGCCATGCTGTACAGAGTCAGTTTCCAATTGATGCCGGTCAGGACCGCTGTAATCGCGAGGAAAGTGAGCACGTTGACCACCACATCTGGAATCGCGTGGGAGATCATGCGCTCGAAAAGATCCGTATCGTTGATGATGCGGGACATTAATTGACCGGTTTGTTTGTCTTCGTAAAACCGCAAGGAAAGCTTTTGCATGTGTTCATATACGAACTTACGTGCATCAGAGACAACACCCCATCCAGCGATATGTGCCATGTAACTACGGGTGAATTGCATTAGCCCGCGCGCAAGGAAGGTGATCAGGGCGACTAACGCCAGGCGACTGACCGTACTCAACGTATCCTGAGTTAGCTGGCTTTCAGTAGTTACCAGGTCGATCAAGGTACGGATCAGCCAGGGAATTAACAATTGTGCGGCAACCAGGGTCAGCATGCTAAGGACGGTGATTGCCAACGCCCAAAAATATTTCTTTGAAAAACGAAGTAACAATTTCATAGCCTGAGAATTATACACTCTGGAAGCAATAATTACAAATAAATCGATATATTTTTATTGCCACTCAATTAAAATGGAAAAATAAAAGAAAAAATAAGAAATCAGCCCAAACTTGGTAAGAATAATTTCATTTATAAAATTAAAAAGTATTCCTACCGGAGTATGCCCTGATTCCGAGCCACATTATTTACTCTGTGGAAATATTAAAAAATGATCACAAGCATGAAGAAACCGCCTTGTGAGGCGGTTCCTTCATGCATAGAGAAAATTTGGAGGATATAAAAGGTCTGTCGATTAACGAGACGTTGACTCAAAGATTCAGTAATAATTCTTATCAAGCCTGTGATCGGAATTCTGGCGTGGATTCACTGCTCTCTCTTGTAAAAGCTGTTATGAGCAGGCTTGATCCATTATCGAGAAACGGCAAACACCATAACTGTCAAACCAAACGGTCTGAGGTGGTTTTACGCTAACTCGTAAATATGGAAGGCGTCACCCATCAGATCAACGACCTGGGTGGTTGCAGAAACGATCATCAGCAATTTTACTGGTATATCCTTGTTGGAATTTTTCAATACTGTCCCTTTGTAACTTGTTAGATGCGCTGTGCCGCCCTCACCAATAATGAGTGGCTTTTGGTTTGGCAGATGAACTTCAAGCTCACCCTCTTTGACGTAGATAAAGGTTTCTCCTTTTTGAAGTTTAATTTCCGCATTCTGTGCTCCGGGGGGGATGAAGGTCAGAAATGATTTAAAAGAGAGATTGTCCTCAGAAGAGAGCGAGAAGAAGGTGGGCTTGGTGTCCATGTGCGGCCCACTGGCTGAATTTAGCTGATCCTCCTGCACGATGTGTGCATCTTCTTCTTCAATATCCTGAAAGATTTGATACAAGCGCACATCGTAGTAATTAGCCAATTTGAGGAGGTTTTCAACAGAAATCGATGCCTTGTCGCGTTCAATCAGTGAGATGAATGAAATTGAAAGATCAGCTCCTTCTGCGACTTCGTTGAGTTTGAAACCTTTGTGGTGGCGTAATTCCCGTAATTTTTGTCCTAAAGTTGACATATTTTACTCCTTTCATATTATTTACATAATATTACCTTTAAAATCAAGAAAAATGAATAGCTTTTTACAATAATAAAAAGGTTAACTATTACTGACAACTTGCCTGTTCACGAGTAAAATGTTAATATGAATCTGTCTGAGACAGAAAGGATCAATCGATGACAGATGAGATGAGACCAAGCCCAACGATCGAAGATTACCTGGCTGTGATTTATACCCTTGACCGCGATGGCGAACGGGTGATTGGCGCCCGCCTGGCTCAATCTCTGGACGTTTCGGCGCCGACGGTGACGGCTACACTGAAACGAATGGAACGCGATGGGTGGATTGTGTTTGAAGAGGACAAAGAAATCAAGTTGACGGATACTGGCAAGTCCATCGCGATGAGCGTCATCCGGAGGCATATGTTGACGGAATGGATGCTTGCCAGGGTGCTGAAACTGCCGCTTTCGGAAATTCACCGCGAAGCCCATCAAATTGAGCATACGCTGTCTCCTGAAGTTGAAGAACGACTGCAATCAGAGATGGACGATCCCATGTTTTGCCCGCATGGAAACCCGCTGCCAGGTTTTGAAGACGAAGCTCGCCACTGGCAGCCCCTGACAAATTTTTTGCCCGGAGACCAGGTTATTTTGCGTCGGATCCACGAAAACCTGGAGAATGATTATGATCAGTTATTCTTTTTGGAAAACAACGGCTTGAAACCCGGCGTATTGATCCAGGTTGAGGAAGTACTGCCGTTTAATGAGACCATGCAGATCAGCATTGATCGGCATCCTGTTATTCTGGGGCTTGTTCTGGCTGAACAGCTTTACGTGGAAGGCCCACAAGAAAAGCTCTGATCAAATGGTGACGGCGATCATTTCGCATAGTATAAGGGTATGTTCTTTCAGTGCGGGATATTCATCGTACTGTGCAAAGATCCCTCCGATGCCACCGTATTTAACAGCCATAATCTCGGGCTTACGCCAACAGCCGGTGTGGATTTGATCAAACGCCCCGTGGAAGACGCCCCAATTGGCATCACCCCGTTCAAAGTGGTCGGTCAATACGCCCTCGCGGGTTTTGCTCTCGGTGATATACATTTCAACCGGGCGCTCAAATGTCAGGGCTCGGATATGGTCATTGACATCTACAGCCGCGCGTCCCGCTGTGACCCTGGCATGGGCTTAATCCAGCGGCAAGCATCCCCTCTTAACCCGGGCGTTTGATCCGGTCGATTTACATTGCATTTTCGTTCAGCAAACGGATCGGCTGAGTGGAATAATTAACGACAAATATGATTAAGGTTGATGTGTTTCAACGTCGAAGGAATCGCCGGGTTGCCAGGCAGGCACACACGCAGCCAGGAAGACCAGGTCTTCATCGCCGTGATTGAAGACCCGGTGCACGTCCATCGGTTCGATCAGGACGGATTCCCAGGGGTGGAGGATGAATTCAATCCCGTTGATTAACATGGTGGCTGTACCGTAAAGGATCAGGTAGGATTCGTCGGATGTTTTGTGGAAGTGGGGTTGGCAAGATTTTCCGGGCGGGATGGTGACGCGTGCCAGGCTGTGACTGTTAACGCCACCGGCTACGAGCCCAAGCAATTCCTGGATGATTTCACCGCTGGGGGTGTGGATGGGTTGGGGATGGTCTTGGTTTTTTATCGGTTTCATTGTTGTGAAGGTGATAGGTGATAGCTCGTGACTGGTAGTTGGTAGCAGGGAACAGGAATCAGGTATCAGGTAGCAGGAAACAGGGCGTCGGTCGAAGCGCTTGAAAGAGAAAATAAGCGCAGTACACCGATTCTTAATCCCTGCTTCCTGATTCCTAGTTCCTAATTCCTAACTCCTGGTTCCTTTCTTATCAACAGACAGCTGTTCGCCTTATTGAATAAGGGGCATAAATAAGACGTATCCAGCCCGCTGCGAGATTGTGTCAATGTCTTCATCCCTCATATTCGACAATAATACCTTAAGCGTGTAATGGTAGGTTTCGCCCAGCTGGATGTTCGTATCCGTAAAGGTGTACTCGGTCTGACCGGGCAGCATGGGCAGCAGATCGGTGAGCTTGATGCTGATGCCGTCACTGCCGCTGCGAGACAGGTTGAAGCCCAGGATATCGTAATCATTCGCGGTCGTTTCCCAGAACAGGCGGATTTCCTTGTTGTCGAAGTCAAATTCGCTGCTAAATTCGGGGATGCGGACGCTGGTAGGTTTGGTGGGTTCGCTGTGGCAGCCGATGATCTCTTTTGTCTCGGGGTCATACTGGATGACCAGGTACCAGTTTTCTAAATCCCAAGATTCTGAATCTGTAAAGACGCCCACGCCGGATTCGTCGGTTGTTGTTGAGAACAGGTAGAAGTATCGACCGTTGCTGGCATTGTTGCTCGAATGCCCGGAACCGTTCTGGCTTCGGTAAACATGGTAATACCCGGGTTCACCCCAAAACATTACGGTTCTTTCCTCCCCGTATACCGGTTGTTCTTGAATGGTCGGGCAGGCAGCGCCTTCGGTGGTGTGGATGGGCACAATGCCATGATCTGTGATTGACTGGGTTATTACCCAGCGAGGAATAGTGTATTTCCATATTGTGCCTGACCAATCTTTTCCCAGGCCGCCAAAAACCATGTAAATTGGTTTATCTCTATTAGTTGGTGGTTCGTATAAAAAATTTTCAATTTGTATCTGCCATCTGACAAGATCATTTGGGGGGATGATTACCTTTGAGTACCCAAGATCTTCACCATCTATACAGTTGGTATTATCTTCGGTTAATATCTCATATGGAATTCCGTTATCTTCATCCCACCAAGCTACCCAATTCACGGTGCCTTCTGGCGGTGGCGGGTCGCCCTCTGCCTTTCCTGCCAGCGTGCCATAATCGAAGACCGCACCTGCGATCACCTGGAAAACCACTGCTGTGGTTAATACACAAGCCAAAATTAACGAGAAGAAAAATTTCTTATTCATTGGTTCAAACTCCTTTTTACCTGAACTCTTGCGAAATTGATTGACCATCTATCACCTAATCTACCGGCCAGACCACGGAATGTCCGTCCTTAATCTTAACTTCCACCCGGTAAGGGTAACCAAAGCGGGTGGTTGAAGAATGGGGTCGGATATAACTGGTCAATGATTGAGCTACAGGGTTCCAAAGCGCAATGGATAACACCTCAACCTCACCACTGGCACTGGCTTCGATCGCCTCAGCCAGTTGGGTGGTATTGGTAATGGAAACCATATCCAGAGGCTGCAGGATCCAGTTGAAATCCGTAGTCGCTGTTTGATAGAGGGTGTAAGTATCCGGGGTGATCTCCGGCAATTTACCCACCTGCGCCCAGATCACGCTTCCGGATGTAACTCCATCTATGTCAATTTCCACTCGATAGGCTTGTTTGCTGAAGATGTCAAAGCCGGGGGCAATTGTTGTATACACATATGAAGTGAAAGTCTGAGCCACCGGGTTCCAGGTACTTATGGTTAATACATCGACCGAGCCTGTGTACAGGTTGTTCTCGATGTGATTACCGAGATCCTGGGCTTTAACAAGATTCGGGTTATCAAAAATCAGTCCGATCATTGAAAAATCCGTCGTCGGCGTCTCAAACAGCTCGAACTCAAACTTGCCGACCTGCCAGCTGAGCGGGCTTGCGAAATCATTTTCGCAGGTGAGCTGCAGGGCGTAAAACCAATTGTCGATCACATCGCCCAAAACCTCATCATCGTAGGTGATCGGGTCACCCGTCTCATCAAAACCGGTTGTGATTTCAAAATCTGCTTCTCCAAGCTCAAAATAGGGCAATTTTGATTTATGAAGCACATAACCCTCAATCCCGGAATTTACAGCGGGTTTTGGCCACTGGAGCTGCACGGTGGACGCGTCCAATCGGATAATATCCAGATCCAGACCGGCGTCCGTGCTGAAGGTCGTGGTGATCTCGGCTGCCGGGTCTGTGAACACTACCGGCCGACCGACGAGGAAGCTATCACGATCGGAGAACTCGGCCTTTTCGATCGCGACGGGTGTGTCAACCGCCAGCGCCTTCGCTCGGAATCGGATTTTGGCCACATCGCCAGCTCCGCTGACCGGTTCAGCCGGGCGCTTCTGCGTGGTAGCATACTGAATTGTGCCGGCTGTGTTATCCGCTTTGTTGACAGCCCAGTAGCCGGCATCAAACCAGCCCGCCACGGGCTCAAGGTTGATGCCTTCTGAAAAGGGGTCTAAAGGATCATCTAAAATCAAATCCACCACTTCTAAGATGTCCGGGTCGAATGCAAGCGCTATATCCAGCGCGTACAGGTCGTGCATGTTTGCCAGATGGATGTACACGTCCAGGTAGCCACAGCCGTCGATCGTCCAGGTGTCTGGAGATTCAACCCGGAGAGAGACCTCGGCTTCTTTGGTGAAGGTCATCTGCACATTGATATAAGTTTCATCGTCATTGGCATCGGTGACCCAACCGCCATAATGATAGGTCGCCAGAGGATAATCCTGGCTCACCCGCAAGGGGATGCTGTCACCAAAAGCTTCTTTGAGGAGCCCATCAAGCAAATGAAACTCACTCCCACCTGCACTGACCTCCAGATAGAACATCGGTGTGCGGCCATTGAGAATATCCCACATGACGGCTTGCCAGTCACCCGTTGCATTTTCATCCACCCCTTTAGCTGCCCAGTAGGCCCAGTAGCCATCCGGGACGCGCAGGTGGTCAAAATAAAAATCGTAGGTTCCAACCTTTAATGCGGGGTTGGCAATCAGAGTTTCCACATCCAGGTACTTGTAAAAGGGCTTTGTACCGTCCAGCGCCACAGAATAGCCATCTGTCAGGGTGCCAATACTTGTGGACCAGCTGGTTTGGTTCTCTGATTCTTTCAGTATCAGTGTTTCAATCGGCCCGATTCCGCTGTGTACGGTTTCCGCCAGCCCCTTCGATGCCAAGACGGCTGTGATCATCACGCCCAGGAGCAGGACGGATATCCCAGTCCATTTCAACCAACCCTTCTTGTCTTTTTTCATCATGCCTCCTGTTCTTACTTCATTTTAGTATAACAGAAAATTGGGTACTTTTCCAGTCTGATTTCGATCGTCATAGACCGCATCACCCTACGGCTCGCTTCTTGCTCAACCACAGGTAAACCGCCAGCCCGCCGGCCACCAGGACCACAATCAGCACCGCCCACCAGTAGTCCAGAATCGAGCGGCTTGCCTGCGCAGCCCCCTCCTCAACCTCGGCAGCAACGGTGGTGGGCGGCTCGACCGGTTGTGACTCGGGGTAAGCCGTGTACACTTCAGGCTTCGACTCGGGGTACGCCATGGCGATCTCTGCCTCGCCCTCATCCGGCGGCTCGGTGGGGATTTCGGTGGGCGCCTGGGTGGGGATTTCGGTCGGTGCCAGGGTGGGAATCAGGATGACCGAACCCGGGTCCTGGGTGGGAATTGAGGTGGCGTTGATAATCGGTGCCCCCTGGGAAACCGTCACCAGCCCGTCCTCGGGCTCCAACACGACCTCCACGCCGTAACGGTCGGAGGCTTCCAAAAAGCTGATCTCCAGTTCGGTTTTGCCCTCTGCCCGGGCTAGAAAGTACACCACCAGCAGGATCCCATCGCCCGATACCGGCTCAGCCGGGTTGACCTGCGACATCGCAAAGCGCAGCACGCCTTCCTGGTTGTCGATCGTGTTATAGAGCAGCAAGCCGGCTTCCAAAAAGGTGCTCAGCCCAGCCTGTACGCCCTCCATATTCGGATCGGCATCCTCAGCCTGCAGGATGGCGGGGTCAAAGCGTATCTCGATATCGACCGCGTACAGGTTTTCAACGCCGCGCACCTCCACGGGAAGCTCAAATTGCGCCCCGGGCTGCACTTTGATGTCTTCAAATACGCCGGCTTTTGCCACCTGAGCAAGCACAGGCTCCTGGGGTGCGAAAACCAGTCCCAGCAGGATGATAACGAGCAACACCGACCTTAAATTAATGATTTTCATAACAATAAATCCTCCTCATGGTGTTTGTGGCGCGAGTTGCGTCGCAGCAGGATCAGAAGCATCACGCCGATCGCCAGCGTGGCGACAATCAGGACGCCCCACAGCAGACCCACCAGCCAGCCATCCTGCGGTTGAGCCTGGGCAGGCAGGGCTTCACCCGGTGACTCAGCGCCCGGGGGTGACGGCACAGCACTCTCTGGCAGCGGCGCCAGGTCCGTCGGTGCGACCTGGGTCCTCGGGGCAGCCGTCGCAATAGCCGGGAGGGTGAGCGCCTGTTCGGGTTGGGTGACGACCTGGCTGGCAGTGGGCGCTCCTGTGCGGGTGGACGGGCGCGTGACGGTGGGCGCCAGCACGCCACTGGTCGTTGTGGCGGTTGGTGTAGAGGTTGCCCTGGCTGTTGCGGAAAAGCTGGGTGTGAAGGTGGCGGTTGGGGTTGAGGTGCGGGTGGCGGTGACGGTCGGCGTGCGGGTGAAGGTGGGCGTCAGGGTGTAGGTGGGCGCGGATACCGCCGTGACCGTCCCGTGCGCCAGTTCGGGGATCACCTTGTTGCCGAATGGATCGGCGAACTCGGCGCGGTCGATCGTCACGTTTGTGACGCCCGGCGCCAGGGCAGTAAAGGTCAGGACCAGCAGCACCCCATCTCCCGAAACGGGCGGAGAAGCCAACTGCGTGGCTGCCAGGCGCAAGCTGCCAGGCTGGTTCACCTCGCTGACCACAGCCAGGTTGGTAAAATAACCGCCGTGCGACCAGCGTTTGAGCACCAGCAGCGAGGGGTCGTAAGCAATACTGACGTCAAAGGCGTTCAAGTTGACACCTCCGACGATGATCAGTTCGATGGCAAGGTCGCTGCCCACCGGCACCTGAGTGACCGGCGGCTGGACCGTAACCAGGGTCCCGCCCTGGGCGCGTGCAGGCGCTGCCAGGCTGGCAATCAACAGGCTGAGGCTCAGGGCGATGATCCAGCGCTGCCAGGTGGGTCTCTTTTGCATGAATATCATCATAACTCATAATTATTTTAGCTCATCCCACTCGCTTCGCTCGGGGACTTCGTAGCTGAAAGCTCAAAGCTCAAAGTTCAAAGCTCAACCCATTTCGCATAGTCAATGAGATCGTCATTCACTATTCACCATTCACTATTCACCATTCATCCATTGCGCATAGGCTTCATCGGTGGTCAGACCGAAATTGCCGGCTGCCAGCGCCAGGTCCTGCAGGTTGACGACGCCATCCCCGTTGATATCCGCGGCGATGCCAGCACCCGGGGAGCCGAAAGCCGCGCGGATGGCGTCCAGGTCCGTGGTGTCGACGCGGTCATCGCCGTTCACGTCCCCGCCCAGCAGGTGCAGGGGCGGCAGGGTCAGGTCAGCGGTGAGGGTTACTTGCAGGGCGGGGTTCAGGTAGCCATCCAAACCCGTGTTGAGTGTGTAGGTATCATTCACCACCTGGTCAAAGCGCAGGTTTATCCCAGGAAGATTCTGGCTGAGGGCTACATAAGGGCCAATCTCAAAAAATGCACCCGGACTTAAAAATACAGATGCGCCGGAGGGATTCGCCCGTCCTTGCAGTAAAACCCGGCCGCTGAGCGTCGACTTCGGCAGGAGCGTCGGGTCGTAAACCGCAGACACGCTACCATCCTGGCAGACAAAGACCGTTTTCTCACCGGTAGGGGCGGAATACCTTGCCAGGGCGATCGCGACCGGGGAAGTCCCTTTCCCCACCCCGCTGAAGGTGACCTCTAATAGAACCCCGTCCCCGCTGACCGGGCCCCCGGCAAAGCGCCCATAAGCCAGGTAAAAATGGCCCGGAGGGCTGGTTTGCTCAGCCAGTTTCCAGTTAAATACACTCACCAGCTCGCCCAGCGCCCAGCTTTCAAACTTGATGACCGAAGGATCATACGCCAGGGTGACCTCAAAACTTTGCATGTTGACCACATTGGCTGCCACCAGTTCCAGGGTGATGGTGTTGCTGTTGTTGATGATGATGGTGCCTTGCGCCGGAGAGACGACCAGGGTGGGGGTCTGCTGAGCCCGCACTGCCCGACCGTGGCTAAAGGCGACCAGAACCAGACCCAGAAAAAGGATCAATAATGAAAGCGATGGTACGGAAAATGTGCTGCGTCTCAAATCTAAACCTTTCAATGCCTGCCCGAGGGGCAGATGCCAGTTCAGTGCAGGATCAATGGCAAAAAGACTGAAAATTCTGGTCCAGAACCCGGTGATTTGACTGTGCCATGTAGAACCTCACAAGGAATCTCAAAACCATCGCGGTCCGATAGCAAAATGTGCTCAATTTCGATATCAGAACCGGCGGTGGCGCCCAGCAACGTAATTTCGAAGGAGAATAACACGCCAGACCCGCTCTTGGATGGCGTGTCCATGCCCGACTGGCTCATATGGTACTGGATGATACCACTGTCGTTGTCGATTAAGTTGATTGGTTCCCAGCCGGGCTCTAAAAAACTTCCCAGGGTTAAATCTTCAGCGGAGATTAAATCGGGGTCAAAATGAATATCCGCTTCAAAGGCAAACAGCGCTTCCACAGCGTCCACCCGAATTTCGATCGTCGCGCGATCGCCCGGCTGCAGGGTCACCTGCGCGGGAGACACGCGCACCCGGGTGTCAGCCTGCGAGTGCGCCGAGTGAGTGGTGGAAAAGGGCAAAAAAATCGCTGTTAATACGAGCAGAAGCAAACATAAACGCTTCATCGAATAAGTCCTGTCCGGCTCACCTGCCAATCGATCGACAGGTGAGCCCGTGTTTTGTTGTTCAATCTTTAAATCTTGCAGGCCGGGTTTTTTAATCCAACCTGCAAGAAGTCTAAATCAGGGTTACGGCATCCATTCCTCATACGCGCCTGCCGAAGTCAGGCCGAAGTTACCGCCGACCAGCGCCAGGTCCTGAATGTTGACCTTGCCGTCAAAGTTCACGTCCGCGTGGTTCCCGCCCGTTGGGGTGGTAGAACCAGCGCCACCATAGGCGCCACCAACGAGACCCGCATCAGAGATGTCGATCACATTATCAAATGTGCCGTCAGTATTTTTCCAGTAGGCGTTACCGCCAAACAGGTGCAGCAGTGGCAGCTTAACGTTACCATTCAGGTAGATCGTCATATTCAGACCCTCATGGATGTTCAGGTAGCGCTCCTGCAGCGTGGTGATCAGGTAATCGCCACCGCCCAGGCCTTCAAAGAGCAGGTTGTCGGTGATGGTTGGGCCGGAGAGTTCGGTGAAGTCGCCGAAAATCAGGCTGGTCAGCGTCATCGGCACACCGGAGCGCAGTGTGCGACCCTGCATCGAGACCGTGCCGGTCACTGAGAAATCGCCTGCGTTGACCACGACTGTAAATTCCAGTCGTGCCAGCTCCCAATCGGTGTCTTCATCAACCAAAGTGATCTCAACCTCATATTCACCCGGCTCCTTAAACGTCACCTCGCATTTCGTTATTTCTTTATAGGGAGCGGTGAGCTCAAACCCATCAGGTGGACCCCAAGTGCCGACCAGGTTGCCTTGACCATCTTCCGAAAGCAGGGCATTATACGGATTATCATCTTCGTCATAACATACGAAGCTGTAGATATCATCCAGCTTGGCATCTTTAACGAAGATGTAGATCAGTGTGTGCTCAAATACACCGCCTTCTTCAGGATTTTCCAGGGTGATTGTGAACTCACGCTCTATGCCGACCGTCAAGGGGTCGGTCAGGCCGTCCTGCGAAAGCTTCGGCAAATCGATCACTTCCAGGTCGTCGATGCCCAGCAATAGCGTCGGATAGACGTTGTTGGTTGGGCCTTCATCGCCCTGCTGGTGGGCAAAACTGAAGTTGGTGTTGATATATCCGATAGCCAGTTCTTTGCCAAAATTAACACCGGACAGCTTGAATTCAAACAGCGCCTCGTCCTCAGCGTTCACCGGTGTTGTTACCCCTGTTTCTGAGTACTGGAAGGCATAAATCACCAGGTTTCCTTCACTATTAACTGAAGCGCCAAAATTAGAAAATCCACCGGATAGAAGTTGGCTGAAAGAACCAGCCACATAGGACACCTGTTCCGGCAGGGTCAGGGTAAATTCCATGCCCTGGATATTGGCGAGGCTGCCTTTAATGGTATAGGTGATGTCTTCACCCTTGACCACTTGGTTCGGGTAATGTGTGCCGGAGGAGACCAGGTACAGATCCACATGGGTGTGATCATTTTGCCATTCCACGCCAGAGCTGAAACCATCACCGACTTCAGCGCCCTTGAAATGTCCCCAGGCGTTGTAGCGGGCGTCGATCGCTGCTGTGCCTGCTTCGATGCCGTTGCCGTCGTTGTTATGGAACAGGTTGCCCTGGATATAGTTGTGAAATCCGCCAAGGCCATCGGTGAAGAATACGCCGTTTCCAGTTGCAGTGGGGGTACCCTTAATATCGTGGATGAAGTTATTCACCAGCCACACGTTGGAAACTGCGCCTTCAAAGTGAACGCCGTTGCCGGGGGACATATTTGTACCGTCAATCTCCAGGTTGATCAGTTCGAAGGAATCCACGCCTGCGCCGACCACCACACCATGCGAGCCGGGGTAACACACCGCACCCAGCTTGCTTTCGGCTTCAATGGTGATATCGTTTGCATAGACCTCGAAGCAGGGGGCATTGTTACCAAACTTAGCACCATCCGCCAGGTTGAAGACCAATTCATTTTGCCCTTCTGGAATGACAATGCCGCCAGCGTGCGTGCCCTTTTCGAAGGTGAACTCGGTGCCGGGCGCCGCACAGGCGATGATGGCGTTCTTTTCAGCGCTGCTCATTTCCACAGGGAAGGTGTAGGTGCCAGAAACAGGCGGCACATCGGTTGTGGTGGTCATTTCTTCATCAATATACCAGGGGCTGTAAACGACCTGTTCGCCTTCAACCTTTGAAGGCCCACAGGGTGAGCCAAACCAATTGGGTGAGGCATTAAAAACATGACCGCTTGGTATTACACTTTCATCATCAGCATAAACACCAATATCAATATCATTATCATAAATTTTATTCAGATTTGCCGAGGAATTTGATGGGCCTGCCGCGCCCCACTCAAAGGATTCTGCAATACCGATTTCACAGCCATGTAACGTGTTGCTGGTAATGACGGTGTTGATTGCATCGGCATGCACCCCAATACATTCATCGCTATCATAAACGGTATTCCCTGTGATCTTCACTCCCGTTGTCGAGGCATGTCCAAAGATTGAGCCGCCCGAAGCAACAATTCCCGCATCGGAATCAGTAACCTCGTTACCTTCAATGACGGCATTGTTTGCAAGGTAGGCTAAAATCCCACTGGCAGCATAACCCTCAGTGCCGGTATAGTGGGCACCCTCAACAAAATTGCCTTTAACCAGGGCGTTGTCACCAGTTACCTGGATGCAGTTGCCATGAACCGGATGACCGGTTCCAATAACTTTGTTATTTAAAATACGCGGTGTGGTGCCAACCCGTTGTGTCCATGATTGGGTAATACCTACCATTTTCCAGTTCTTAACAGTAAAACCATCAAATGTGACCGTGCCCATGTCTTTGACAAAAGTTACGCCAACGCTATTCGGGTCATCAGGAACGTCAATGATCGTATCATCCGCCCCGTCGGTGGACTGCACGGTGATACTGGGCTTGTTCAGTGTAAGCGCTTCGTTGTAGGTGCCGGGACCGACATGTACTTTTCCACCTTCGGGCACAAAACCAATCGCTTCCTGGATGGATCCGCCTTCAGCGACGTACAGCTCAGAGCAGTCTGCAACGTAGCACCAGGGGTTTTCGTAATAATTCCAGGCCAGCTTTCCGGTGCCCGTTTCATTATATTTGCGAGGTCCTTCAGGACGATTGTACCAGTTGGGGCCAATCTTCACCGAGCTGCTGCCAAGCTGAAGATTTCCATACACAGCCCATTCTGTCCCCTTAAAACGATTATACAGGATGGTCAGATTGCTCACATAATGAGAATCCCACAGTGAGATGTCGTTTCTCTTATTGCCTTCAAAATCTGAGGACAGGATTTGAACACCATTGACTTTAGAGTCTTCAAAAGGAGCTGCAACCAAAATACCCGTTGTATTCCCTTTGAACAGACTGTCTTTGATAACGATATTACTGCAATCACCTAATTCCCACTGGTTGATCGAAATCCCAAATTCATAATCAGGAAGGTTGTTTTTACCATTATGGATTACTGTGAGCTGGTCAAAAACAGCGTCTTGAATATGGTTGGCATTAATACCCTTAGCGGTGTTGCCTTCAAATTTTGTTCCGCTGACAAGGATGTTTTTAACCGGGCCGGCTGTTCCTGAGGCAAAAGAAAGCCCAAAACCAAAATTTTCATTTAAATCACCGTTCCAACTAAAATGACCACCCGTGATGGTGAGCGCATCCGTTCGTCCACCGAATACCGCACCATGTACACCGCCATTTTGGATAAAGGGGTTTTTAATCACCACTTCGGTAAAGATCGCATTAGCGTCAAAATGCAGGTTGTCCGCTTTGCCGCGATAGATCCGGACGTCTTCCAGTTCAATTTTTTCAAAGGTTCCGCCGGTCTGCCCGATTCTGACCGGATAATCTGCAGACCAACCCGATAAGCCACCGGACACGTTGAAAAAGCCAACGCCCTGGATCTTTACCGGCCCGAGCGTAACACCTGATCCCGCATTAATCGCAAGGCCGATGGAAGACCCTTCGGTAAATATAATCCTGGTTGCATTTCTGCCCGCGCCGATCAAGGTGATGCTTTTATCAATCGTCAGGTGAACGCCGCCAGCCGCAGCCGGAAAATAATCGCCCGCGGCGATGTCAATCGTGTCGCCATCCTGGGCAGCATCAATCGCACCCTGGATATCACCGTAACAGCCGCCTGTTCCTCCCGGATTAACGCAAAGCGTGGCACCCTGTACATGGCTCCCGGGCAGCAGCGCCAGCAGCACGGCTACGGCGATCAGCGCGCCCAGGGTTTTGAATAGTATTTTTCTCGTATGCATTTTCTTAATCCTCCAAAAAATTGCTAATTTGAGTTGAGTTATGTGTTTTCTTTCGTGTGTTGGCTTGCCTGGTAAGTGCACCTCCTTTTTTTGGTGATTAGGAATCAGGAATTAGGAAGCAGGTATCAGGAATCAGGGAGCAGGGAGCAGGTTTGCCGTCCTCTGGCTCCGGTCCTCTGTCTTCCGTCTTCAGTCCTCTGTCTTCGGTCTTTCGTCCTCCTTCCTCCATCGCCGGTCCGTTATCCGCTGTGAACGATCCGCATCTTTAACCAACAAACGCGCGCCCCCTGCGCACGCTTTCCTTCCGGCATACGCGGAAGCAGACCACCGGTCAAGGTGGTGTTAACAATCCTATCGAGAAAATTGAAGTGCCTGCCAAATCCCATGTGCAATAACTTTCTCTTTCGGCGTTCCAGAGATGGTTTCGGTTTTTGGTCTTGCATCCCTCAACCCGTACTTCAATGGATTTAACACCTATTCTAATTGGAGATTTAATACAGGTCAAGGTAAATTTCAAGTTTTTAAGATTAGAATATTTTTTGCCCCTCTCATTTAGCAAAGCCCCCGCGGTGACGAGCGGGGGCTTTTTGTGTGAGATTCAAATCCTGCCAGCGGGAAAAAGCGCACCGGCAAGAAGTCTAAATTTCAGGTTAGGGTGTCCAACCCGCATACGCGGTTTCTGAAGTCAGGCCGAAGTTGCCGCCGACCAGCGCCAGGTCCAGGATGTTAACCTTGCCGTCAAAGTTCACATCCGGGTTGTTCTCGCCCGTTGGTTCGGTGGAACCCGCGCCACCATAAGCGCCACCAACGAGGCCCGCATCAGAGATGTCGATGACATTATCAAGTGTGCCGTCACCTTTTTTCCAGTAGGCATTGCCGCCCTTCAGTTCAAGCGTTGGAATGAGGTAGTTGCCGTTATTAACATTGATGGTCTTTCCAAGTTCTGCGTGTACGTTCAGGTAGCGCTCCTGCAGCGTGGTGACCAGATACATTCCGCCATTTACATTGACAATGACCAGGTTATTACTGATGCGGTTAATGGTCTTCGTTTCAGGGTATGGTTCCACCGTCACCGGGATGTCGCCGCGATAGGTGCGTCCCTGCATCCAGAAGGTGCCAATGACCGAAACTCCACTGGTTGGAAAAGTGTATTGGGTATTTGCCAGCTCAAATGGTGGTGTCGGGTCATAATCGTTAAGCGCAACATAAATCGTGTTATCACCAGCTTCAATGAAGGTCACTCGGAACAACACCAGCTCCGGATCAAAGGCTATCCCACCGGCTGCCAAATCGCCTGGATCAAATGTGCTGACAACCGGTTTCCAAGTTAGTCCGCCATCATCTGTATATTCAAGCACAGCGCCCGGTGGCAAGGTGAACACCAAGCCCAGATTTTCAAAATCGCCACCATCGGAATTATCAACCGTGATGTTGAATTCAATCGGCAGGGTGACCACATAATCCTGTCCGGGGACCGGGACAATGGCAATCGTCGGCAGCTCGAAGGCATTGAGCGTGGCTGGATGTGCTTCATCCAGGTAGACCCAGGTCGATGGGCCGCCGGGAACACCATTATCTACCGGACGCATGGCAAACTCAGCAGTTGTTTCATCAACTTTCAGGGTGTATTTGCCGGGTTTGTCCGTCTTCAGGGTCACGGTAAACAGGACGATGCCTTCATTCTCAATCGGATCGCTTATTTCACCACCCATATCAAGGTGGGCTCCGACATAAAAGATCCCGCCAGCCACTTTTTCGATCAGCTCCCAATCAAAGGTGCCCTTCGCTTCAAATTCAACAATTTCTAAATCATCCGGGATCGGCAGTAAAAATTCGGCGCCGACAATCTCGACCATATCGGCTTTGACCGCATAGGTGACTTCCATATCATTGTTGCTCACCACCCGGTCTACCCAGGGAGTGCCCCCGAGGTACTCCACGAACAGCTCCACATGCGTCCAGGGTTCGAAGGCAACAGGTCCAAAACCGCCAGCATCAACCATATCCTCTATAACCGTATATTCACCCCAACTGTTGAATTTTGCGTTGATACCATCACCTATTTCATCCATGATGCCCCCAGTATTCTTAAACAGGTTGCCCTGGACATCGAATACACCCGAGAATGATCCACTGGCATTGTCAATAGCATAATTTAGTTCCGTATCGTCCCAATATAAATCATGGATATAGTTGTTGAGTATTTGTACATCCTTATTAATGGAGCAAAGATATACTCCTATACCTGCCTTTCCCTTTCCCAAATACGCACCATCGATTTCAAGCCCATCCAGGATGAAATTCGTCACGCCGCCTTGGGGGTAACCACAACCCACATTGACCGCATGCCAGTTATTGATCGGAACCAGCTTGGCGCCGCCATAGGATTCGCCCATAATGGTGATGTAATCGGCATCAACGTAGAAGAGATAGCCTTTTTCTTCATAGCCCTGAAGAACCGTGCCGTCCTTCAGCAGGAAGGTCAGGTCTTCGCGGTCTTCGTGCACCCAGATGCTGGCTTCGTAGGTGCCGTCGAAAATCAGCGTGGAGCCGGGCGCCGCACAGGCCACCACTGCATTGATTTCTTCATGGCTTGTCCCCGATGGGAAGGTGTATTCGCCGGAGACATTCTCGGAACGCAAAATCGTCATGGCTTCGTCCGCGTACCAGGGGGCGTAGGTGGCAGTACCGTGTACCCTTGAAGGCCCACAGGGGCTGCCCCACCAGTTGGGGGAGGCATTCAATGTGGCTGCTGTCGATGCGTTCCACACACCGCCCAAAATGGTATTGTCCTTAACGCTGGTTGTATCAGCGTTGCTGCCACGCAAAATAATTGAGCCGTGATATTTACCAGATCCCGGATCAGGTGCGCCTTCCAGGTCAATCTCAAAAGTGCTACGGGTGATCGACAGGGACTTGCCACCGACCGCCGTATAACGGACACCATAGGAATTGCCATCATTAAACGGTTTGTTTTTGAAATAACAGTCTTCAACCACCAGGCCGCCACCGCCCTGTTGATTGATGCCACTTTTTACATCCGTAAAAGTGGAGTTTTTAACGGTTAAATCGGACATATTACCCTGAATGCTGATGTCATACCCATTGGTAAAGGTGCAGCGCTCAACGGTCACATTGGACACGTCACTTGCCGCCTGAATCCCGCGCCGACCGGTGATCGTTTCCCTGCCACCGCCATCAAATTTACAGTCCTCAATCGTAATGCCATTCCCCTTTTTGATATAGATGGAATCATGTAATATGTTCTGAACCTCAAAGTCGATGCCGCGAATTGTGGTCGCCCCGGTGTGATCGATCGTGAGTTCGCCCTTGATTACCGGCGGGTTATCAGGATCAGCGCCCTGCACGGTGATACCTTTCTTGTTCAGCAGCAGCGCTTCTTCGTAGGTGCCGGGACCAACCAGGATCGTATCGCCAGCGTTTGCCCAATTAATCGCCGATTGGATGGAGCTGTAAATTACGGTATCGCCCTGGATCATAACCGCTTTATCAAAGGTGTTCTCCGCAAAAGCCGCAGCCATGTCGATGTTGGTTGTATTCCGTGCGCTAATTGGAAATAGATTGCGAGTGAATTTATTACCGGTTGCTATCGCAACAATAGAAGTATCAGTGCCGCTATAACCAATTGAGATACCGAACTCGTTGTCGGTCAAGTCATTATCAATGATTGTAGCGGTACTCTTCGGTCCATAATGATCAGTAACCAGAATAGCCGCAGAACCCCATGTGCCAGAAGCCACACCAAGGCAGTTTGAGATGGTGTTGCCTGTGATTGTGGCTTTAGCGCCGCCGCCAATTTCGATACCATAATCCAGATGGTCACCTTCTCCTTTGCCGGTGTATGTGTTACCTGTGATTTGTGCGTCTGTAACACCAGAACCAAAGGCCATGATCCCAATACGACCGATATTTTCTAATTTATTGGCTCTGATGATCATATTGCCACCCATAGCGACAACACCCACACCTTGGTAACCAGGATAGATGATATTCTGTATGATGTTATTTTCAATCGTGCCGGTGCCGTGTGAACGAATCGCCTGGTAAATCTCTTTACCATCCCCATCAAGGGTGACATTGGAGAGATTGAACTCCTTACCCGACTGAACAAGGAACCAGCCGCGTGCATCACCGCCAGAACCGGTACTTTGGGCAGGTTTGATAGTGGTAGTTGCTTTATTTTCGCCAATGATGGTCAGGTTTTTATCGATGACGATCTGAGCCGTTTCAACATAGGTCCCAGCCGCCACCTCGATTGTATCGCCATCCGCGGCAGCAGCGATCGCAGCCTGGATAGAGCTGTAAATCCGAGAGCCACCATCAAAAAATGTCGCTTTATCGAAAGTGTTGCTCGCGAATATACTTTCAATCGCGCCGGCGGGAATTCCAGTTCCAGCATTATATAACCATACATGGGTTAAATTGTCGCTGAATTCATTGCCTGTGATGGTTGTCGGGCCCGGAGCATAAACTGCGGTAACGTTATATCCAAAAAAATCGTTGTCCTGGATAAATATCTTGCTGCCATCAAAATTGTTGCCCTCAAAATAAATGGCAAGTTTTCTAACGTATTTGCCACTGTCATTTGGCACACCAGGGTCGTTGGTTATACCGTCAAACACATTGTTTTTTATGACCAGGTTCCCAGTCCCTGTTCCCCCATAAAATTCAAGCGTGAAAACGTTACCATTAGTTTTAAAATAGCCAGGGATAGCACCGTTGCGCATGATGTTATGTGATATTTCCCCAGCTGTCTGATTGCCACCTTCTATTTCAACTGGGCCAAATTGGTAATGTAAACATTCAAACAGGTTATTGGTGATCAGGAAGTCCGTAGCGGTTACTCTGATCGAGGCTCTTAACCACTCACCGGTAAAATGGCTGTTTTTTACAACCTGCCCTTCGCCGCTGATCATAATCGCGCTGCGTCCGCCGTCGAAAGTGATGTTATCGATGACCAGGTTCTGTGTTGTAATAAAGCCCCCATCAGGTCCGCCAATAAAATACCCTTTCCTATCTAAGTAGTTGGTCGCTCCAACGGTCATATCACTCAGGGTGACATCAGATGCAGCTGTAACAAAAAACACATAGCCATAATCACTGATGTTCTGAAACCGGACCTCAGTTTTATCAGGGCCGGCGCCTTCAATCGTGAGTGACTTATTCACGTTGATCGAACTGGTGATGATATAGGACCCCTCGCCTACGGCAATCGTGTCACCGGCGTTGGCAGCATCAATCGCAGCCTGGATGGTTGTATAATCACAACCCGATGCGCAAACCGTAATTGTTGATGGGTCTGCCTGTACATGACTCCCGGGCAGCAGCGCCAGCAGCACCGCCACGGCGATCAGCGCGCCCAGGGTTTTGAATAAAATTTTTCTCGTTTGCATTTTTTATTCCTCCAAAAAATTGCTAATTTGAATTGATTTGAAACTTGTCCTTCATGTGTTTGCTTTGCTGATAAAGGCACCTCCTTTTTTATGGTGAATGGTGAGTGGTGAATGGTGAATAGTGATAAGGAATCAGGGATCAGGAAGCAGGTATCAGGAATCAGGGAGCAGGAAGCCGGTTTGCCGTCCTCCGTCTCCGGTAATCCGTCCTCCGTTCTTCCGTCATCCGTCTTCCGTCCTCCGTCTTCAGTCTTCCGTCCTCCGGTCTTCCGTCCTCTGTCTTCCGTCCTCCGTCTTCGGTCTTCCGTCCTCCGGTCATCCGTTTCCCGTCTCCGATTTTCCGTATTTTGCCTCCTTTCAGCTATCAGCTATCGGCTATCAGCTACAAACTGACAGCATTCGTCTGTGCGTGCAGAGGCTTTCCCCTCGTCTCCGATGGATGTGATGTGTGTTGTGCTGTGATAAAGACGGTCCCCTGCAAGCCCCATAAAATAGTCCTTGATCTTTTTCTGCCAGCCGGTTCTTCCCTGGCTGGCGGTCCGACGTCGGTTTGATGGAGTATCCCACGTGTTCTCCAGTCAATTATGGTTATTATTAGGTTATTCTAATGGAGGTTGGGGATCATGTCAAGGGGAATTTGGCTGAAAGGTGAAAGTTCAAAGCTCAATGCTCAAAGGTGAAAGCTGAAAGTTGAAAGGGGGTAGAGCTTAGAGTTTAGAGCTTAGGGTTTAGGTTTTAGAAGAAAGAATAAACGCAGTACACCAATTCTTGATTCCTGGTTCCTGCCCCCTGATACCTGATTCCTGTTACCTGCTCCCTGATACCTGCTCCCTGCTCCCTGATCCCTGTTACCTGATACCTGATACCTGATACCTAATCACCACTCACCATCATCGTCCTGAAGCGCAGCGGAACCCCTGTAGCGAAGAGAAAGGGGCTGAAGCGAAGCGAGTGGGATCACTACTCACCACCCTATTTCCCAAAAACATCATATTGGGCTTCGAGCTCCTGGCGGAACTGGCGCGTGTACAGGTTGTAATACTTGCCCTTCAGGTTGATCAATTCCCGGTGGGTGCCCATCTCCTGGATCTGCCCATCTTCGATGACGATGATCTTATCGGCGCGTTTGATGGTGGAAAGCCGGTGGGCGATCACAAAGCTGGTGCGACCGGTCATCAACTGTTCCATGCCGCGCTGAATTAATGCTTCGGTCAGCGTGTCCACGGAACTGGTGGCTTCATCCATGATGAACAGCTCGGGCTGCGCCAAAATGGCGCGCGCAATGCTGATGAGCTGCTTCTGACCGACCGAGAGCAAGTTGCCGCCCTCGCCGACGTCCTGGTCATAGCCTTTTTCGAAGGTCATGATGAAGTCGTGCGCGCCAGCCATTTTTGCCGCGGCTTCAATATCTTCATCGCTGGCGTTCAGGCGCCCGTAACGGATGTTCTCGCTGATCGACCCGGAAAAAAGGTGCGGTGTTTGCAGGACCATGCCAATGCGCGATTGAATGTCCTCAAGCTTCATATTTAAATAATTGATGTTGTTGAGGTAAATGGCGCCGGAGGTGGGCTCGTAGAAACGGCATAAAAGGTTGACGATGGTGGTCTTCCCCCCGCCGGTCGGTCCAACCAGCGCCACGGTCTCGCCCTGGTTGACATGAAAGGTCAATCCCTTAATCACAGGATCATCGGATTCATACTCGAAGTGAACATCCTCAAAGCGGATGTCGCCCGAGAGGGTTTCAGTCGCAACCGTTCTGGGGCGATTTTTGACGACCGGTTCGGTATCGATCAGGTGGAAGATGCGTTCAGCAGAGGCGACGGCATTTTGCATCTGGGCATAAACCCGCGCCATATCCTGAATGGGCCACATGATGAAGGTGACGTAGGAGACAAAAGCCTGGATGCCGCCGACGGTCATCATGCCGATTTCAACCTGAAGTCCGCCGCGCCACAGGACAAAGCCCAGCACAAGGGCGCTGATCAACTGAACGGTGGGCAAAAACAACGCTGAAAGCCAGGCGGCTTTGTAGCTGGCATGGTACATGCCATCCGTCAGCTCACTGAATTCAGCCAAGTTGGCATCCTCCCGCGAGAGGGCTTTGATGACGCGCACGCCGGTGATCCCTTCGTTGAAGGCGCCGGTGATTTTTGAATTCATCTTGCGCGAAAGACGGTAGTGATGGAGGATGCGAATGCGGAACTGGTAAGCGACGACGGCTAAAAACGGCAGCATCCCCAGCACAATCAGCGCCAGATTGGCGTTGATGATGAACATGAACACGGCAGCCGTGATGATGTTGACGGTCGCCCAGGTGATATCCAGCAAGCCCCAGGTGATCAACTCAGCCAGGCGTTCGGTGTCCGAGGTCAGGCGCGCCATGATCCAGCCGACCGGCGTCTTGCTGAAATACGATAGCGAAAGGCTCTGCAGGTGGTTGAACATTTGTTTGCGCATGTCGTAGCGCACCCGCTCCCCCAACACACCGGTTAAGTAAATAAAACCAAAGGTCAGCACGGCCTGGAACAGCATGACGCCGCCGTAGATGAGGACAATGCGCACAATCGCCTCGCGACTGCCGGCGCGAATGCCCTCATCGATGATTTGGGAGCTCAGATAGGTGGTATAGGCGTCAATGATCGAGACCAGGGCGATGCTCAGCAAGAACCCGGCGACCCAGCGCCAGTGGGGCTTTAAAAGGAGGAGCAAACGCCGCAGGATGGGCGTGCTCAACTTGCCATAATCTTTTTCTTCAAATTCGTCAAATGTTGACACCCGAAATTTCCTTTTCTAATTCAAGCTCGATCCTGGTTTGAATATTGAAAATATCCTGGTACATGCCGCTGATCTGCATCAGATCCTGATGGGTGCCCTGCTGGACGATCTCTCCCCGGTCAAAGACCAGGATCAGGTCAGCATCCATCACACTCTGGATGCGGTGGGCAATAATGAAGGTGGTGCGGGTTTGCATCAGCCGCTCCAGGGCTGCCCGGATGTGCATTTCCGTTTCCGTGTCCACGCTGGAGGTGGAATCATCCAGGATCAGGATGCGCGGATTTTTCAATACCGCACGGGCGATCGCCAGCCTCTGTTTCTGGCCGCCCGAAAGGGTCACGCCTCGTTCGCCGACCAGGGTGTCGTAACCCCTGGGGAATTCCAGGATGACGTCGTGGATGGCGGCAAATTGGGCTGCTTGAATGATCTCATCCTCTGAAACCGAACGATGGACGCCGTAAGTGATGTTTTCACGAATCGAGCGTGAGAATAAGAACGGTTCCTGCTCCACGATGCCGATTTGCGAACGCAAATACTTGCGCGGATAGCGGGTGATATCAACGCCGTCCAGCGTGATCAAGCCGTCGGTGGGGTCATAAAAACGCGGCAGCAGGTTGACCAGGCTGGTCTTGCCCGAACCGGTGGAGCCTAACAGGGCGATCACAGCGCCCGGGCTGCAGGAAAAACTCACTTTGTTGAGCACGAGTTGACCGGGTTCGTATTCAAAGCTGACATCTTTGAAAACAATGTCTCCGCTCAGGTCGCCATCGGGCTGGTAATCGCCTTCCAGGAGGGGCTCGCGTTCTTCTTTCAGCAGTTCAGCCACACGCTTGTAGGACACCATCCCGGTGGAAGCCTGAACGATCAAACGCCCCAGGTTGCGCATCGGCCAAATGATCCAGATGACCAGGGCGATAAACGCCATGTAGGTGCCAACGGTGATCTCGCCGTTTAATGCCATGATGGCGCCAATGTAATAGGAGGCAAGCAGTTGTGCGCCGCAGATAATATCGGATATGGGCCAGAAAAATGACTGGATGGTGAGCAAACGCCGACCAAGATTGAATTTGTGCCAGTTTTCCTTGTCAAACTTGTAGGATTCGTAGCCCTGGCGGGCAAAGGCTTTGACCACCCGAACGCCGGTCAAGTTTTCCTGTAAGCGGTTGCTGAGGGTTGCTTCCTGCTCCTGGTAGGCTTCATAGGCTTTGGAGACACGTGAGAAAAAGAACAGGGAGACAGCCAAAATGGCCGGGATGGCGATCACAGACGTCCACGCCAGGCGGGGGTGCAATCGCATGATGGCGACAAAGTTGATCGCAAATATCAGCATGATGCGGCCGATGCCGATCGCCTGGTCGGCGAAAAACCGGTTGATGGCGTCGATATCTGAGGTGGCGCGCGAGATCAGGTCTCCGGTTTTGGCTTCTGCATGGTAGGCATAGGACAGTCGCTGCAGGTGGTCGTAGAGGAAATTGCGCAAACGGCGTGTGCTTCCCTCAGCCACTCGGGCAGCCAGCCAGCCGGAGATAAAGGTGAAGGTCCCCTGCAGCAGCGCCATCCCGATATAGGAGCCGATGATGAGGATCATCTCCGAACCGAAATTGCGAGGCACAACGATCTCATCGATGAAGCGCCGCAGCACCAGGTAAATCCCGGTGCGGGCGATGGCTGCGATGGCCAGGGCGATGATGGCGCCTAAATACAAAACTCGGTAGCCCTTCATCACCCGCATTAAGCCAATAAAGCGGTTCTTGGACAGGTTTTGACTTAAATCAACGTCATAATACGTGTTGGTAGACATAAAAAAATTCACTCCAGCAAGGGTTCATCCGTCAGAGCCAGGTCGCGACGCTGTAACTGGTGTTTGAGAGAATAACAATATCTCGGTCCGCGGAAACAGTGACCGCAGAACCGTTTTTCACAAAACAGTGAGGCTTGCACTTGGAATTGTTCCCGTTCCCAAGAGACAAGTTTACTGCGTTGCACCGCTGTTGTCAATTTACGAAGCAAGGGATGTGATTTCTCGAAGTCGATTAACCTCAAAAAATACCCGGGCAACGTTTGGCGGGACACCGTGATTTTTCCTCATGACCCACAGGGTGTTACTTACGGTAATGGCAGCTTGAAGGTGGGCGAGCTCGGGTCCTTGGTAAAATCGGTTTCGATCAGGCGCAGCATATGATCATAAATCTCATCCAGCTCGCGATCAAGAATCACGCAATGCCCGGAGTTCACCAGGTGGAAATGGTATTTCACCTTCGAACCGATTTTCTCCAGGATCAATCCAGCGGACTGAGGCGCGATGGTGGTGTCATTCTCGCCGGTGAAGATCACCACAGGCTGGGCGATTTTCGGCAGGTTGCGCCAGATGTGTTTTTGGAGTTTATGCAGCTCGGCTGCCCCTCTGAGCGGCTGGACCGTATAGCCTTTCCAAGCCAGTCCATCATCCTTATCCTCTTTTACCAGGTATTTAATGAACGGCCACAAAATTCTGGTAAGCCATAAATTTTTCACTTTCAGTGCCGGGGCAAACAAGAATAACCCGCGGATCTCGGGGTGCTGGCGCGCCAGCTCAAGCGCTAACAAACCGCCCATGGATTCACCGCCGACATAAATCCGGTCGCAGTGTGGGATGAGTTTCTCATAGAATTGTTTGACCTTTTCAACCCACATCGGCCAGGTGGCGCGGTTCAGGTCCTCGGGGTCCGTTCCGTGCCCGGGCAGCAGCGGAGCGGCAACGGTGAACCCCTCCTCGTGAAGCTTTTTTGCCAGGAGCCTGACTTCGGCGGTGGTGGCGGTGAAGCCGTGGATCAGCAGGATGCCGGTTCGGTTGCCTTGCCAGAAAAAATCATCGCCGTCAAGGTGGGGGTTTTTTATGAAATTAGAGTTCGTCATTTTTTAACCTCGGTCATTGTTCGGGTTGCAGCGGGCAGGATGGCGACCCGGGCGTCTGCAGGGATCTGGTTGCTGATCCAGGAGATCAAATCGTTGATCAATTCGGGCTTGCTGGGGGTCAGTTTCCAGGTTTTAACGGTTTTCGGAGGGATATCTGATATCAGCACGATGTTGATGCGCACGGCTTCGCGGGCAATTTGCAGGGCTTTGTGCGGTCCGACTTGAAAAAAGCCGGATTCAAAATGATCGATGACCGCCGAGTGCGAATCGGCGTTGAGAATGTAGTCCTCATAGCTGGCGCTACCGGATCCCTCCGGGCAGGCGGCTAACAAGAACACCCAGCCGCCATCGCGGGTGATGCGAGCCGCATGGGTGAGGCCTTTTTGACTCTGGTAAAGGTTGATGTCCTTGGGCGCTCCGCCCGGCGAGGCGATCACCAGGTCATAAGGCGCGGGAACCTCCACGCCGAAGGACTGCCTTACAAAGGGGATCGCGGCATCCATGACGGCAAGGGGCGAGCCGAAAAAGACTTTAAGCACGCGTTTGTCCTCATCCAGAACCGTGCCCAACGAAAAATGGACGTCGGCTTTGCGACCGATCTCCTCAATTTCCTGACGTAAAGGGTTGAGGTTGTATTCGCCGGTGCGTGCATGGGGATGGGTGAGCCCGGCGTGGTTGGCGTCAATGGTGGCGCGCCCTGCCAGGCCGATGGCGGCCGTTTTCACGCCGCCGGAAAAGCCCATAAAGTGGTGCGGTTCGATATTGCCCACGGAAAACTTCAGGTCGCAGTTGTAAAAATCGGCGTTGATAAGGATCGGGTTGCCGTGGGCAGATTGACCCAGATCTGCCATCGGAGCGTTATCACAGTCGTGAACCTGAACCCGGTATCGATCGATAATCGATTGATCCAAAATGAGGGGCAGTTCATCGGGCGTCATCGGCACATGGGTGCCGCTGCCAACAAACAGGGTGATCTGGTCGGGCGTGAACCCGAGGCTTTCCAGGTGATCGAGCAGGTGAACAATCGGGTTGGGCTTGGGAACCGGGCGGGTCTTATCGTTGAAGGCGATGCCGACCGATTTTGCCTCAAGGAATTGCTCCCAGCCGATTACGCCGATGGGGGAATGCAGCGCTTCGATGATCGCCCGGTCAGGATCGGGCAGGGGATCACCAGGCTGGGGTTCGAGCAGGTCGACCTGCCATGTCGCCGGAACTTCAATGCTGATGTGTTCATGCCCATAGGGCAGGGTATAAGAGGCCATGATCTCACTCCGATTGTGTGTTGATTGTGTTTGTTTTGACCAGATTTCTGTCAGGTGCTGCCTTTCGTTCGCTCAAGCCGGAGCCGATTTCACAGCGGCTGGTCAAATCTTTGAATTTCGACCCAATAACCGTTCGGGTCGATGATGAAGAAATGATAGATGCCATATCTCGGATTGTGGATGGGTGGGTTGACGATATTTTCTCCCTTGGCTTGCAGGGCTGCATACCAGCCATCGACATCCTTACTGACCAGGGTCAGGATCACCTTGCGGCCCGGCTCAATCGACTCAATATGTTCGCAGAAGCCCAGGTAAGCCTCCCGGGTGACTTTGAAAATCAGGCAGGTGCTCTGTTCGCGCGCCAGGGGCAGCCCTAAAACATCCGTGTAAAACCGGCGGGTTTCTTCCAGGTTGCTGGCATGTAAAAAGGTGATTTGTTGGTTAATTTCCAAAGCAGGCATGAGGTGTTAGTCCTTTCTGGGATAACATTAAAGAAGCCCAGGTCAGGCGACGATCTCTCGAATTTCATTGTAGAGCGGCTGTAAACGTTTGTACATGTGCTGATAAACCCGTTCGTACAGGTCGGTGTAGATTTTATGGCGGTGTGGGTCGGGCTCAAAGGTATCACCGAGGTGAGTCATTTCTGAAACTGCCTGGTTGAAATCGGGGTGCAAACCCAAACCGACGGCCACATCAATGGCGGCACCCAGTCCCGAAGCTTCGTACACATGGGGGCGAGTGACGGGCAGTCCGAAAATGTCGGCGGTGATTTGCATGACGCCCGGGCTCTGACTGCCGCCGCCCGCGACCCTGAGCTCAGTGATGGGGATCTTAGAACGCTTTTCGGTCCTCTGCATGCCTTCCAGCAGGGCATAGCCTAACCCCTCGATGATCGCCCGGTAAAAATGGGCGCGGGTGTGCACATCGCCAAAGCCGATCACCGCGCCCTTGGCCTCTGGCCCGGGGATCTTCAACCCCGGCGACCAGTAGGGTTGCAACATGAGACCTTCTGCGCCAGCTGGCACGGTTTGTAGCAAGTTATCGAATAAAACCTCGGCTTCAACCCCCAGCTTCTCGGCTTCTCTGCGTTCGACGAGCCCAAACTCCTCTTTAAACCAGCTCACCATCCAAAAACCGCGGTAGATCTGCACCTCCAGCGAGTAAGCGCCGGGTACGGCTGCCGGGTAAGGCGGGATGAGGGGGATTACCTCGGTATATTTTGTGTGGGTGGTGTTGATGGTAGCCGTGGTGCCAAAGCTCAGGCAGCCGATGTGCGGTTCCAGGCAGCCTGCGCCGATCACTTCCGTTGCCTTATCGGCTGCGGTGGCGATGAGCGGCAAGCCTTCCGGGATGCCGGTTGCTTCCGCCGCCTCGCGGGTGATGTGCCCCAACCACTGGGCTGGCGGCACGAGATCGGGTAACTGTTCCCGATCCATTCGGATCGCTTGCCATTTCCAATCGGAGGGTTTAGCCCAATCCTGGTTCTTATAATCAAAGGGGATATAAGCCACCTGGCAGCCGATGGAATCGATGACTTTGCCTACCAGCTTATGCGTTAGAAAACCTGAAAGCAGCACGAATTTATCCGTCCGCTTCCAGATTTCCGGTTGATGGGTTTTGATCCAATTGGCTTCGGCTTCGGCTTGAAAATAGCGGACGGTCTCACTCATGCCGGCTAATTTGAATAAAAGCCCCCACACACCGCCCACCGGCGGCAACCCCTCGGTGCGACGTTGATCCAGCCAGACCACAGCCGGGCGTAAGGGCTGCTGGTTTTTGTCCAGATTGATCAACGTCGAGCGTTGGGTGGTCAAACCCACCCCGACGATGGCATCCTTATCCACTCCTTCCATCGCCCATATTTCCTGGCAGGCCTGGCAAACGCCCTGCCAGAACACGTCCGGATCCTGTTCAGCCCAACCGGGTTTTACGGAGTAATACGGCTGGATAGGGACCCTGTTTTTGGCGATCAACTGTCCTTTTAAGTCGAAAATTAAGGCTCTTACGCTTTGCGTGCCGTTATCGATAGCCAGGATTTGGTCTTTTGCCATGGTTCTCTCCAATGGATGGCGATTGTTGGTGACGTGTTTACTCAATCATAATCGATAATCATCCATTTTTTTAAAAATGGGCGCCTTAATTGGGCAAATGATAATTCTCCCGCCAGATTTGGCGGTAGCGTTCGACTTCGGCTGCCCAATCAGCATCAGACCAGCCCAGGTGTGGTTGCACCCTGGCTCTAATCGAGTCGATTAGGTCCATGCCGCCGTTGGGGAACAGGACGCCCAGCCTGACCCGCCTGAGGAGCAGATCATCCAGGTGGAGGACCGCTTCATTTTTTGCCGCCCAGGTTAATTCTGCCCAAAGCTGTGGAATCGGCTCAATGGGAACCAGGTCTTCCGGGTCAGCCTGCTGGAAAAACGGGTTCACGTCCATGCCCAAACGACCTGCCATTAGCAACCAGTCCGGGTTTGAGCGATCATTTCGCGCCTGAGATTGGGGATGGATGAAACACGGCGCGCGATGCGTGAACCTGGGACGACCGGGCAGCCGATCGGCACAGAAGTTGAGCGCGTCGGCAGCCATGACGCGAAAGGTCGTTAATTTTCCGCCTGCTACCGTGACCAAACCATCTTCTTCCCAGATCTTGTGGGCGCGGGATTCAAGGGAGGGGTGCGCAGCGTTGGTGTTGATCACCGGGCGCAAACCGGAGAAGGTTGAAATGATGTCAACTTCGGACACCGGATGGTTGGGAAAGGTGTATTGAGCAGCCTCCAGCAGATAATCCACTTCTGCGGTTGAAATCCGGGTTTCGTCTTCAAATAGCTCATGGTCGAGGTCTGTTGTGCCAATCAGCGTTCGGTTTTCCCAGGGAATGGCAAACAACGCGCGGTTATCGCGCGGGTGGAGCATGGTCACCGCTGCCTTAAGCGGAATTGACTCTTGTGAAAAAATCAGGTGGCTGCCGCGCAGCCGGCGCAGCCTGGCGGGTCCTTGGATTTGCTCTCTGAGCTCATCCGACCAGGGTCCGCTGGCGTTGATGATCACCTTGCCGTGCAGTTCGACCTGTGAGGGGGCAATTTTTCCGGATTGGTCCTCAACAATGACGCCCTCAACCGACCCATTTTTTGCTTTGCACAACTGAATCACCTTTGCATAATTTATAGCCGTGCCGCCGAAGCGGATGCCATCCATGATCACGCGCAAAACAAGCTGCGAATCATCCACAACCGCGTCGAAATATTTCAAGCCCCCAACAAGGCTTGCATCGCTCAATGCGGGAAGCGCATTCCTGGCTTGCTGCTGGTTGAGGGTGTAATGCTGCCATTTTGGCGCCAGCAGGTCGTATATCAGCGTTCCGAGTTTCATCAGCCTTGTCTCGCGGGCATTGTGCTCATAGGTGGGGAAGATGAACGCCAAAGGGTCAACCAGCCCATCGGACTCGCGCAACATGCGTTCGCGCTCCTTAACCGATTCTCTGACCACATCAAATTGCCGGTTGCGCAAATAGCGAATGCCGCCATGGACCAGCTTGGAAGAACGGCTGGAGGTGCCAAAGGAAAAATCCCTGGCTTCCACCAGGAGGGTATTAAGCCCTTTTTGCGCCGCCATATTAAAAATCCCCGCCCCGGTGATGCCTCCGCCAATCACAATCAGGTCCCAGAGTTGATCGAGGTTCGACCAGGTGTCTTTGCGCCAGGTTTGTGTCAGCATGGTTGTTCCCTCTTTCCTCAGTCCGTATCGATCAGCTTACCGGCGTTCATAATTTGTTCAGGGTCGACGGTTTTGATGATATTCTTCAGAACCTGCATGCTCAAAGGGTCTTTTTCAACGCTGAGGAAAGGCTTATGGTCGATGCCGACGCCATGCTGATGGCTGATGGTTCCGCCCAGCGCCGTGATAGCCTGACTGGCTGCGCCTTTCATCTTTTGCCAGTGCGCCAGGGTTTGATGAGGGTCCTGACTACGGCGGAAAAGATAGGTCACATACATAGAGCCGCCGTTAGTGTACACATGTGAAATGTGACTGAAAATCAGCACCGGCTCGTTATCGCCTTCCATGGCATGGCTGATGGCATGGTAGATCGCCTGCCGTCCACTGTGGAGCTTTTCCCAGGGGAGGGCGGTTTCCAGGGTATCCAGCGCGTAGCCAAGATCCCACAACGTATTGCGTAGATAGGGCGTGAGGAAGCGCTTTTCGATCCAGGCTTTGCCCAGGTAAAACTTGATCAACATGCCCTGGTGCGAGCGGACAATGTGCGCCAGTTGACGGTCAGCCAGGCGATTTTCTGCACGTGTGCCGGTCAACCCATAGATCAACATGCAGCGCTCTTCACCGTGTCCGAACAGGCTCAGGCCCTTTTTGGCGATATTAACCAGCTTTTCTTCACCAGAAAGCTGGAAGGTGGTTTCGGTTTCCATGGGATCGCTTAGACGGACCATCGAGACTGCCAACTCGCTTTGAGCGATCTTACGCACAGCTTCCACACCGATTTCAAAATTGGGGAAAAATGCTGCATAAAAATGTTCTTCTTCGGGCAGGCGCCGGATGCGCATCGTCGCCTGGGTGATGATCCCTAAACGCGCTTCAGAGCCCAAAACCAGGTGCCGCAGATCGGGACCGGCAGCGCTTTTAGGGAAGTGCGGCAGGTCCATGGGGCCTGCCGGAGTTTCGAGATGCCCTTTGACGAACAGGGGCTCGATGCGACCGTAGTGATAGGATTGCTGCCCAACCGAGCGGGTGGCAATCCAGCCGCCCAGGCTTGAGTATTCCCAGGATTGTGGAAAATGTCCGAGAACAAAACCGTGTCCTTTGAGCTGGGCTTCGAGTTGCGGGCCGTTGACACCCGCGCCGAAGGTGGCTTCAAAATTCTCCTCGCTGAGGTGAATCAATTGATTCATCCTTTGCATGTCAACGCTGAGTGTGGGTGGTCCTTCACCCGGGGGCGTCAGGTGACCAACAACGCTCGATCCTCCGCCATAGGGAATAAGATTCACATTCCCCGATTGGGCAAATTCTATCAATGCCCTCACATCCGCATCGGTTTCAGGATATGCCACACCATCCGGGAACGTGTTGACCAAACCGTCGCACATATCGATCCAGTCATTGAGCGATTGCCCGCGTGCATGACGCAATCTCTGTTCAGGGTCTGTATTTATCAGGGGGTGGGCAGATAGGCGGGTAGGGGGAATTTTGCGAATGAGTTCCTCGATGGAGATGTTTTTTTGGTGATGGGGTTTCCCGACGACCTTTTCAAGATAAACCCGGGCTGGCTCGGGTACCGGGTAATCGGTTTCGAGATTTCCCCAACCTTGAATACGTTTCATGGTTTCCTCCGTTCAAATAAATCCAGTTTTACTTGTTGCCAAAAAATCATGCTTTCACGCATGACCATATCCGAGAGTATTCTCGCCTGGTTAGGGTCACCTTTTTCAGCAGCATGGGCAAGGTCTCGATAAAAATGTATCGAATGCTGGCGGGCTGAGGCAATTTTAAAGTAATAAGGTGCCAGGCGCAAGTAAAGGTCTTTAAATCCATTTAAAATCATCACAAAAACCGGGTTATTGCTTAACAGGGTGAGCGTGTGATGAACCTCCCAATCGAAATGGGCATAGTGACCCGGGTCTTCACCCAAGTTGTGGCGACCCGCCAAAAAAGAACCGATCTCAACGGGTGCATTTTCAACAGCCATGGCCGTGTAGATCGGAGCCATTGCCAGGCGGGCGATCAGCAAATTTTCAATGAAGTTATCGGGCATGTGTTCCGGGAAACGGGAAAGGGTGTTTAACACGCCCAAGTTGCCTTCTTTCCAATAATCGCACACCCGGGTCGCCTTTCCCTGGTTAATTTCAACCCAGCCGTCGCGTTCCAGTCGACCGAGGGTCTCTCTCAGGGTGGGGCGGGTGACTCCGAGAAATTCGGCTAATTCACGTTCGCCAGGGAGGTGGCTGTTGATTGCGAAAGTCCCATCGAGAATGGCAGAGATCAGGCGACGCTCCGCGATTTGAGCGGGTTTGCTGATGTGCTGCCATTTGGATGAGGTTACTTCATTTAACTGGTAAGTGGTCATACCAGTATGATACATGAGAAGTGGAAATAATACAAGGGTTAAATGAGATATTTATGAGCTGTTGCTGTGAAAAAGAGAATTGACGGCTTGGAACCGGGAATCAAGCCCATAGTTAACCTCAAGTTGCGACCCGTTGCGACCAGGGTTTCCAGCGAAAGAAGAGCAGGGGAGTTTTTGTAGATCATTACCGGTCAATGGAGCCCCATTACCTTGGACGCGGTTATTCGTTAATTACAGGTATTTTTCATACAGGCGATGGGTTTTATGAAAGTTGATGTCCACATTCTGAGATTCATTCAGGATCTTGGTGTTTTCTTCGCGCATTTGTATAAGTTCTGCGTAATGATATTGATCAAATTCCATCACGCTTTTAAACATTTCATTGTACAGAATGGCAGTTGCACCCAGGCGCTGGTATTCTTCAATCACGCCAATGCCATTAAAATCAATCCAATTGGTTTTTTTACTTTCACGCAGAATTTCCAGCCATCCGAAAGGGAACAAGCGTCCCTTAATGCGCTGAAAAGCGGCACCCACATCGGGGTAAGCCAGGATCCAGCCGATGGGCTGCTCGTCCTTATAAATTAATTTAACCAACCTCGGGTCCGCGATCCACAGCAACTGCCTGGCCAGGTTGTCCATATCTGCATCAGTGATGGGCGGATTTCCTGCCGGAACGGCTAAGGTGTCATTATACATTTGCTTGAAATCGTCAATGACGGTGCGTAGCTGGCGTTTTGTTTTGATCAGCGGCGCTTTAAATCCCATGCGTTTTTCGACAATTTCGGCGGCTCTAAAAATCTTTTCAGAGATATGGGTATTACGATCGATCCACCCGGTAAATACATCCTTCACTTTGGCAAAACCCTGAGCTTCAATCAGTTTAGGGTAATAATCCGGGTTATAGGCCTGTCCAAAGGCTGCCCGATGCTCAAAACCCTTGACCAGCATGCCAAAACCATCTAAAACGGTAAAACCCTTTGGCCCGTAAACGTGATTTAATCCTTGACTATCGCTCCATTCAAAACCTCGCGAAAAGAGCGCCTGGGCGATATTTAAGTCATCAATGCATTCAAAATAGTAAAAGAAAGCGGTTTTTGTCTGATGAAAATCATTATAGCGATGATTATTAGCCACGGCTAACCGACCAACGACTTCACCCGTATCTGTCATCGCCAGAAAGAAGGCTGCCTGACCATATTGATAAAACGCGTAGCCCGATTTAAAGATCTGGCGCATCTCCATTTTGAGCGGCGGCACCCATTGGGTGTTATCCTGGTAAAGCTGATAAGGGAAATCGATGAAAGCATTTTCTAATCGGCGATGTCTGGGTAGTATTTCGATGATCTTCATTGGAGCAACCCTCTTAATAGTGAAATTTTCATATCAAATCATAGACGAAATCATTGTTAAGCTCAAGGGCGCGCAAAAAAGTACTTCCAGGTAGCAATGAAAGCTGCAACTGAGATCCACCCACTCCTCCCTTTTGAAGCGGTGTTTAAGTTTGGGAGGGTTAGGGTGGGTAAATAAGGAAGCCTTGATTGTTTTTGGCAAGCCCACGAAAGAAAACTTCCTGTTGATAGAGTGAAACATTGATTGTGATGCTCAGGGTACGTTCCAATATTTTAACTGGGCAACCTTTACAGTGAAACCGGGTGTGTTAGCAAAGGCGATCAGAAAACCGGTGTATCCTGCATTTGTCAGGGTTGAATCCGTGGCAGAACCAACCTCGACCCCATCTACAAAAATGCGGAAACTATTATCTCTCATCCAAATTCCAACCCGGTGTGGGTCGGCGAGACCAACAGTGAGTTCTTTTGCTTCCTGGAAGCCGCTGACCGTATTAATGGTGACGTTTTCCGACATGCGGAACAACCCCCAGCGTCCATCACAGGTAATTGCCAGGAAGTAAAATTGCTGACCATCTGAACTGCCGCGTACTGCCAGTCCAATCCGGTCTGCACCTGAACAGGCTGGCATTTGAATGGTTGTTTCCACATAGGCATTCTTCAGTGTTGGAGCTGATAGATACCAGCTGTGCCAGTTGGCGTTGGCTTTTGCTGTCAGGTTGAGGAAACCACCGCCAGTTTTAAAGCTTGCCTGGTCTGTATCGACATGATCCCAGGGGCTGGTATCGCCGGTGAAATCGTAAGTCCATGCTGGCTGACCCAACACCTGTGCCGGATCACTGGCTGTAAGTGTACTGGTGGGTGTTTCCGTTGGGATGTCCGTCGGGGTTTCGGAAGGGGCAACTGTTGGCTCTTCTTCAGGCGTCGAAGAAGGCTCGAGGGTTTCTGTGTGGGTAGGTATTTGTTGGAGCGCAGTTTGGATGGCGGTTTCTGTCAGGATAAGACTGACCTGAGTGGCTACCAGGTCATCAGTAAGTTGCTCCTGCTTCGGTTCAGGACTGCAACCTGTGATTACCAAAGCAGTAATAACAAATAGAGAGATGAAGACGATTTTTCTCATGGTTTCTCCGAATATTGGCATTGATGAACAATAGAGATATTATATGGTGTTCAATCTCCAAACGCAACTTGAATTGAGAGAACTGGTTAATCAATGTGTGGAGGAATAACTACAACCATGCCTTCGCGCCGAAACAGATAAAAAACACTGTGCAGGTTTATTCTTGATTAAGGAAATCTTTATGGATATTTTTGAAAAATGTTACCGGTATACTGAAGTTAAGGATGCAAAGGAAGCAGGTATTTACCCATATTTTATTCCTTTGGATGAAAATGAGGGCACAGAAGTCACATTTCAGGGGCGCAATGTGATTATGTGCGGTTCGAACAACTACCTGGGACTTACGACCCATCCAAAAGTCAAACAAGCTGCGATAGATGCTATTGCCCGTTACGGCACCAGCTGCACGGGCTCCCGGTTTTTGAATGGCAATATGGCTTTACACGAACGTCTTGAAGCTGAAATTGCGGAATGGGTCGGCAAGGACGATTCACTCGTGTTCTCAACGGGGATGCAGGTCAATTTAGGTACGATCAGCGCCCTGGCAGGACGGGGTGAGATTGTGATTCTGGACAAAGAAGACCATGCCAGTATTGTGGATGGGGCTTTTTTAAGCAGAGCAAAAATCGAACGCTACCGGCATAATGACATGGCTCAGCTTCAGCGGGTGCTGGATAGTTTACCGGAGGATCAGGGGAAATTATTGATAGTCGATGGATTGTTCAGCATGGAAGGCGATATCGCACCATTGCCGGAAATCGTGCCCCTATGTAAAGCATATGGTGTGCGTCTGATGGTCGATGATGCTCATGCAATCGGTGTTCTGGGCGGTGGACGAGGGACGGCAGCGCATTTTGGCTTGACCGACGATGTGGATTTAATTATGTCAACTTTCAGCAAATCCTTTGCCTCTTTGGGTGGATTTATCGCTGGTGATGCTGATGTGGTGGATTATATTAAACACAAGGCACGTAGTTTAATCTTCAGCGCCAGTATTCCACCCTCTAATGCGGCTGCGGCATTGGCAGCACTTGAGGTGATGCGCGAGGAGCCTGAGCGGGTCGTACGGGTAAACCAGATTGCGGATACGATGCGAGCAGAATTCCAACGCCTGGGCTTTGATACAGGTGATTCCGTTACCCCCGTGATCCCGATTATTATCGGAGATAATGATCTGACCTTTATTGCCTGGAAACTATTGTTTGAAAACGGTGTATTTGTGAACCCGGTCATTTCACCAGCGGTAGCGCCCGGTCGCCAATTATTGCGAACAAGCTACATGGCAACCCATACGGATGAACAACTTGAGCGCGTGATTGAAATCTTTTCCAGGGTTGGAAAAGAATTGGGTTTAATCTAGAGGCAAATTATTTCTGATTGGAAAAAAAGGCTGTCTCCATAACCCCAAGAACAGCCGGATTTATTCTCCCTGCCGATTAATTTTCAGCGGCTTGATCAATGGCATCCCGGTCTGCCATGCCGGTATCTTCTAAAGCTTCTTTCAAAGCTTGCTCCAGATCCTTTTTATCAGGCTTGCGCTTGAAGCGATTCTTTAATTTCTCAAGCAAATTTTGTGTCAGGTTCTTGGTCAGTGCATTGAGCGATTTTTGGCTGATGCGTTCCCCTTTTTCAAACCATAACGAAGCTGCGTAACCCAGGACAACTGTGGTTGAGGATGCGATGGCTGAAGAGAGCAACCAGCCAGGTATGCCGCCAAGCCTGCTTAACTGCTGGAATAGCGTGCGTCCCAGCAATCCAATGCCAAAAGTTGCTATCAGTTCACGAGCGCGCACGAAGGTAATTTTATAATTGTGAATGCGAGCAATACTGAGTACCATGGTGGATTGATTGGCAATTAGAGGGATGAAATCAATCAGTGGCAAAGGCACTAAAGCAATGGCGCCTGAGACAACTGAAGCGGTGACGATCACCCGCCAGGCCAGATTCCAACGGTAATGGGGCAATGCTTGTGCCAGGGGAATTAAGAATTCCGGGTCAGTTATCACGATCCCCATCAATACTTTTGAAATGTTAAAGCCCCGCTTTGCTGAGATCGGGATGACCTTGTCCTTTTCTACGCCCAGATTGCTGGCGGCTTTTTCGATCACACCGGTTTCATGTTTGCTGCCAACCAGGTCAATTTTATTGAGCACCACCAGGTAGGGCTTTTGCAAAGCTAAGAGTTGTTGATATAGCTGGAGCTCGGTATCTTTTATACCTTGAATGGCGTCAAACATAATCACCAGGAAATCTGCCTCCTGGGCGGCATTCAGTGCTTCTTCTTTTTCTTTTTCACCTACTGGACCCACAGAGTCTGCGCCGGGAGTGTCTATGACAGCAAAGATTCCTGCATCAGCGACCTGGTTGATTCGAGTTGTGCCAGGTACCGGGCTAACTTCAGCCTGGTCTTCTTTTGCGCGGATAAAGTGATTGTACAGTGTCGATTTTCCAACATTGGCTGGTCCAACAAGAACCACTCTGTTCTTGTGCCCAAAAGCTACTTTCATCTGGATCTTCGACAGATCCATCAGCATATTGATTAAATTCAGGTCCAGGGGTAAGCCCTCAAATTTTTCTTTCAGGGCTTCTTTTTCGTCCACCGGGATGGCATCCCACAGTGGATTCAATATTTCCAGGGTGTTGTCGGGCAGTAATTTGAGAATTTGGTCAAATTTTGACATGGTTTAACGCTTGAGAAATATGAGCTTTGTCCATAAAAAGACTAGGGGCCATCCCAATAGCGGATTTGATCAACCCAAACCGTCAGATTATCGACATTCATACCGCCAACGAAAACACCAAAGCGTCCTTGAAGGTGTGTTGAATCAGAGATTTCATTGACTTTTTGACCATTGACATACAACGCTAAATTTGCGCCGCGTGCCATCACACCCAATTTATTGACCGCATCAGGGCCTTTTTTAACTGCATCGTTTGGTGTTAATCCAATCAATGAATGCATCACAGAGCCATCCCAGCGGCGCAGGCTATAACGACCATCACAGGTGATCCCGTACAAATAGCCTTTTCCTGCCTGTGAATCTGCTGGCACCCTGAACATAAGACCAAACTGGTCGCTGCCCTCGCACTCGGGCGTTTGCAGGGTCATTTCCAGGTAAAAATTGGCGATAGTTGGCCAGGTCACCCGCCAGCCATCAACTCCTGTGCTGGACGTCAATTTCAGGAAACCATTCTCAAATTTGATGGCGGTATATTTGTCCAAACCTGTTGGCCAGCCGTCGCCATCGTCCATGTTATCAACCCAGTCCGGATCTCCCAGGTTCAGAGTGGGGTCAGTACTAGCCAGGGTGGCTGTTAGTGTTGGCGGCGGCGTATGAGTCGGTGCGGGTGTTGGTTGAGGTTCTTCGAGTTCAGCAGGCTCAACCGCCTCGGTTTTGATGATTTCTTCTGTTGGCGAAGTAACCTCTATGATCGTCGTCGCTAAAGGTTCAATTTGGATCGGTGTGCCCGTTAAGATCTTTGAGATTTCCGTCGCCATGACATCTTCTGGATCCACAGCGGAATCGCTTTGAAAACCTGGAAAATGGCATCCCGAAAGGGCAAAAGCCAGGATGAGGATTGTGGTGATGAACAATTTTTTCATGGTTACCATCCATTCCTTGAAAATGAGAAGATTATTCCACAATGGGATAAAAATAATAGGCACCTGATTCTTTTCGATTAAGCTGTGATAATTTTAGCATGGAAAGGTGGTCTTGTCACCATCAGCATAACAACTGAAGGAACCATCACTTACAACTCCACCTTAATTATTTGGCATGTTAGAATGGAAAAACTTCTTCACACAGGTCTTTTTCAATGGATTTATGTAGCCATCAGGAGAAACCTTTTTGGTCGCACTTCCCGACATTTTTTCTTTTTCCTACCCATTCCGGGCATTGATTTTACTGCTCGAATTGAGAAGATTACTAAAAAAGACCACCCATTTCAATCAGCGATTTTTGAGTGGCGTGACAGAACTCCATGAGGAAGCACAGGGGACTTATGTGGCGACCACCGGCAGCTTCATGCAAAATGTGAATGATTGGACGGCAGGAAAACCGACCACCCTGTATACTGGACAGGCAATGATCAAGCTGAGCTATTCTTCGGTAGTCGGTAGAGCTTAATCGGTTCTGAGATGAGAGCTTTGTTAAAGAAAAAATCGCCACCTGGATAGCGATTTTTCTGTCGGGGCGAGAGGATTTGAACCTCCGACCTCTTACACCCCATGCAAGCGCGCTAGCCGGACTGCGCCACGCCCCGAACTAAGATCAAATTATAACCGCCTTTTTCCCGTTTGGCAAGCGAAAATTGGTTAATCAAGATCCGTTTGTTGCAAGAATTAAAATATTAACGCCCTCAGCAAATCTTTTTTAGGGCACCTGTCCAAACGCATAGAAGGTCGGAATGAACAGCACCCGTGTCCCCATTTTCCGTGCTTGTTCATCCTGTTGTAAAAAACGAGATAGCTCATTTGGGCTGAGGTGACCTTCAAGGTCAGCGCGTAGCATGGTCCATTCGGTTGGATCAATTGTCATTTGCGCTGAATGATGCCACTCAGCCCCCAGGATGCCAGTTTCAATTTTAATCAGCCCCGTTTGGATAAAAAGAGAGCGCAGCTTCCTGCCGATGCAGGGGTCGATGCCATGTGCTTGCAGAGATTCGGTTTGAAAAGCCCCGAGCAAATCCAGTGGCGGTGGGAAGTCGATGCGCGCCTGGTAATCCGGTTCAGCCAGAACCAATACCCAGCCACCGGAGTGTGTTACCCGCTGCATTTCGTTTAGAACTTGTTCAGGATGAGGCGTCCACATTAACAGGAAATGGCACAGAGATACCGCGAACTTGCCTGAAACAAAGGGCAAGTGGTGACCATCACCGATGATCTGGGAAAAGTTCTGGTGTTGATTTTTAGAAAAAACTACACTGGAACAATCAAGGTCAATTCCGATGGTATTGTGATAACCCTCATCAAGCAGAGACTGCAGTATCGCGCCGGTACCCGAGCCGACTTCAAGGATACTGTCATTCGGATCGAGTGAGATTTTATCGAAGATATATTGCCTGAGATGTGCCGTCCATCTAACCTGCTCCAAGTATCGACGATGCCATTCCTGGCGGTCGAGATTGCGGAAATCCTGCACTTTACCTGTTTCCCCAAATTTTTTCCCAGGGGTCTGTAAGAATATTGCCGAGAATTTGTTGATACAAACCCTGGCTTGGCAAGACATCGCCATCAGGTTCAACATAAAGCCATGCTTGACCAGCGCCTTCAGGTGCTTCAAACTCGCCTGATTGCTCCAATTCCAACGAAACCGGGTTGTTTTCAGAGTAGGGCACGGGCATATCCCATACAAGATCCAGTTGAAGAACGGCGGCGAAGTTGCGCAGGTCTTCAAGCTCTGAAGCCAGGTCAAGTGATGCACTGGTCAGCGAAATAGCGTGAACGCCCATCGCTGCCATGCGTTGCAGGTGGAAGTGGAGATCTTCCCCTGCCTTAAGGGTGAGGTGCACAGTGGTGTGGATATCATCAGAAAGCACCTTTTCCAGCACTTCCCATGCGGCAGGGCTATCCGGGTTAAAAACAATCATCAAGTGATCCAACCCATTCATCAACAGCATACTTCGATAGGCGTCCTCTTCTAATTTCAGCCCATCGGTCAACAACCCGGTTACCAGACCCAATTGCTCAGCCTTCAAGATTAGGTCAGGCAAGTCTTCACGCAATGTCGGTTCTCCACCGGTGAACAGGAGATGAGGTATGCCCTGCTCAAAGGCTTTCTGGAAGATGACCTCCCATTCATCTGTAGTTAATTCGCGATCAACCCGGTCGAGAGGTGCTGCTTCCCTGTAGCTTTCATCTGAGACCTGGTAGGTCAGGGCGCAATCTAAGCGGTAAGGTGCAGAGATCTCTGCCGAATAAGGTTCCTGGCGTTCAATGTCGAGATAGGTTACAGGGTCAAGTCCCGGGGTTTCAATCAGGGTATTGATTCGGTCGATGAAGTATTGATAGTCCTGGCGTACTTGTTCCCGGTCGATCTTATACCTTTTTGAAACTACATTGACCACAGTTTCGGGATCTGTACCCTCGATCAAGTGATAGGCATACTCCGATGCCGTTTGATTCAGATGAAGCACGGTTGCCGCATTGATGATCAGCAGGCTGTTGCCGTCATGCTCAACCCGCAGGTGAAGACGATATTGACGTTCCTCCTCGGGTGGTGTTTGGTATGAGTACATGCCAGCAGGCAAAGGCTTTTTTTTAGTGAATAAATCCTTGAAGGTGTCGATCAGGTTGGGCATAGAAACTCCAATTACATTCTAAAACAGGGGATATTTGATGGGATGAATGGATTGATGCTGGCGAGCAAGCGGGCATCCTCCGCCACATTCCGGTAAAAAATCGCAGCTTCGGCATCCTTCGGGGATATCTTGCCGGTTGCGCAGTTGCACAGCCAAGGGGTGCTCCCAAATTTCTTGCCAGGCATTTTCAAAGAAATTTCCCAGAGACTGGTAATAGGATTGGCAGGGGATTACATCACCGTTGGATTCAATGCACATGTTATACAGGGCAGCCGTGCAACCCTTGATTCCCAGGTCGAGCTGAAGGGGATTGAAATGACAATACTGTGTAGGCGTATACCAAATCAACCGCTGACCGTGGGATTGGGTTATTTGGCGAGCGCTTTCCAGTAACGGCGGAAGCTCTGTTTCTTTTAAGCCTGTATCTACGGTTTCACCTTTGCCTGAATAGATCAGGGCGTTGAGACCCACGGTTGGAACGCCAAGCTGAGCCAGGAAGATCAAGGTGGCATCAATGGATGGAGCGTTGTGTGTCAACAGTGTGGTGTTGGTCATCACATATAAGGGTGTGGACAGCACATTCCTTATGCCTGCCACAGTTTGAGACCAGGCATCTTTTGCAACGACCATTTGGTTGTGGATATTGGGATCGTGGGATTCGATGGTAATTTGTACATGGTCAAGGCCGGCTTCAACCAGTTTTGTCAGGTAAGATTGATCTGCCAGTTTTCGCCCATTCGTATTCAAACCGGTAATCAAGCCCTTCTCTTCGGCATAGGCAACCAATTCTGGCAAGCCCTGGTACAAAGTTGGTTCTCCTCCTGTGAACACAACATGAGGGATACCCAAATCCCAAATTTGATCTATGATTTTCTTCCATGTCTCAACGGTCAATTCTGGGTAGTTGCGAGCTCGGGCGTTGTAACAGTGATGGCAGTCGTTATTGCATCGATAGGTGAGCGCCAGATCCATTCGGTAGGGAGCGCTGGGAGTCGCTTTGAACGGTGGTGTTGTTTCCAGGTTCAGCTCGCAAATTGGGCAACCGCCATTCGGGTTGACCAGGTCTTCTAATTGTGCCGTGAATTCAAAAATGTCTTGCAGTACATTTAATCTTGATACCTTAAACTGGCGACGTAAAACGCGTGCAGCATATTCAGGTGTATGACCTTCAAGATGAAGATATGCCATCAACGCAGCTGACGGGTTGAGATGAACAACCCGGTTTGCGTTCGCAATTAATAACCCGCTTCCATCGGCGTCTATTCTGAGGTGAAGGCGCACTTTTCCATCTTCTCCCTCACGAAGATAATGATGCAAGCCGGGAGTGGGGCCAACCCCTTTTTTGAATAACTGGGTGAACCTGTCAATCGCTTTGTTCAAAACGTTCATCATCCAATTTCATATCGTTTGCTACTCTTAACGTCCACCGCCCGCACAAGCGCATGCACAGCCAGCACAGGCGCAGGCACAAGCACAGGAACTACCGCCGCCGCCCCCGCCCCCGCCGCGAAAGCCGCCAGACCCGGATGAACTGCTGACCGGTATCGGGTTGGTGCGAGAGGTAATGCTATTTGTGAAGGAGGTCAGGTTGCCGATCACCCCTGCAGACATCGCGGTAGCGCCGTTAATGACATTAGCGGCAAAATTTGAACCCGGGATATTGGGTAACGAGACTTTTCCTCCGCCAGGTGCCGTTTTTTGCGCGGGAACCGGGTTTGACGTTGTGCCGCCGATGCTGCGGCGATAGGAGGGCGAGTAACGGGGCCACCACACAGGGACGAAGACCGGGCCGGTAGTAAAAGTGCGCCGGGTGCGCTCCTGGTATCTATCATCGAGCATGGTCCATTCCATGGCCTGGTTGTAGCGTTCACTTTTAACTTCGGGTGTATCGGATTCCTCAACCATTTTCCATGCCCTTTGCATAATATCTTTGTAATAGGCAACGGTTTCTTTATGGCTGAAGCCCTTCATTTTTGCCGAAACACTCTTGACCAGGGTCACCATCAAATTTTGCATGGCTGTTCTGCGTTGTACTCCGCTCAGCGCGATTGCCTCTAAAAATTCAGTTTCATAGGCATGCAAACCCTCCGGAAGGGGTTTGCTGGCGATAACCTCGAGGGGATCTTCTTTGACGACGGTCGCGGCCTCTTTTTTTAGCACACCGAACAGGATCATGGTGAAAATTTTATCCATGGGCTGTTCCATTAGGATTGCTGCTTCAACCGCGGTGAGACCACGTTTGATCCCGTTGCCTTCGATCTTCATCTTCGGTGGGAGGTAAGCCATCTTACGTTTATTGGCTCCAATGGTTGCCTGGTAAAACACAAAGCCAAACATACCGATAAAGAATGTGCCTATTCCACAGCAGCATAAGTTGTTACTGAAGAATGCGAAAAACGACGGTAGAAACCCCTGTGGCTCCCTGACAATGCCCGGCGTCGTATCTTGAGGTGGTTTGGTGATTAATGTATCCTCAGGAACCAACCGGCTGGGGAAAGCGGCGCCAAAGAGATATCGGGTGTGCACGTTGGCGTTAGTTGTAAACCATGAATAGTACACCCGTTCCTCGGCTTCAGTTCTGCCGGTATCATCGGGCGAAGAATCTCCAGGCCAGCCCTGTGGGGTGTAATAGACACCCTCGTTGTCACCCACGCCAGGCGGCAGGATGATGGTCATCCGGTAATGGGTTTGGGTGCTGCGCTCATAATTTGCATCAAACCAGTTGGGAGTGAACTGGAAATTGGTGTAATCTTCCCGGTCACCGCCATCATATGCAGAGAGCACATTTTTGATGCCCGGGATCCAGATGGTAACCAGTCCGGATTGACCGGGCGGAATTGAATCGCTTTCAAGTGCCAGGGCAAACCCATTGGGCACATAAGGCGAGCTTTCAATTTTATTGATTGCCTTTCCATCAATTTCAGCCTGGATTGAAGCCAGATTATATGCAGAAGAAGGCATACCGATGTCAACAAAATCAATTGGGTCAGCATTAGCGCTGTTTTGAAATTGGATGTAATACCACAGCGAAAGGGAACCATCGTCTTCAACATAAGCTTCCACTTCCATCACCGTGACTTCAAATCGATAGTTTTGGGCAGATACTGATGCAGGAAAAACAAACTGCAAGATCAGGATTAGAAAAAGGACAAGCTTAATAATTCTTTTCATAGGTCACCATTTGGGTTCTTCGGTTAACTGGTAAGTTGTCGAACAATGCGGACACTCCACCACCGGAGCGCCGGCAATCATTTTTACATCCTTAGACGTAATTGGGCCGCCGCAGGCCTGACATTTGATCGTATCCATCCCGACCTGACCGGGCAGGTCAATGTTCAGGTTGACAACCTGGTCACCGGCTTTTTGCGGGGGACTGAGTTTGGTGCCGATAAAAATCAAGCCAAAACCAATGACCATGCCGACCAGGCCGATCAAAATCCAGGCAGGTTGTCCCTCAGGGCTGAACCCGCCCAGGATGAACAGGAAGGAAAAGATGATAAATATTCCAGCAGCAATAAAGGCGATTATCTTTCCAGCGCGCATTGCATCTCCTTTGATCGTCTATTCATTAATATGACTAATTTTAACGCATCTTGAATGATTAATCCTGAGATTATCACAGGCATTTCCCAGAAAGAGAACAATTATCTTTGACAACTCTTATCTTAGCATATAATTCGCGAGAAGTTGTTGCCTATTGCGGTTACATTATCTTTGTCAACGAGCTCGCTCAATATGAATGATGAATTCGTCCTCAGAATTGTTAAAAACAAATTACCATGCTATTTGCAAGCGCTGAATTTGATGGCTAAAGCAGTCTTGCATGAAATTTTGTCAATATTCCAGGCAGAACGGGTTGGAACGAATTGGCGTTGCTGCGAGTAGCTGCCCAACCCATTGCTGATGAATTGGGTCAGACGGGGATCAAAGATTGTCTCACCTTTACACAAACAAGATTAAAGTTGCAAAATAGTTTTTGTTGAACGGGTTGACCCTGTGTTGCTTCTTCAACAAATGCTCGATTATCTAAAAGAAGAAAGATCGCCTTCTCCAGGGAGGGTGTCTAAAAGGTCAATCAGTACATCGAAATTTCGCACCCGGTGACAATGTAATTTTAATAAAACTTTTTTGGGATTGTCTTTCTCGCGCAGCGTGAGAAACTGGTTTTGCAGTGACAGATTTATTTTATTGTTTGGAAATTCAACCATTTTAATAAATATTCTGTTTTGATCTACCTGCAGGTGTTTGTGAAAATACAGCTTTTCACCCATCAGCAGGCGATCTTGGCATTTTCTAATCAATTCTGGCAAAATTTTACCGCGAAGATTTTCGATCATTTCGAGGATTTTTCTATACCGGTTGCGAATCACCAACCGCTGACGGTCGGCATTTTCCAGGATGATCTTCACGCGCAGACTGACCGTTGAGCCGCCAAAGGAGATTCGCGAGATGTGACTGTCAAACCGGGTGGTATCCGCATAAAGCCAGGAACGTGTGCGCTTCGCTTTTATTTGCACCATTCCTTTTTCATAAAGAGTAACGCCATCCTGCCAAAAAAGGACCGCCAGGCTGATCGCCAGAACACCAGCAATCAACATGCCTGCATACAGGATTGCCGGATAAAAAATGACGTTTAAAAGAACTGCCCTGCCATGGATATTGATTCTGTCCCAGGTGTTGATGCCAAGTAAAACAATGAAGCCGATTGAAGCCAAGACGGTCAGTCCACCCAGGAACACGGTCAGCCAGCGCCTCAAACCCTGGTTTTGAACCGGGTGGTTCTCCAATATATTCCCCAACTGATCTCGACGAGGATCAGCATTTGAGGGGTGTTTGAGGTTTGTCTGGGTCATAATGATGATCGGTGAGGCTTATGTCTTGGATGGTAGGCTGCGAGAGAGGACATCGATCATTGAAAAAGCTCTTGATGCGCCTTCAGCAACACAGGTGGTGGGATTATCAACAAGATAAGCAGGAATGCCCAGGGATGCAGTCAGGTAACGATCGATGCCGGCTAAAAGAGCAGTACCACCGCACAAAGCCACACCACGATCGATGATATCGGAAATCAATTCAGGGGGAGTTTTCTCTAACACCCGGCGAATGGTCCCGGCGATGTTTTCAAGCGGTGTTTGTAAGGCTTCTACGATATCATCTGTCGTAATTGTGGCAGGTCTGGGTAAACCTGAAACCTGATCCTGCCCTTGGATTTGCATGGATTGCGGGTTGTCTTTAGGAAGTGCAGCACCGATTTGAATTTTGAGTTGTTCCGCGGTGGGCTGTCCAATGATCAAGCCAAATTTACGGCGCACAAAGCTGATGATGGCTTCATCCAATTCAAGCCCAGCTACACGGGATGTTTCAGCAGAGACCAGGCTGTGCATGGCAAGCACTGCTGCCTGTGAAGTTCCCCCACCAAGGCAAATGATCATGTTGCCGGTGGGTGCACCAATGGGTAGATCAATGCCAATAGCGCCAGCCAATGGCTGCTGGATCAGATACACATCACGGCTGCCCGCGCCAAGACCGGCTTCGTAGACGGCGCGCCGCTCCACACTGGTGATGCCAAAGGGCACGGTGATCATCAGTTTGGGGCGAAATAAAAGCATGCGCCCGGTCACCATACGCACCATTTCGCGTAGAAAATTTTCTGTAATCTCGTATTCAGCGATGACACCAAAGCGCATCGGCCGGATGACCTCAATGTTTTCAGGTACCCTGCCCATCATATTAAGCGCTGATTTTCCAATCTCAACCAGTTTGAGTTCATCCAGAAGAATGGCGACTATAGTGGGCTCCTGGAGGAGGATGTCTTTGCCTTCGACAATACGGGTGTTCAAAGTGCCTAAATCAATACCTAATTCATGAGAGAGACTTGCCACATGTGCCTTCCTTGGTTTGGAATGAAATCGATAAAATTCAATTATAAATCAAAAATAGACTAACTCTATCTTACCAAATCTACCAGGCTTTGATAAGAGAATGGATAAAAGTGTTAGCGGTTTTTTTCTTATCCTTCCTGGCATAAACCTGGATATTCAAATCCATAACTTGAACAGGTTTGCAATAATTGTACGACAAATCGCGCCAAGGTATACTTAAGCTCGATAATTGATGATTAGTTCTCCGAGGAATGGACACCTGAAAGTATTTTGTTGCCCACTCGTATATTAGAAGTCGGTTAACCAGAAATTAGTCGAAATTTGGTTGTTATTTATTGGTAATTGTGAGGGCTAAAACCCCTGATTGGGAGCGTTAGAATGACGGATGTGGATCTAAAGTACGAGGCCGCGCTGGATTTTTTGTATAGTTTTATCGACTATAGCTTAAAACGAAATTTTCGTTATTCTGCTGAAAAATTCAACCTTGACCGCATGAACAAATTAATGCATTTGCTGGACAATCCGCAAAATGATTTTCAGATCATCCACATTGCTGGGACCAAGGGGAAGGGTTCGGTTTCCGCTATGTGTGCCAGCGTTCTCAACGCGCAGGGATATAAAACCGGGTTATACACCTCGCCCCACATGGTGAATTTTGCTGAACGTATCCAGGTCAATGGGGATACCATCTCAAAAGCTGAACTGGTTACGATTGTCGAGACCTTGAAATCGGTCGTGGCACAGGTTCCTGAAATAACCACTTTTGAGTTAACAACCGCATTAGCCTTCGTTTACTTTTCGAAAGTGAACGTCGATTATGCCATTGTTGAGGTTGGGCTGGGTGGTCGGTTGGACGCGACAAACGTTGTTTTACCAATAATTTCTGTAATCACCTCCATCTCTTACGATCATGAAAAGATTTTAGGGAATACGCTCTCTGAAATTGCCCGGGAAAAGGGCGGCATCATCAAACCAAATATTCCAGTGGTGATTGCACCCCAGAAAATGGAGGCGCTTCTCAGGTTAAAGGAGATTGCACAGAAAAAAAATGCCTCCGTCATTCAAGTGGGCAGAGACTATCTTTACGCAGCAGACTCGCACAGCCTGGAAGGACAAACCTTTTTGGTGTGGACGCCTGAGGAACAGCCACTGGTAGACACGTTTATCGAGTCAGCAGGGCGTGACATTTGGAGTCCCATGCGCTTAAAAATCCCATTACTGGGATTTCACCAGATTGAAAATGCCGCTACTGCATACGCAACCCTGAGAACCTTGGAAAAACATGGTGTTGAAATTACCCAAAAGGCATATCGCACTGGCTTTGCTTCCGTTCAATGGCCGGGGCGAATGGAAATCCTTGACCATCGCCCAACCGTGGTGATTGATTCAGCGCATAACCGTTATTCAGCGCTGGTTTTAAGGAAAGCCATGGATGACTATTTTCCGGGTTTGCCAATCGTGCTGGTTTTTGGCGCTTCAGAAGATAAGGATATTGACGGGATGTTCCAGGAACTGCTTCCAAGAGTGTGGAAGGTGATCGCTACCCAGTCCACGCATCCACGCTCTATTGATGCACAGGAAATTGTCCAGCTTGCCCACCGTTTTGGTCGACCCGCACAAGCCATCGTCCCCTTCGAAGATGCAATGATCGCAGCATTGGAAGAAGCCGGGCGGGAATCAGTTGTATTGGTGACAGGCAGCATATTTATCGCCGCGGCTGCCAGAGATACTTATTCAACTTTGAAACGTGATATTGAAAACAATCACTTGTAAAACCAGCAGCGATTGGGTCATTCAATTCTTTGGAGTTTTTATGAACAATGACGATTGGTACCACAACGATGACGAACACGACGATCTGATGGGTAATATCCATCAGAGGACAGAAGAGTTGTACCGCATTTTAAGCTGGGAATTGGACGAGGATGGCTTTTTCACTTGTCCGGCTATTGTGCTGGAGGATGTCGTGGTGTTCCCTCATATGATCTCACCGGTATTTCTCAGTGACGAGGCATCGACATTGGCAATTGAAGCTGCCCAGGAGGAAAACAGGACGGTTATCGCGTTATACTTCGATGACGATGCTCCTGAAGATAGCCGTGAACGATTTTTGTCGATTGGGATGGATATTGCAGTTGGGCGCATCCTCACTTTACTGGGTGGTGAGCATTCTGCGTTGGTGCAAGGGCGCCGACGAGTTGAAATTGCAGAAATTGTGCAAATAGAACCTTATTACATTGTGAAAGTGCGTCCGGTTAATGATAGTTACCGCATTACCCGTCATTTGACTGCTATGATGAGGACTTCACGAAATTTATTTGAGCGCTGTGTTTCGCTAAATGAAAACCTCCCTGAAGAAGCGCACCTTTTTTCAATCAATATCAGTGATCCGGGTTGGCTGGCGGATATGATTGCTACCTCACTGCCGCTAACGATTGAGACACGCAAACACCTGTTAAGGCTCATCCATCCTGCTGACAGATTAAAGGCCGTAAACCAAATTTTGGCTGAAGAATTGGAAGTATTGGAACTCGAGGATGAGATTCAAGCCCAGGTTAAAACGGAAGTTGATCGATCGCATCGGGAATATTATCTGCGTGAACAAATGAAAGCGATCCAGATGGAACTGGGGGAAGACGATCTCTGGAGTCAGGAAATCCGTGGACTGGCAGAAAAGATCCAAGCATTGAACCTTCCCGAAGCAGTTTCTGCACAGGCTACACGGGAATTACAGCGGTTGCAGCAATTACCGCCGTTAGCTCCCGAAGTGGGCATTATTCGCACTTACCTGGATTGGATTGTGGAGCTTCCATGGACTGAAACCACTGAGGACAACCTGGACGTTTTGCATGTATCACGCGTGCTGGAAAAAAACCATTACGGCTTAAAAATGGCCAAAGACCGCATCCTGGAATACATAGCCGTTCGCAGCTTGAAACCCAAGCGCTTGCACCAGCCGATTCTCTGTTTTGTGGGGCCGCCCGGTACGGGAAAAACTTCTTTGGGTAAGTCCATTGCCAGTGCACTGGGGCGCAATTTTGTCAGGTTGTCCCTGGGTGGAGTGCGGGATGAAGCCGAGATTAGGGGGCATCGCCGAACCTATATCGGTGCGATGCCGGGCAGAATCATTCAGACGATGCGCCGCTCCGGGACACTGAACCCACTGTTTATGCTGGATGAAATTGACAAATTAGGCACGGATTTTAGGGGAGACCCATCTTCCGCACTCTTGGAGGTGTTGGATCCAGAACAAAATGATGCCTTTTCCGATCACTACCTGGAGGTCGATTATGACCTTTCGAACGTCATTTTTATTACTACTGCCAACACGCTGGGTACGATCCCTCCTGCGTTATTAGATCGGTTGGAAGTGATTGAATTTTCAGGGTATATCGAAGATGAAAAAATTAAGATTGCCAAACGCTTTCTGATTCCAAGGCAACTTGAAGAGACCGGGATTGACGAAGAGGGTGTTCAGTTTTCTGAACAGGCTTTAATGAAGATCATCCGTGAATACACCTTTGAAGCGGGCGTTCGCAATCTCGAACGTGAAGTTGGACGTGTTTTACGAAAAATTGCCCGCTTGAAGACTGAAAAAAAGCGATTTCCAAAGAAGATAACAGCATCAGCGATCCGGCGTTTTTTAGGACCGCAGCAATTCTTTGAGACCGAAGCTGAAGGCGACGATGAAGCGGGCGTAGCGACCGCCTTGGCGTGGACGGAAAATGGCGGAGAAATAATGCCGGTTGAGGTTCTAATCCTTGATGGCAAGGGTAATTTGCAAATTACCGGTCAAATTGGGGAAGTGATGCAAGAATCAGCACAGGCGGCGCTTTCATACCTCAAATCCAGGGCTGAATACCTGAATATTGACGGAGAAATATTTGAAAACATTGACGTTCACCTGCATGTTCCCGAGGGCGCCATTCCTAAAGATGGACCCAGCGCAGGGATTACGATTGCTACGGCACTGATCTCAGCCTTCACCGGCAGGCCCAGTAATCATATGGTGGCGATGACAGGCGAGATCACCTTGCGCGGTCGGGTCCTCCCTGTTGGCGGGATCAGGGAAAAAGTGTTGGCTGCACATCGAGTTGGATTGAAAAAAGTGATTATCCCTGAAAAGAATGCCAAAGACCTGGAGGATATTCCCAAACCGGTTTTGAAAGATGTGGAAATTATCCCGGTTAAGCATATGGATGAAGTTCTGCCAATTGCATTGCATGAAGCAACGCCCAATCTAAAAACGACTCGGCGGAAAAATTCGGGTTAAAACGATAGTATCCCCCGGCGGAACATTGTTCTAATGATTTGTCTGAAGCTGTTTTTTTAGAAATGGTTAGAAAAAACCATGCAACCTATTCTTTGTGGATTGCATATATTTCATCCTGCAGGGATTTAATACCGTTTCGAACCTGAGTGATCAATCGGTCAAGATGCAGTTCAAGTCCGGTGAGGGTTTCAAGGATGTAATTGTCGGCTTCCCGCTGTGATATTTCGGACTCCTGGCGTGATTGGTTAATAATTTCCTCAGCGCGCATTTTCGCGGATTGAATGATCTCATTATCTTCCAGGGTTTTTTCTGCTTTTTCGCGAGCCAGCGCAATTGTCCGGTTGGCTTCTTCTTTAGCCTGGGCAAGGATACGGTCGCGTTGGGCGATCACCTGTTGTGCTTTTTTAATCTCTTCAGGAATGGCAACACGCATCTGATCGATCAAATCCAACATGCGGTCCTCATCGACAATAACACTGTGCGTCAGCCAGATGGGTCGGCTTTCATTAAACAGTTCTTCTAAGCGATCTACAAGATGCAAAATATCCATTCCAACCTCCGTGTCGACATTACATCTGAAACGTTGCAAGCATTATACCAATATTAACATATCTTTTCATATATTTCGATATCAATCTCGTAATGAGGTGAGTGGGACGATATCCTGTTCTTCACCTAAAACATTAAAACGGCTTTTCAGGGCTGCTTCCACGTGTGGTGGGACAAAACTCGAGACATCCCCACCCAGGGCTGCGACCTCTCGGACCGTTGTTGATGAGAGGAAAGTGTGTTCTTCGTTTGTGATCAGGGCAATCACATCAATGCTGGGCTCAAGCCGATTATTAGCCAGCGCCATGCGAAATTCATACTCGAAATCTGAAAAAACACGTAAACCCCGAACAATAGCCTGGGCGCCCACTTTTTTTGCAACTTTAACCGTCAACCCCGTATAGCCAATCACATGTATGGACTTGTAATCTATGAAAGCTTCCTGCACCAGCGCCAGGCGTTCTTGCGGAGAAAAGAGGATGTTACGTTGTTCTTTGGCGTACACGGCAACATACACCTCATCAAAGAGATTCGCTGCCCGTTTGGCAATATTGATATGCCCGTAATGAATGGGGTCAAAGGTCCCGGGGAACAAAACAATAGTCATTTCAGCTCATATCTCCTTCTTTGTTTGGCCAAAAATGCTCCATGGCCTGGCGCATCAGATGATGCTCTTCAGCCTGGAGGGTTGGATCGTTTTCAAAGACTTGCTGGGCATAATTCCTTGCCGTTTCGATGAGATGTACGTCGGTCAGGCTTGCCAACCGCAAACCAGCGTACCCCGATTGGCGGGTTCCAAGGAATTCTCCTGGGCCGCGTTGTTTTAAATCATGTTCTGCCAGGACGAATCCATCATGTGTGCTGACCATTGCCAGTAGGCGTTCGTTTTCCACCTTATCGCTCGTCTGGGGGATCAAGAAACAATAGGATTGCTCAGCACTGCGCCCAACCCGCCCCCGCAGTTGATGTAATTGGGCTAAACCAAACCGGTCGGCGCCTTCAATGATCATGATGGTTGCATTGGGGATATCAACGCCCACTTCGATGACCGTCGTAGAGACGAGGATATCAAACTGATGGTCGCGAAATTGCCGCATGATGGCATCTTTTTCATCAGCGCGAAGCCGTCCGTGTATCAAGCCAAGGCGTAAATCGGGAAAGATTTCAGATTGTAAACGTTCATATTCCTGGACAGCAGCCAACACCTCTTCATTTTCACCCTGCTCAACAAGGGGATAGATGATAAAAGCTTGATGTCCACGATTGATCTGTATTCTCACCAGGTTATAGATGCGTTCTCTTTCAACCGGGTAGTTAATGTAGGTTTTTACGGGCTGCCTACCGGGCGGCATTTCATCGAGGACACTGAGATCTAAATCTCCATAGACTGTGAGGGCTAAGGAACGTGGGATGGGTGTGGCTGTCATCACCAGTAGGTGAGGATTGTCTCCTTTTTCTCTGAGCGCTGCGCGTTGTGAAACGCCAAATCGGTGTTGTTCATCAACCACAACAAATTGTAAATCGTTAAAAACGACCGGGTCTTCGATTAAGGCGTGGGTGCCGATCACCAATTTGACCCACCCCTGTGCCAACCCTTCCAATATTTCGTGTCTTTCCCTGGACGGGGTATCGCCAATCAACAGGCGGATTTGAGATTCTTCGAGTAACGGATGATGATCCGACGATGTTGTCAGTAATTGTTTAAGGTTTTTGTAATGCTGCTCTGCCAAGATGCTGGTGGGCGCCATATAGGCTGCCTGCGATCCGGACCTGACAACCATAGCGATACCCAAACCTGCGATGATTGTTTTTCCCGATCCAACGTCGCCCTGAAGCAGACGATTCATGGGTCTGCCAGAATCAAGATCTGCCCGAAGGTCAGAGAGAACTTTTTGTTGTGCATCTGTCAGTGAGAACGGCAATCGGTTGAGCTGGTTGTTCAGCCAATCGTCATCGACCGGAAACTTTCGCCCCTCTGCATTGATCCACTCATGTTTCTGCCGCAAAACGCCTAATTGAAGCAGGAAGATTTCATCAAAAGCCAGACGGTGACGAGCTTTTAGAAGATTATCATGGTTTTCCGGGAAATGGATTTCTTTCAGTGCCGTTGGCAAATCCATCAAGCTGGCATCTTCAAGGATATATTCGGTTAAATATTCCGGGATCTTTGGAGCCCAATTTTCCAGGACGGAAAAAATGACTCGCCGTAGCCAGCGCTGGTTCAACCGCGCGGTAAGGGGATATACAGGAACGATGCGTTTGGTGTTGATTTGTTCTTGCGAAATTTTCTCATAATCAGGGTGGTACATGACCAGCCTGCCCATATACTGTTCAATTTTCCCCGAAATTGATATAAACATATTCTTACGGAGCTGCCGAAGATGGTAGATTTGATTAAACCACATCAACTGGATGCTGCCTGTATTATCTGAGACTACCGCCTGTATGATTTTGCGATTCTTATCTCGAGACGAGAAGGTACCGACCCGATCAACGCAGGCGATGATCGTGACTTCATCTCCGTAGGTGAGATCCTTGATGAGCTTCATTTTTGTGTAATCATCGTAGCGGCGTGGGAAGAAATAGATCAAGTCTTCCACGGTGAAGATGCCAAGTTTGCTCAATAACTGCGATTGCTTTTGCCCGATCCCATGAACCGTGTTGGTGGGCGAGAGAAAGGGGTCGGGGAGGGCATTGGCAGGTATGGGTGCTGCACCTCCTGAGGGCTTTCTCGAAGATGCACGACTTGTTGTTTGCGTGACCTTCGGGAGCATCTGGGTTGGTTTTGATGGATCGTTTTGAGTTTCCTTGGGAATTTGTGGTTGTTCCAGCGCTTTTGCCCCAGGAAGGTGTTTAATGCCGGGGTTATCCAGGATTTGGCCGATTTGCTTTATAGCCTGAGCGCGTTTCTGGATCGATAAATCGGAGTAGCCTTTGAGAATGTCCGCGACCTGCTGAATTTCTCCTTCCGGCACTCCGTCACCGCGTGCGTCAGCTTGCCAGATTTCGGTCAATTTTGTTAAACCGCCGACTACTGCCTTATCAGAATAATTTAAATCTGCTTCCAGTTTGAATATTTTATACAACTTCTCAATAGATCGAAACATGATCACTAATGGCCTTTTCAATTGTTAGTCATTTTTATTTTATCGTGAATCGCACATTAAGCATAACGCATCCGCCCTGTTTATTGTAAGTCATCGTCAACACGCGCGAAAAACTCCAGGGTTTGCAGGCAGGATAGGGTTATAGTGGCATAATCATAAAAACCCCGCTCTGCGGGGTTTGATTGAAACCTTATCCTTGGCATAAACTATTCGACAGCGATGATTAATTGATAGTGAGGTTGCCCGCCTTCATGAACCTCAATCTCATGGTCGGGGTAAATAGAACGGATTTTGTCCGCCAGGTTGTTGACCTGTTGTCCACTGATATCTATGCCGTAATACAGGGTGATGCGTTCATACAGGTGTGTTTCAGCGGCGTGTAAAAAGGCTTCGCAAGCCTTATCGATAGAGCTTGAAGAGGAAACAAGCTTCCCATTGTGTAATGCAATAACCTGACCTTTTTCAACCTGAACCCCATCAACCTCTACGCTGCGGGTGGCGATAGTGATTTCTCCCGTTTGTACATCATGAATTGCTTCTTGCATCCCCTCGACATTCTCGTTGAAATCGGCATCCGGGATCAACCTGAACATCGCTGATAAGCCTTGAGGCACACTGATGGAAGGTATTACCGCTACATCCTTAACGGTCATAGAAGCGGCTTCCCTGGCAGCCAGGATGATGTTTTTATTGTTGGGTAAAATCACAATTTTGTCTGTGGATAAATTTTCAAAGGAAGCCAGCAGTTCTTTGATGCTGGGATTCATGGTTTGTCCTCCGGGGACGATCGCTGCCACACCCAAACTAGCAAAAATCCTACTGATACCCGGCCCAGGAGAAACCGCCACAACGGCTGTTTCACCCGGTTGCACTTTGGATAATTTCAATTTCGGATTTTTTGTATGACTCATATCATCCACTTGCACCATCAGGTTTTCGATCATCACTTTTTTAACCGTGCCGAAGGTCATGGTATGGTCAATGGGTTGGTAGCGATATTCTTGGGGCACATGAATATGCATCCGATAAATACCTTCACCCTCACCAACCTGGATCGAGGTGCCGATTTCTGATAACGTTTCGTAATACTCTTCTAATTTAAAGCTGGATTTGGGGGCGAAGTCGATGACGACTTCGTAATCCTGTCCCGGCTCAATGGTTTCCAGCGCATTTTCAAGATTCATTTCTGACAAGGACATGACTTCGGTCACCGGTTTATCGAGTGCATCACCATTAATAAAGCGCCACATCCCTTCAAAGATACAAACAAGCCCTTTTCCACCCGAGTCAACAACACCGGCTTGTTTCAAGATTGGAAGAAGCTCAGGTGTTCGTTCAAGGGATGCTTCTGCTGCCTGAACGATATCCGATAACACCTCTGTGAAACTGGTAGTTCTCTGAACCGAAACCTCTGCCTGTGTGGCAATGTCTTTAATAACCGTCAAAATAGTCCCCTCAACGGGTCGAACAACGCCTTTATAGGCTGTTTCCTTAGCCTCAGTTAAGGCTTTGGCAAGGGTTGTCACGTCCATCGTTGGCATGTCATTCAGGGCACGAGCAAAACCGCGCCAGATTTGGGACAAAATCACACCAGAATTGCCGCGTGCCCCCATCAAAGCGCCGCGTGCAATGGCATGTGCAAGCTGTCCCACGTTATCCACAGCAGAGTTTTCAACTTCTTCAAAGGCTGCCTGCATGGTGAGAACCATGTTCGTCCCGGTATCACCATCTGGAACCGGGAAAACATTCAAGCTGTTGACAGCCTGTTGATTGGTCTTTAACCACACCATGCCTGCTTCAAGCAGTGTTTTCAAGCCGTGGCCATTGATTGGAATAGACACCAATTTATGGCGTTCAGCAGCACTTATTTTCGATAACTCCGCAGCACTCATAATTCTCCAACGATAATAAACGCAATAATATCAAAGCGGCTTCATGTTCGAAGCAGGTTAATCCATGTTACTAATTCGTAAACCGCGGATATGCACGTTGATTCTGCGAACGGGAAGCCCGACGGTTTTTTCAACATTGTATTTAACGCTTTTGGCAATACTATTTGAAATTGTTTTGATCCGCAAACCATATTCAACCACAATGTAGAGTTGAATGACCAATCCCTCATGATCATAAGACACGTCAATGCCATATTTAGCATCCTTTTTTATGATCTGACGTATGCTCTCAGCCAGGTTTTTAGGCGCCAAACCGACAACCCCATAGGACTGCAACGTTGATTGACGCGCAATTGAGGCGATAGCATCTTTTTGGATCAGGATGCTGCCTAATTCGTTGTGAATGTTGCCTGTTTTATTCATATATCTCACCTTACTTGCTTGTAGCTTTTCATCGAGTATGGTAAAATCATTAGCTGTTTGGATGTAGAATTACCAAACCCTGTTATTATATCGTATAGTTGTGAAAGGACGACATCATGGCGATCTGTGAACAATGTGGAAAAAAGACCGCCTTCGGGCACAATCGAAGCCACTCGATGAGAGCGACCAAGCGACAATTCAAGCCCAACCTTCAGAAAATCTCGGTGTACGAGAACGGACGAATGGTTCGCAAGACATTGTGCACCCGTTGCATTCGCACGTTGGTCAAATCCTCTAAGTAGGTTAAACATACTCGTAGCGCATTAGTCGCGGCACTCTGCTGCGATTTTTGCTTTTAATTTGACCCCTCATTCCAGGGCGTCGCGCAACGCTTTTATCCCGGCTGCAATACCATCTTTATGGCCAAAAACTGCTGATCCAGCGACAAAATTTCTTGCACCTGCCTGGTAACAGGTTTTAATATTTGTCGAATCAATGCCGCCATCCAACTGGATCATGGCTTTTGACCCCGTTTTATCAAGCAGTGATTTCATTCGTTGGATTTTATCGACCATACCAGGCAAAAATGTCTGACCGCCAAATCCAGGATTGACCGTCATCAGCAGGACCATGTCAAAGTCGTGCACTAATTCTCGCAATATGCTCACGGGTGTGCCGGGGTTGATCACAATCGATGGCGTCGCACCCAATTCCCGAATGCTCGTTAGGGTGCGTTGGATGTGTGGGCAAGTTTCGTAGTGGACGGTGATATAGTTGGCGCCAGCCTCAACGAAAGCCTGAATATGGCGCTCTGGCTTAACAATCATCAAGTGCACATCAACAGGCATGGATGTGATTTTCCGAATCGTTGTCACCATTTTGGGGCCGAAAGTGATGTTGGGAACAAAGCTGCCATCCATCACGTCTACGTGGAGCCAGTCAGCACCAGAGTCGATAGCCTGTTTGACCTGGTCCTCAAAATTCCTTAAATCAGCCGACAATATTGAGGGCGCAATAATATAAGACATGTGTTTACTATACCTTTAATCTGTAATCATGGGTTGAGAAAAAAATAAATGTACAGCCAGAAGGGAATCAAACCAAATACTGCCGTGAAGGCAAGCACCCCCAGCAACCAGGTCCCCCAATCGATTGCCTGGCTTTCAAATGTGTCCTCGTGGTCTTTCGCGTAATCCGTCCAAGTCCTTTCAACTGGTTGGGTCTCTGTTTGCGTACGCCTGGGAATGACTGGTGGGTGAGGTTGAGGTGATGATATATTGGATCTTTTTGCTACTGGGAGGATAATTGGCCCGGTTTTTTCCGGATTTAGATTGCCAAAGGACATCAACACCCGCCCCAGCTGGTCAGCGGTTCGATAACGCGCCGCGGGCTCTTTTGAAAGGACTTTCAGGGTGATCTCCTCCAAGGGTTCAGGGATGGCTGGATTCAGCCTTCTGGGCGGAACAGGGGTTTCCATGCGATGCATGCGAGCCAATTCGGTGGCATCTTTTGCTTCGAAGGGAAGGCGACCGGTGAGCATTTCGTATAGAATAACTCCCAGCGAGTATACATCTGATGCTGGAGAAGGTGCATAACCCGAAGCTTGCTCAGGTGAGAAATAATGAGGTGAACCCCATACTACTTCGCTGCGTTCTTCTGGGTGAATGGTCGCCAGGGCACGCGCAATGCCAAAATCTGTGACTTTTAGGCGGAAGTCTTTTGATACCAGCATGTTGTGGGATTTAATGTCACAGTGAACCAGACCGGCGCGATGAGCATAGCCGACACCAGCACAAGCCTGGGTAATCAATCCAAGTGTGTCTTCGATGCTGAAACGGCTCTGTTGGCGGATAAGAGTTTTCAAATCGGTTCCATCCACATATTCGAAGACGATGAAAACCTGGTCTTTATCAAAACCGAAATCATAAACGGTGACGATATTGGGATGGGAGAGGTTCGCCGCTGCCTTCGCTTCCTGTCTGAAACGCTCAAGAAACTCACCGTCATTGGAATGATCTTCTCGCAAGATCTTGACCGAAACGATCCGTTCGAGCATTTCGTCCAGGGCTTTATAAACCACAGCTGTCCCCCCAGATCCAATGGGTTGCAGTAGTTTATAGCGACCGCTTAATAAAGGTAAATCCATCATAGCAATTTTATTTTACTCATAAAATTATATCATATCTAACAGATGATCAAAAGTGGTTCAGGTTGATGGGTTCGGGTTGTGATCCTTGTGAAGGATATCGGTGTTTTCAATGATAAATGCGCCAGGGGATTGCAGGTGATAATTTGTCGTCCTCCTGGAGGATAAGTTATAATTACCATGATCACTTGACAACGAGTACCAGAGCGACAAAAATGATACCAGACCAACCCAAGCGCCACAAAATAATTTCGATATTAAACCCCGTCACGCTTATGACTGCGGCGATCCTTACCGTGGGATTGGTTTTGATTTCGCTGGTCATCCTTTTTTTTGGCCGTAATCCGACAACCGGAGCCAGCACCATTCCTGAAACAACCCTGATTCCAGCACCAACCTTAACACCCCGGGTCATTGATCCGACCAGGACGCCCACCCCAACCCCGACATCAATTTTCTTCTTACCGGAGGGCGTGATTGGGATTGGTATTTATGTCCAGGTGACCGGGACGGACGGCGCAGGTTTGAGAATGCGAGCGGAGCCTGGCTTAGGAGCTGCGATTAATTTTTCTGCTATGGATTCGGAAGTATTTCTGGTAATTGATGGACCCGTAACCCTTGATGGGCATACATGGTGGCACTTAGAAGCGCCCTATGATCGGAATCGAAATGGCTGGTCTTCTGCCAACTTTTTGTCGCCAATTAAAGAAGATATTGATTAGAACATTTCATTAATCGACTTCCATGAAGCAGTGTTTGCTTGTCCAACAATATGGTTGGTTATGGGGAGACAAATCCGGTAGAATTAATGCGCCTGTCAAGTCCTTTGGATGGGTATGGAGCATGATCCATGCGAAAAATAATTAAACAAATATCAAAGAACAAGAAGAAGGGCGCTTTCAACCGGGCTAAGGATCGGGTTGACTTTGTTTCTGGTGATGCTCAAGAAACCGACATTGCGAAGACGAAGTATCGGGTTGCCAGTTGTCAATCGACTGGAAAAGCACGTCCCAACAACGAGGACACACTCTTGACTTTGAACACTTATATCAGTGGGCTGGATATGCCCATCGCCTTTGGGTTTTATCTGGTCGCAGATGGAATGGGGGGACATCAGAGCGGAGAAATCGCCAGTAATTATGCGGCTCAGGGGATCAGTCAATATCTGATGAGCCATGTGTATCAGAGTACACTTTTTGAGCGGAGAACCCTCACCTCATCTGATTTACGCGAACATCTTAAAAATGCTGTTGAAGAAGCGCAAACACTGGTTCTTCAACGAGTTCCTGGCGGAGGAACCACGCTAACTTGTGTACTAACCTTTGGCGATGAATTGTTCTTTGCCCACATTGGTGATAGCCGGTTATACCATCTTAAAAAGGATGGTTCACTTATCTTGCACACGCGTGACCATACATTGGTAAAACGACTGGTCGATCTTGGTGAAATAACTGAGGACGACGCGGAATTACACTCGCACCGCAGCATTTTGTATAAAGCATTGGGCCAGTCAGACCCCTTTGAACCCGACATCGGTGAATTTTCACTGGAAGTTGGAGAACGATTATTAATCTGTTCTGACGGGCTGTGGGGTGTTGTTGCCCATCAACAGTTACAACACATCATACAAAACAGTGAGGACCTTGATGCTGCCGCGACCAATTTAGTTAAGGCTGCCAATGATGGCGGGGGTCCGGATAACATCAGCGTGATCTTGATAGAGCGATTGACATAATCAGTATTTACAAACAGGAGCAATGATGATGGAAAAATCTTCCCGGAAATATCGAATTTTAGTGGTCGATGATGAACGCCGAATGGTAGGTTTTATTCGGTTGAATCTTGAACAGGATGGATTTGAGGTTGTAGAAGCTTACAACGGCACCGAAGCGTTGGAAAGATTGCGAGATTCACTGCCAGACCTCATCCTCCTCGATGTTATGATGCCCGACATTGATGGGTTTGAGGTGTTACGCACCATTCGTGAAGTTAGCCAGGTGCCTGTGATCATGTTGACAGCTAAGGGGGAGGAGGATGATAAAGTTAAAGGGCTGGAATTAGGCGCGGATGATTATATAACCAAACCCTTCAGCCCGCGGGAACTGGTCAGCCGGGTGCGGGCAGTACTGCGCCGTGGGACTTCTTTTGAGGAGGACGAACAGGGCGTGATCGAGGTTGATGACCGGTTGAAGATCGATTTTGGCAGACGTGAAGTCTGGGTGGAGGGCAAGCTGGTCAAACTGCGCCCGACAGAATATCGCTTGTTGTATCATTTGGTGCAGAACGCAGGATGGGTTCTGACTCACGATCAGATCCTGACCAAGGTTTGGGGTTATGAATATCGCGATGAACCCCACTATGTACGGCTGTATGTTAACTATCTGCGCAAAAAAATCGAGAAAGACCCAGCCAATCCAGTTTATTTACTTACTGAGCGAGGTGTGGGTTACCGATTTGTTAATTACAAGCGTTCCGACTCCCATCGAAAAGGAGACTTGTGATGAAAAAGAAAACAATCCTGCTGGTTGACGACCATGAAGTTGTCCGCCTGGGATTGAAATCATTGTTGGAACATAGCGATAAATTTGATGTTGTCGCTGAGGCCGGTACAGCCAGAGAAGCCGTCATGATGGTGGAACGATACCAGCCTGACGTGGTTTTGATGGATATCCGTTTACCCGGGGCATCAGGCATTGAGGCCTGTCATGAGATTACAGAACGTTGGCCGAACGTTCGGGTGGTCATGCTGACATCGTATGCAGAGGATGACATGTTGTTTTCGGCGATTCGAGCCGGTGCCAGCGGATATGTGCTCAAGCAAATTGGCGCAGAAGGGTTGATCTCAGCAATTGAGGCTGCTTATCGCGGTGAAGCTCCGCTGGATCCCGCGGTCACGCAAAGGGTGTTCCAGGAGGTTCGTCGCGCAGTGAAGGAAGAAGAAGCTGCTGCTTTTGCGTGTCTCAGTCAGCAAGAAAAATATGTCCTGTCCCTTGTTTCTGAAGGTAAGACCAACCGTGAAATTGCGGAGGCGTTATTTCTTGGTGAAGGTACTGTACGGAATTATGTCAGCAGTATCCTTTCAAAATTGGGGGTAAAAAACCGTGCTGAGGCGGCTGCCTATGCAATCACCCACAGTTTGAAGGATTATATTGATCTTTAATCGTTGAACTTAGATTAATTTTTGATCAGACGCCTGACCGGGCGGAATTATTATTTTTTGCTTACGGAGATATATTGAACAACCTTCGGGCATTCGCATAGGTTATTTCTGCGACCTGTTTGGGGCTCGTGTTGTGCAAGCGGGCAATTTCCTCTGCAATCAGGGGAATATAAGCCGGTTCATTGCGTTTTCCGCGGTGAGGATGCGGTGTTAGATAGGGGGCATCAGTTTCGAGTAAGAGGCTTTCTAAAGACAAATTTCGCACAACCGCTTTTCGATCGATAGCGTTTGTAAAAGTCACCGGCCCGCTGACACCAATCAAGAAGTTCATCTCCAGAGCGGCTTTTGCTGTCTCGAGATCTGAGCTGAAGCTGTGAAACACACCTGGCGTTTCAGCAAGGGGATGGGATGCCGTGCGTAAACCGCGGCACCATTCTCTGAGGATCGAAAGCAGGTCATGCTCTGCATCGCGGTTATGCAGGATCACCGGTAGAGCCAATTCTTCAGCCAGGGAGAGCTGGTCAGTAAACATTTTTCGCTGTTGATCAACGGGTGTGTACTGACGGTAATAATCCAAACCGATCTCCCCAATGGCGACCACGCCTTTTTCTTGAGCCTGTTCACGTAATCTAACCAGGATTTCAGTTCGCCAGGGCTTTCCAAAATTGGGATGGATGCCGACGGCTGCGCTAATTCTGCCAGGGTATTTTTTAGTGAGTTCGATAGCAGCCTGGTTGGTATGCAGGTCTGTACCCGGGTTAAGTATCCAAACCAACCCGGCTTTCCAGGCTCGCTTGAGAACCTGCTCACGATCTTTTTCAAATCTATCAAAATCTAAATGGCAATGGGTATCAGTATATGGGATCACAGTTTGTCCTAATTTATCTCTCAGGGTTGTTTTTAATCATTATAGCAGTGCCTGGTGAGGATAAGGTAAAATTGGACTGAATGAAATCAGTGAAACATGTGTATGTCGCCTTGAGTGGCGGTGTTGATAGTGCAGTTGCTGCTGTGCGTTTGCTGGAGGCAGGCTACCGCGTTACCGCGATCTTTATGCAAACCTGGCATGATCCCCATGCCAGGACTGTTGCTGACTCCGAGCTTGAACAAGCGGAAGTGGCAGCCTCTACAGCAAAGAAGATCGGCGTCCCTTTTATCTGCCTGGATGTGCGTGAGAAGTTTTACCGGGTTGTCATTCGCTCCTTTATTGAACAATATTTGAGCGGACTCACACCTAATCCATGTCTGTTTTGCAATCCGCAAATTAAATGGGGCTTATTGCAAGAGTATGCACTCGACCAGGGCGCTGATTATTTTGCCACAGGCCATTATGCCCGTCTGAAACCCACAACCAATGGTAAAGTTGAGTTGTTCCGTGGCTTTGATCGCGGAAAGGACCAATCATATGTACTGGCGATGCTCAGTCAGCATCAGCTCAGTCGCAGCTTGCTGCCCCTGGGAGACCTGACAAAAGCCGATGTCCGCAGGCTTGCCGGCGCGTTGAATTTATCTGTGGCAGGCCAGAAAGAGAGCCAGGACCTGTGCTTTTTACGAAATGAAGATTACCGCGCTTTCCTGCAAAGGCATGCGCCTGAAGCTGCTGCACCGGGTGAGATTGTCAACCTGGCAGGCGAGGTCCTGGGAGAGCACCAGGGACTGGCTTTTTATACCATCGGTCAGCGTCGAGGAATCCGGATAGCGGCATCTGAGCCGTATTTTGTAATCGACAAAGACGCGCAGACAAATCGTTTGATCGTTGGTTATGCAAAAGATGCTGGTAACAAGCATCTTCAAACCGCGAGGTCGAACTGGATTTCTGGTTTGCCACCTGAAGAAGGCGGTCAATACCAGGTTATGATCCGCTACCGGGCTAACCCTGTATCTGCAAAGCTGAAGGAGGCGTCAATGGATGAATTTCGGTTAGAATTTAATCAGCCGCTGCGTGGGATCACCCCCGGACAATTTGCAGTCCTTTACCAGGATGAAGTTTGCCTGGGCGGCGGAATTATCAAACGAACCTGGTGACTGCGATCAAATGGATGGTTTTCAAGGAGTATTAAGATGACCCTTCCTGGAGTTGTTTTCTCGTTTTTTATGGCTTTGTTATTGGGCAGCCTTCTGCATTTGTGGCGAGGTGGCAGCTTGTATCGCCTGCTTCTTTACCTTGTTCTCAGCGTGATCGGTTTTTTTGGCGGTCATTTTGCTGCCAATTTGCTTTCAATCCGCTTTTTGCAGGTGGGCACGATTAACCTGGGTTTTGGAATTTTGGGTTCCGTATTGCTGCTGATTTTGGGATACTGGTTAAGTCCAAAGATGAATCATTAGGACAAAGGAGTTTAACAAAGATGTATCGAATTGATGCCTTGCTCTCAGCACGAATGTTTTTGCGTCCCAAGTGGGTTGGCGATCAAATTTATTTTCTCTCAAATTTAAGTGGGCACAATAGTTTGTACGTAATGAAACAGGGTGGCAGCGTACCGGTGCCGCTGATACCGCCAAATATTGCACTCCAGAATCCACTTCTCATTGGTGGTGAATCCTTCGCTGTTTTTCCAAACCTGGATAAAATTTTGGTGATGATCGACCAGGATGGCGATGAGAATTATCTGCCGATGCAGATTCCCCTTGAGGGAGGATTTCCCGAACCGGCATTTGATAATTTCTTTGCAAACACCCGTTGCCATCTGGGGGCAGTGGATGCTGAACAAAACTTGTTTGTGATCCAGGCGGAATCACGCGATGAGGGAATGGTGCACGCCTATCTTTGCGATTTTGCACTTGGCAAAGTTGAGGAAATCTATGCCAGCCCCTTTGGCGCCTGGCCGGCAGCTATTAATCAGGATTATTCACGCATTGTGCTGGTTGAGAGTTATATGGCTGGAGATACGGTCGCCTATTTGTGGGAGCGGGGCAAACAGCTGCGCTTATTATATGGCAAGCCCTTAGTCGATCGAGAAGCGGGTGAAGAAGTTCCATTAACGGCTTTTGGTGATGGATTCTTCACTGATGACGGTCAGGGACTAGTGTTCAGCAATGCCCTGTTTGAAAACACTTACAGTCTGGGATATCTTGATTTACGTGCACCTGAACGTGTTACGCCGGTCCCATTCAGGGATTTATCACATAAAGGTATTGGGGAATTCACCGGTCTGGAAAAATTGAAAACGGGGTGTTTGTTGCTGCACTTTAACATTGATGGCGCCAGTTGGGCTTACGAGGCAGAATATGATCCAGTAGAAAAAACGATGTGTGTCGTCAATGTTCTGGTCGGTAAAGGTGTGTTCTCTGAGGGTGTTTTGGAAGCGATTGCATACACTCCTGAGAGAGATGCCTTCGCCATTTCCTTTTCAACTGCAACATCGCCCACCCAGATTTACACCATCGAGGGAGTCGACCGGGACCGGGTGGTTCGCCACACGGATGAAGTCATCCTGGGAGTACCCCAGAACCTGCTTTCTCGGGGCGAGGATTGCACATTTACATCCTTTGATGGATTACGCATATCTGCCAGGCTGTATTTGCCCTCACCTGAATTGGGTTTTGAAGGCAAGCGACCGGTTGTGTATTATATCCACGGCGGACCCCAGAGCCAGGAAAGGCCAGATTTCGCCTGGTTTTCTATGCCGCTGATCCAATTTTTAACCCTGCAGGGGTTTGCGGTCTTCGTTCCAAACGTTCGAGGGAGTGTGGGTTACGGACTTTCTTATACGAAGCATGTGGATCGCGATTGGGGCGGCAAGGACCGTCTGGATCATGTGCACGCCATGACGCAAGTACTGCCCAAGGATGATCGGCTGGATGTTAGCCGTGCGGGTGTTGTTGGACGCTCCTATGGAGGATATATGACGTTGACCCTGGCGGGAAAGCATCCCGAATTATGGTCTGCGGCTGTGGATATGTTTGGACCTTATGATTTGACCACCTTTCTTGAGCGCATTCCACCGACGTGGAAGCCTTATTATCGCATGGTCCTGGGCGACCCGAGCAATCCGGAGGATCTGGCTTTCCTACAAGATCGCTCACCCAAAACCTCGATTGAGAACTTCAACGCGCCGCTGCTTGTGATCCAAGGACGCAATGATCCCAGGGTTGTGGCGGAGGAATCGGAAGATCTGGTCGCCCATTTACAGGAAATTGGTAAGGACATTGAAATGCTCCTGTTTGAGGATGAGGGTCATGGCGTTGAAAAATTCGCCAATAAAGTGATTTGTTATAACGCCATCACAGATTTTTTCAAGAAGACATTAAAACCTAAAATTCGTGTGTAGGAACGAATCATTAAAAATAAACAAATCGAATGAAAACCATCAATCTCAAGATATCGTTAATGCTGATTGAACCTGTTTTCTGGAGACTGATCAGGATATCCGAGAAGGCACCCTTGCTCGATTTGTATTATGTCATCCTGCATGTTTTTGGGTGGACAAATAGTCACTTTTTTATCCTGCTGAATAAATCGATGACGTTCATCAATATTCCGTGCTGGGAAGAAGATGCATTCCAGTTCCTATTTGCAGCATTTGCTATTCTTGAAGATCTTGTAGCAAAAAGAATTTCATTCAGGGAAGAAACTTTCTATCCAAATGATATAGGCGATGAGTGGAAACACGAGAACGAGATCGTCAGTATTGATGATTCAGTCGAGCTCTTTTCGGGCGCATTAGGTATGGATGGAGCTTGTGCTTTTCCGCCTGAAGATTTCAGCATCAATCCGGGTTACCTGATTTTTTCCCCATCAACAAGGGCGCGGTATCGGTGCAACCCAGTAGTATCTGGCATGAGACTTATATCAAGGATATTAAAATGGGAGGCATGTTGCATCTGACACAAAGTGGTATTCAACACGCGATTCAAAGTTATCAGGCGGATGTCGCGCTCCGGCATCGCAGCGTTTATACCCGTGACCAGCTTGATCAATTCCGACGCGCTGCTGTGATGATCCCCATGTTTGAATACAACAATGATTGGCATATCCTGCTGACGCAACGCTCTGATACCGTGGAAGATCATCGCGGCCAGGTCGCTTTTCCCGGTGGGGCACGTGAAAAAGAAGATAAGGATCTTAGTGAGACCGCGCTACGGGAGATGCAAGAAGAGATTGGGGTAAAACCTGAGGATGTCGATATTTTTGGTCATTTGGGCGACATGTCCATTTTGACTGGTTTCCTGGTGCGAATTTATGTGGGTCGAATCCCATGGCCTTATGAGATAAAAATCGCCAGGGAAGAAGTGAAGAGTGTTTTCTCAATTCCAATCCCCTGGTTGGCTGATTCTGAAAACCATCACATTCAATTTCGCAACTACGCCGGACGTGAGGTTCCGGTGATTTTCTTCGATTATTATGATGGCTACCAGTTGTGGGGGGCAAGTGCAGAGATGACTTTGGGACTGCTGAAAGCTTTGAATTTATCTGGTTAACACGAAAATTAAAAGAAACAGAGATGCCTCGCGAGCATCTCTGTTTTGATTTTTCGTTTACAATTCGGATAGATTATTCTTCTTCGCTCTCAAGAGCATCCTCACCTCTGCCCTTTTCGATAACTTCGGGCTCAACATCTTTGTCTAACAAATCTGCGAGTTCGCCTTCTTCCTCTGCCGGTTCTTCTTCGATGGCGACATGGGTAACACTGGCAATGAGTTCTTCCGGATCGGTCAAGATTGTGATCTTATCCGATAATTTAATATCTTTTACGTGAATTACACTATCGATATCGACCAACTGGGTGGCATCAACCTCAATGCGTTCAGGCAGATCCTGTGGGAGACATTCGATTTCAAGCTCGGAAATGCCGGTGACGACAACAGCTGCCAGATTGATCTCAGCAGGTGATTGACCAACCAATTCGATTGAAACTGCAGTTTGAAGTTTCTCAGTTAATGAAACCGCCATGAAATCTACATGCCGCAGGGTGCCGTAGATGATATCTTTTTGAATTTCCCGGATAATAGCGGGATATTTCTCACCCTCAACGTCAATGGTTACCAGGCTCGATCCGGTCAGTTTCTTGATAATAAGGGAGGCATCATGGAGGTCGAATTGAATGAGGATAGGCTCAAGCTGCTCTTTGCCGATCCTGCCGTAAATTACAGCAGGGAGAATCCCCTGCCGACGTAAGGCGCGTACTTGCTTGCCTCTCACGGTTCGTTTTTGTGCTTCAATAGTGATTGTTTCTGGCATAGTTCCATCCTTCGAGCGCCTCTCACCCGTTAAGCACGGATTACCTTCGCTCTTTGATCAATTTGGTTTATGTTCTGGTAGCAACCAGCGACCTTGAATTTTATCCGGGGTCAGGACAAAGGTCAAGGAAATTCCACCAGGTTTATCCTAAACAGGTTGGTTGGTTTTAGTCCTGAATATTTATCCGCACTCAAAAGGAAAATCTTCATTTCCACAGGTCGGGGTACGATGGGTCAAATCATCCATAATCAGGAGTTTCAGTTAATTATTTTATAACGATTGGCTTTTGTTTTAAAGAATGAGAGCTGGTCCGGTTTTGTTGAGATTTCTTTTCCGGTGTAATTTGAAGCAAAGTTCACTCGAATTTACCTTCACGCCAACCCGGTTGAGCAACCAAGCACGAGGCTGAATTTTTCGAGTAGAATCTTATTGATTGACAGATAAACCTTTGAAGCGATCGGGAGATGACGCTATGAATAAAAAAATTAAAGTTTTATACTCTATTTTTGCATTAATTTGTTTATTGTTCAGCTTATTATCCGGCTGCAAACCTCAACCAGATGTAACAACCACGCTGGAGCCTGATCTGGATGTGCTCTATGTTAACCTGACCTGGCATCAGCATCAACCTTTATATTATCAAGATGAAAATGGTGTGTTTTCACGCCCCTGGGTCCGAGTGCACGCAACGAAGGATTACCTGGACATGGCTGAGAAAGTTGCGGACTATGAGGGTCTGCATGTGAGTTTCAATTACACACCATCTTTAATCCGCCAATTGAATGCATTTGCCGATGGCGCCAAAGACCTTTATTGGGTGTTAAGCGAAAAACCTGCCTCAACCCTGACGGAGGCAGATAAACGTTTTATCCTGGAGCGGTTTTATGATGTGAATTGGACGAATATCATCGCCCGTTATCCCCGTTACCAGGCTTTGCTTGACCAACGTGGCGGTACCGATGAGGAAAGCATCCAGGTTGCTTTGTCGGCATTTACTGAACAAGATTTCCGCGATCTGCAGATCTGGTTCAATTTGGCCTGGTTTGACCCGGTTTACCTGGCACGAGAACCGCTGGTGGATCTGGTGACGAAGGGTGAGGGTTTTACTGAGGACGATAAAACGATCGTTTTTGATGAAGTGTTGAAGATCATCCGCTTGGTACTGCCTTATCACAAGGAATTGCAGGATGCCGGTCAAATTGAAGTGACCACCACGCCTTATGCGCACCCAATTTTGCCATTGATCTACGATAATCAGCTTGCATTGATTGGCAATCCAGGCGCCGAAATGCCAGAATTGCCCTTTTCCTACCCCCAGGATGCACGGGTTCACCTGGATTTATGTGTTGATATGTATATGGAGACTTTTGACCGCGAGGTGCGTGGGTTGTGGCCTGGTGAGGGCGCTGTGGCAGAGGAAATTATCCCGATGGTTGCTGAAGCCGGGTTTTCCTTTATGCAAACCGGTGAGCCGGTGCTGGCGAAATCCCTCGGTTTTGATGGTTTCACACGTGATTCTCAGGGTTTGGTCAGCGAAGCCGATCAGTTGTATCGACCTTATTATGTGCGCGACCAGGCAGGAAACCAGGTTGCTGTCTTTTTTAGAGATTGGACGCTTTCTGACAATATCGGTTTTGTTTACAGCGGGATGTCCGGCGATGTTGGTGCGCTTGACCTGGTCAATCGACTGGAAGCCATCCACGCTTATTTGCAGGAAAACGGGTTTGAAGGACCTCATATTGTCAGCATTATCCTGGATGGAGAAAATGCCTGGGAGCATTTCCCAAATGATGGCAATGACTTTATAAATTCCCTGTATCAGCGTCTGACCGAGAGTGAAGTACTCAGAACCGTTACGCCATCCCAATACTTGGCGCTTTTCCCCGAACAAAGAACGCTTGAACAATTATTTCCAGGCGCCTGGTTCAGCCCAAATTATGACACCTGGATTGGTGAATCCGAGGAAGCGACAGCTTGGGATTACCTTGCACGCACGCGTAAGTTCCTGGTGCCATATGAGAGCGGACAAGTTGCAGCTCACCCGGACGCACTTGAGCGAGCTTTTGACTTTATGTACCTGGCTGAAGGATCGGATTGGTTCTGGTGGTTTGGTGATGACCAGGATTCTGGACAGGATGATTATTTTGAGGAAGCCTTTCGGGCGTTGCTTGCGGGCGTGTATACCGCGTTGGACGCCGAGGTACCGCAATTTGTAAATGTTCCCATCATCCAGGCCGGGCCTGTGTCTGCGACACGGCCCTTTAGCGGAAGCTCAACGCCGATCATTGACGGTCGAAATGACCCCGGTTGGGACACTGCTGCATTTTATGCGGTCGAGGGCAGTTCTCCTGTTACGGGTTTTTACTTCACTATGGACGAGGATCATTTCTACCTGCGTCTGGATGTTGATGGTGCTATGAAGGACATCGGCGTGGGTTTCTATTTTAATGTCCCTGGAGGGACAGGAGGCACCTCAGCCTTCAGCCGTGACTCTGGTGTGATTTTAGGAATTTTCGCCAATAAACTCGTGGAATGGAACGGTGGGGAGGTTGTTAACACCTATGAGGCAAAAGAAAGCGCATGGCAGATTGAAAAAACCGACGCTGGCTTGGCTCAAGCCGGCGATGATATTCTTGAAATATCATTTCCGCTGGAGTTCTTGGGTGAAGTTGCTGCTGGAGACGCCCTCAAATTGGCCGTGGTTGTTGAGCCTTTCGGTGACCTGCTACCACAAGGCGGACCTGCCAGGGTTGTCCTCCCGGATAAAGGCGGGGTTGCGGCAATCTTGCAGGTAGATGACCCTACGGGTGATGACAATGGCCCTGGCACTTACACCTATCCTCAGGATGGCGTCTTCAAAGACTCTGTTTTTGATGTAACTTATTTTGAAGTAGGAACCGACCAGGAGAACCTGGTGTTGACCTTTAAATTTCTTGGCGAAATTGAGAATCCCTGGGGTTCACCGATTGGTCTTTCTCTTCAGACCATGGATGTGTATATCGACACCGATCCCGGTGAAGGCACCGGCGCCAGGATGCTTCTGCCGGGACGCAACGCCGCTTTAATGTCTGGGTTTGGTTGGGAATATGCCGTGTGGGCAGAGGGCTGGAACGCTCAGGTACTGCAATCCGATCCGGAAAGTTTGGTCCCATTACCTTTTTCCGAGGCGACCAATGCCATGAGGATTATTGTAGACCCCGCTCAAAATGCGGTGATTATTCGAATACCGTTGAATTTGCTGGGTGAAGGCAATCCGGAGGATTGGGCTTACTCAGCTGTCGTCATGAGCCAGGAAGGCTACCCTGCTGAGGGCGTATGGCGAATACGGGATATTGAACCTGCCGCAGCACAATGGCGGTTCGGCGGTGCTCCTCAGGGTAGTAAAAACCACACACGCATTATCGATCTGGTTTTGCCTGTTGATAACGAATTTGACCAGGCGACTCTGCTCTCGAATTTTGTTCCCAGCGCTTCTAACCCGGACACCCTCTCACCAGATGATTTTGCTCAGATACCAATGATGAAGCCTGAAAACTGATCAGCAATGAATTGAATTAATCTATTGTTAATAATTTTAATTATTTAAGGGTGATACGATGCATGATCAAATAAAAATCGAGTCAAAAATGCGCGATGAAGTTGAAGTCGTCCTTAGCGATGGAACTGTGATGAGCGGTCCCCGGCACACCCCTGTCGGAGAATTCATGCGTAAATATCAAAAGCCTGAGCAGCCGTTGATCGTCGGTGCAATTGTGAACCACGAGTTACGCGAGCTGACCTTCCCGATTTCGGCGGACGCAAAAGTCACACCGGTGTTTATGACGGATGCCGATGGAGCCAGGATTTACAGGCGTTCTTTGACCTTTTTATTGGAAGTGGCTTTCTTGGAACTTTTCCCGGATTGGACGTTGACAATTGATCATTCCGTCTCATCTGGAGCTTATTATTGCCATGTTCGTGAACAGGAGCCTTTCCAGAAGGAATCCCTGGATGCCCTGGAAGCGCGCATGCGTGCTTTGGTTGATGAGGATGCGCCTCTTCTAAAAGAAAAGGTTTCCCTTTCTGAAGCAAAGGCTTTTTTCAGAAAGCTTGGGCAGGACGATAAACTACGCTTGTTGAATTATCGTGTTGGCGATGACCTTGTGCTGTATTCATTACACGATATGAGAGATTATCATCACGGCTACATGGTGCCCTCGACGGGGTATTTAAAACGTTTTGATCTTCAACTGATTGATCTGGGTTTTGTGCTCCGTTTCCCCAGGAAAAATGCCCCCAATTATTTATCACCACTGACCAGTTCTCCACAATTGTTAACAGCATTTCGTCAATACGGCGGCTGGTTGGAAACTCTGGGCATTCAAAGTGTGGGGGCATTAAATGATGCCATAAAAGAAGACCGCATCAATGAGGTAATCCTGGTTTCTGAAGCACTCCATGCGCAGCAAATTTCTCGGATTGCCAATGACATCCGAAAAGGAAAAGAAGAAATTCGAGTGATTTTAATTGCTGGACCCAGTTCTTCCGGCAAGACAACTTTCTCAAAACGCCTGATGATTCAATTGCTCACAGAGGGAATATCACCACTCGCGTTAGCGATCGATGATTACTTTGTAGACCGTGAAGACACCCCCCTCAACGAAAAGGGTGAATATGATTTCGAACACATCGATGCCGTAAACCGATCGATGTTAAACGATCATCTTTCGCGGTTGATTGCTGGTGAAAAGGTGCAATTGCGGCACTATAATTTTAAAAGAGGCAAAAACGAGCCAGGGGATGAAATTCGCTTAGCCCCGGATCAGATGATTATTCTGGAAGGAATCCATGGATTAAATCCAAAGCTGTTAGAAAATTTCCCTGATGAGCAAACTTATAAAATTTATGTATCTTGTTTGACACAATTGAATCTCGACCGCCATAACCGCATTTCAACAACGGATACCCGAGAGCTACGGCGAATTGTGCGTGACTCCCGCGACCGGGGCTATACTGCCCAGCAAACCATCAACATGTGGGAATTGGTCAGGCAGGGCGAAAAGAACCATATCTTTCCTTACCAGGAAAATGCAGATATCATGTTCAATTCTGCGCTGGCATACGAGCTTTCAGCCTTAAAACCATTAGTCGAGCCGCTGCTAAGGCAGGTTCCCTTCGGGTCACCTGAACATGTTGAAGCCAAACGACTGCTTAAATTCCTGCAATGGTTTTTACCAATCGATCAGAACTTGATCCCTGACAATTCGATTTTACGCGAATTTATTGGGGATTCAATACTTTCGGATTTTTCAATCTGGCAACACAATAGCATGATCCAGTATTAGACTGAAAAAAAAGAGGCTGATTAAAATTCAGCCCCTTTTTTCTTCAAAATCAAACTTTGTCTAAAGGTTCTGTTTAAATACTTCGGATAGACGTTTGATACCCTCAACGATTAATTCTGGCCGCATACAGGAGAAATTCAGCCGCATCGTGTTTTCCCCACCACCCAATGGGTGAAAGGAAGTACCCGGTACAAAAGCCACTCTTTTCTCAATTGCCGTCGGGAAGAGGTGGCTAGAGTTCAAACCTTCTGGTAAGGTTACCCACAGGAATAATCCACCTTTGGGGCGTGTCCAATGAACGCCATCTGGCATATATTCTTCCAATGCATTGAGCATAACATCGCGTCGCTCTTTATAAGTATCGCGAATGGTCTTAATATGGGTATCCATCCAGGGACCATTAGCAACTTCATATGCCAGAAACTGATTCAAAGTTGATGTGTTAAGGTCTGCCCCTTGTTTCGCTTGAACCAGTTTTGTTATGACTTCAGGAGGTGCAATAACCCAAGCCAGGCGTAAGCCGGGGGCCAGGGTTTTTGAGAAAGTACTGGTATAAATCACATTCCCGTTGTAGGCCGGCTCACCCGAGGTGTTGCATTGATCATCCAGAACGACAACAGGTTCGATATGATTGCCCTCATATCTCAACTGGCCATAGGGATCATCTTCGATGATGGGAACGCCATAAGCGTTTGCTAATTCAACCAACTTAATTCTGCGTTCACGAGAAAGGGTAACGCCTGTCGGGTTCTGAAAATTCGGTAGGACATAAATGAATTTAATTCCTCTGCGTAAACGCGATTCCAGAAGATCAATTTGCATACCATCATCGTCATAAGGAATAGTGATATATTTCACACCATAAGCGTTCCACGCCTGTAAAGCACCGAGATAAGTAGGGGATTCGACCAGAATTCGATCGCCCCGGTTGATAAGGATTTTGCCAAGCAGGTCAAGGGCTTGTTGCGATCCTGTGGTGATCAGCACATGATCAGCAGTAATATTAATGCCATATTTGCTGGCATTTTTTGCGATCATTTCACGCAGGGGCTGATAGCCTTCTGTGGTGCCGTATTGCAGTGCGCGATCTCCCATTTCTGTGAGTACGACTTCTGCTGCCTCCTTGAAGCGCTCAATTGGAAACACCTCCGGCGCTGGCAAACCGCCTGCGAAGGAAATCACATCGGGAAGGGACGTAATTTTTAAAAGTTCCCGTATTGCTGAGCTTCCAATCAGGTCTGTCCGACTGGCAAATCTATCGTTCCATAATGTGTTCATAAGCAATTAACTCCTTTTTGGATAGCGACTAATGACTGTTGCCCGGGATGGTAAGGTGACCCGGTCACCTGTTTGCAGTTGCCCCAAAGCCTTTCCACCGGATGAAGGAGTGCTTTGGTAGATCAAAATGGGGGTATCTTCTTTTGTGTATTTGTCTAAAACATAGGCTTGACCGGTGAGTGAGCCTTCAGTATCAATGGCACAACTGGTGACAGTGCCAACAACCTTGCCACGCTCATCAACGACCGGATCACCTAAATGTGCCAGTCGGGTTCGTTTTTCATCAAACCTGAAGCGAACAATATTGCCTTCGCGTTTAGTTTCTCTTTCCAGGAATGCCGTTCGTCCGATGAACCAGGGCTTGTGGCGTTTGACGAACCAGCTAAAGCCGGCCTCGCTGGTGCCTAAGTTGAGCTCGCCGCCCATTTCATGACCATAAAGCGGAAGACCAGCCTCTGTGCGCAGGGAATCTCGAGCTCCTAACCCACAAGGTTTCATCCCGTAGGGTTGACCAATCTGGATCAGTTTGTTCCAGAGCTCAACGGAGCGATCAGGGTGAACAAAGAGTTCATAACCGATTTGTTCGCCGGTATAACCTGTTCGCGACACCACGATGGGAATCCCATCCAGGGTCGCTTCACAGAGATGAGACCTGCTCAATTCTAAGATGGCTTCTCGATCCACGAGAGAGCAATTAAGCGAAAGTAAAATATCACGGGATTTTGGTCCTTGTATGGCGATATCCACCAGCATGTCTTCACCTGCCTGGGGATCGCGTAGATCTCGTAAGATGACGTTTCTGCCAAAGGCAACTGCCCATGGCTTTCCTCTGTCAACCAACACTTCGCCTTTGCGCACAGCGTTCAACCACGCCCAATCTTTATCATCATTGGAGGCGTTGACCACAACCAGGAATTTTTGTTTATCCCGTCGATAAACCAACAAATCATCGATGACATTGGCATCCAGGTCCATGAAATGTGTATAACAGGATTCGCCGACAGCCAGCCAGCTGATGTCGTTTCCGCAGACGCTATCAAGGAAGATGGCAGCATCCGGTCCTTCCGCCTGGTAAACACCCATGTGGGTGACATCAAACAAACCTGCTGTCTGGCGCACAGCCTTATGTTCTTCCATAACCGAAGTGTACCAAACCGGCATCTCCCAACCCGCAAAGGGGATCATTCTGGCTCCCATGTTAACATGGGTTTGGAAGAGCGGTGTCCTGCGGAGTTCTTCAGATTGCGGTTCTTCCCACACAAATTCAGGCAGGATTTCGCCCGTATGTTCGTCATTATCCATCCCGATATAGTAAGGTTTACGATTGCTTGAAAGGATTTTAATGGTGATATCTGGTGCGCCAGGGGGCAGGTCTTCGACGCGTACAGGTCCTGGAACAGTAAGCATCAGATCGTCGTCAAATTTGATGTAACCGTCAGAGAGGTTACGTAACCAGCTACTGGTCAATCCTGCCTGATGACCAGGGACATAAAGAGTAAATGTGCCTGGGTCCAGGCATTTGATCACGCCTTTAATCGAGCCTTCAGAGGTGTGGATCATGGTTGCCTGGCTTTCTCCCTCATCCAGGTTCTCAATTTCACTGACTAAAGTGTAGTCAAGGAACATTCGGATCTGATCGCCAGAGAGGGAAAACCGTGCCCATTCGGCATCAATATTGTCGTCTAAGCTGAAGAAATGCGGATAGCCATGGTATTTCGGTAGGTCGATGAGGGGGTCCGCTTTTTCTGCAAGGGCAATAACTCTTCGCTTTGCGTCTTCAAGGATGTTGAAATCGACTTTTGCGTGCTGTAAAGTTCGCGTACGTCCGGGCATTTTATAGGGTGTGACAGCGCAGAACAGGTCACAGATGATGTCTGCAATTTGTGCGAAATCTTCAGGTTCCAGGCCACGCTGGGTCAGCCAGTGCGTTCCAAACCGAATCCCCGAAGCAGAGAAGGTCGAGCGATCGCCTGGAATGGTATTGTAGTTGGCTACAATACCAGCGATATCGAGGATTCGAGCTCCCATTTCACCGGAAAGATGTGTCCCATCTTTGGCTTTGACCGTTTTGCAATCCAGAAGAACAAGATGAGTGTTGGTGCCCTGATAGGGAACACGCATTCCACGCTTTTGCAGCTGATCGGCGAATGCGACTGCGTTTTTCAAGACCTGGGCTTGGAGCCTTTTAAACGCGTCGGTTTGTGCCAGTTTAAAAGCCAGCGCCATTGAAGCGATTGTGTTTATATGAGGTCCGCCTTGTTCACCCGGGAAAATGCTTTTATCGATTTTCTTAGAAAAATCTGGATTATCCGTGATGATACAGGCGCCACGAGGACCCAACATGCTTTTATGTGTAGTAAACGTGATGATGTGAGCAAACCCAACTGGAGAAGGAACCACACCAGCCGCAATTAGACCAGCGATATGGCTCACGTCTGTCAGCAGGAGTGCGCCTGCACTGTCGGCAATTTCACGGAACTTCTGCCAATCTGGCATCCAGGGATAACTGGAATAGCCAGCGATGATGATCTTTGGCTTAACCTCGAGTGCTTTTTCAAGGATTGCATCGTAATCCAGTTTTTCTGTTACCGGGTCAACAGAATAGTGCTGGGCATTATAAATCATGCCCGAGCGGTTTACGGAAGAACCATGCGTGAGGTGACCACCATGCAATAAATTCATACCAAGGATGGTATCGCCTGGCTGTAGAAAGGCAGAATAAACGGCATTATTGGCAGGTGCACCAGATAATGGCTGGACATTTACATACAGATCATCCGGAGTCAGGTTGTTGGTGGCAAAGACCTTCGCGCAGCGATGCCTGGCTAAGGCTTCAACAACATCAACATATTCCACGCCTTTGTAAAAGCGCGGGTCGCCATATCGCCGATACATGCCCAGCATGTGGGTGTAATCAAGGATTTCCTCCTCGGTGTACTTCTGTGTTTCTGGAGGTGGATAACCCTCGGCATAGATGTTGGTGAAGATCGAACCCAACGACTCGCGCACTGCCACAGGCGTTGCAGATTCACTGGGGATCATGATCAAGCGCCTTACCTGTCTTTCTTCTTCAAGTTTAATGATTTCATAAAGGCCCGGATCGATATTCTCAAGGTCTTTTTGATGATGAAATTGACGCATTTGTGATCTCCTTTTATGGAAAATTTTATAATTTAATGAATAATGCCGCTGACATGTTTTCAACCGGATCATGTGCACTGACCATGAGATTTGATCCTCCGCATGCAAGCGTGATATAACTGTATCATTGTCCTTAATGCATACAAGAAATATTCTAAATGACAATGAAATTATAATTCTGTAGTTACATTATATTATACATTGCTTATGGTTATGTTTTTCATGTAATAATAAGAGATGTGATTTTAATCACCTGCAATTTGGACAGGTTGCACGCCAAATGTGTTCTGTTACGCATCATTGGGTAAAGAAGAGAGAAAAATCGTGATTCCTGATGATCTCAGTGATTATAATAAGAGTCCACTTCATACCTTGGGTGGACTGGATTGCTGTTTCAAGGCGGAAAAAGGTTAAAATTAATGCTTGATGAACATAAAGCATGATCCATTCCTTTATGGGCTTATTTTGTTATAATCATACAAAAGTCAATCCATTTCCAATTTCATGTGACTTATTGATGAATTCTTTGTTAATGACTATTAAGCAGAAGGGCGCTCACCCTTGATGGACCCGCAGGAAGAAATCGCCCTGATCGATGCAGCGAAATCTGATCCAAACGCTTTTGGTTTACTGTACGAGCGGTATGTTGACCGCATCTATAACTACATTTATTTTCGCATTGACAGCAAAAGGGATGCAGAGGACCTGACCGGGCAAGTATTTTTCAAGGCGATGAGTAATATTAAAAGTTATCGTCACATGGGTTTGCCCTTTTCAGCGTGGTTGTACCGAATTGCGCACAATCTGGTTGCAAATTACTATCATGATCGAGTGAGAAAACGGGAAATAGCACTGGATGATGAACAGGCTCAGTTTCTACCCCAGTATGACCAACATCCGGAAAAGCAAACGGTCAAGACACAAGAAATTGAAAATTTAATGGCAGCAATTCGTAAGCTTTCACCCATTCGCCAGGAATTGTTGGTGTTAAAGTTTTTGGATCAACTTTCAAACGCAGAAATTGGAAAAATTCTAAGAAAGAGCGAGGGCGCGATTAAAAGCCTTTATCACCGGACACTGCTGGAATTGCGCGATATTATGAGCACAGGAAAAGAAGAAAATGCTTAAAGTCCTTATCGATGGTTCGGGCGACATGCCAGAAGGTTGGGAAGAAAAATACCAGTTTCAGATCGTTCCCATTCCAATCCAAATTGGTGATAAAACCTACTACCAGGGTGTGGATATCAACCCTAGTCTTTTTTATGAACTGGTTCAGGATGAAAAGAATCGGCCCAAAACCGCAGCCCCATCACCCGACATGATCAAAACGTTGATAGAGAATTTATATGATGCAGGTGATACGGTCCTATCGATTAACGTATCTGGGAAAATGTCAGCAACTGTTCAAATGGTGCAAAAAGCTGCTGAAGAGCTTAAAAACAAGATAGAGGTGATTACATTTGACTCGAATGCGGGATCTGCAGTGCTTGCATTGATGGCACGAGATGCACGCCTGCGGGATATCGCCGGTGAAACCATTGAACAGATTTTGGAAAAACTTCGCCTGCTAAGAGATCAATTGATCATTGTTCTAACCCTTGACAACCTGGAGTTTGCGTATCGGTCGGGAAGAGTTGGCAAGCTGCAAGCCGCCTTAACATCAATTTTGGATATTAAACCAATTGTCACGCTGAAAGAAGGTTTATTAAGCATGTCAGACCTGGTGAGGACACGTAGGAAGTCTTTAGAAAAAATTGTTGCTAAAGTTTATCAGCGGTTTGGCAATGAAGCGATTAAGGTGGCGATTGTTCATTCACAAGACAGGCCTACTGCAGAATTATTGCAAAAAATGATTAGTGACACGCTTAATGTCACTGAGACTATCTTCACTGAGCTTTCAATTTCGGTAGCTGCGAATCTTGGTCCCAAAACAGTTGGGATCGTGGCATATCCGGAAATGATTTAGGGAGAAATTTGGAATGAAGGATCATCTCTCTGTCAGCGACGAGTTATTGGCTATTGAACGAATATTAAAAAACAGGTTTCATCCGATCAAGCCTGATCAGCGATTTGTGGGAAATTTGCGCTCACGCCTTGAAAATTCCCCGATATTTCTAAAGCAACGCCGGACTGCCTATATTTTTATTACAACAGCCGGCGGCCTTCTCTTTGGTTTGATCATCTTTTTAATTGGTAAAGAATTGTTGCAAGGATCAAGAGAGGCTTAAATCAGCTTTCTGATTGAAGCCTCTTGATCATTTGAGTCAAGATTGTTTTGTCGAGGGTGGATTTTTAAAAACCAAAAATCTCTAATTTATTGATCAATGCCTGGTTTGCAGGCTCAACCAGAATACTGCCATCAGGAAATATTATTGTCGGAACGCTGCGATTACCATGATTGGTCGATTTAACGAAGGCTTCTCCGTCCTCATTCTGATCAATATCAACCCAGACATAATCAACCTGGCGCTCATCCAAAATTCGCAACGCTCGCTTGCAATCGCCGCACCAGCGGACACCATAAACTGTGATCTTATTCGTCAAATTCACTCCTTAGCAGATGATCCGATTAATTGTAATCAGATGGACTGAAAAGCGATTCTAAATTCCAGGATCTCAAATCGATCATCGTTAATCCGGGGATGTTCCGCCCGAAATTTGTGGCTCCAATCAGGTTATTTTAACAATTCATTCCAATAAACAGTAAATCGTCAGATCTTCAGGCGATTGTTGGCTTGCTGAAATCCATCGGCCAAAAAAAGATCGTTAAACAACAACCTGTCCAATAAAGTTTGGACAGGTTGTTTATTTTTGAAAATTTTTAGTCTGCCCAACCCTGCTTTTTGACAAAATCTGTTATGACCGGGATGGTTACATACTCTCCATTGTAGGCTTTAATGCCCCAAATAATCTGGAAGACCAGGGCAGCGACCCCGGTCACGCAGCCAACAAATACAAACGACAATAAACCAGAAATCACCCAGGCAACAATGCCGAAAGCCAAGGCTTGTGGATAATGTGCCTTGAGAAAAGGTCGATCTTTCTTGTCTTCGAGCAATAAAAGAACTATCGGGATTAATGGTGTAAGTAGATAGGCCAATAAAGCCCACAGTTTATCATCGCTAGTAATGTTTGGATCAATTATTTTTTCCTCAGTCATCCTATGCCTCCTGAAAGTAGTGGTTGTTTGATGATTGGTTTGTTCATTCTATAAAAAAGTATAGCATAAATTATTTTAAATGCCAAACAACTCCCGCACCGGGGGATTTATTATGTTAAAATGGGAGGTATGGATAAGCGGATCGTCTTCATGGGGTCACCAGATTTTGCAGTTCCTGCATTGCAGGCGCTTGCTAAGAACTGGAGCATCGTCGGTGTTGTGACCCAGCCCGATCGACCCGCTGGACGCGGTCGAAAACTTCAACCCCCGATTGTGAAGGTTTTGGCTCATGAATTACAGTTGCCCATCTTTCAGCCAAAAACGCTTCGAGAAACTGCTGCGATTGATTTAATTCGCAAGCTTGCTCCTGATGTGATTGTCGTGGTAGCCTTTGGGCAAATTCTTAAACAAGATGTCCTGGCAATCCCGTCTTATGGTTGCATCAATGTGCATGCATCTTTGCTGCCCCGTTGGCGTGGAGCAGCACCTATCCAGGCGGCGATTTTGCATGATGAGATCACCGGCGTTACTATTATGCAGATGGACGAGGGTTTGGATACAGGTCCAATACTCAGCCAGCGTTCAGTGCCGATTCAACATGAGATGACCGCAGGCGACTTATCCGTTGCGCTGGCACAAATGGGCGCAGAATTATTGATTGATACCCTGCCATTATATTTCGATGGCGCGATTAAACCCCGTGCCCAAGTTGATGCCGAGGCAACGCAGGCACCCCGGCTCGTAAAGGCAGACGGCGAGCTGGACTTCAATCGCCCGGCGGAGTATTTGACCCGTCAGATCCGGGCTTTCAACCCCTGGCCGGGTTCTTTCTTTTATTTAGAAGGTGTGCAAATCCGGGTATTCCGGGCGCAGGCTTTGGTACAGAAACAAGCTGTCCCTGGCAAACGCTATATTATCGATTCTCAACCGGCGTTGGGCACTCGGAAGGGAATGCTGGTACTGAGTGAGGTGCAGGCGGCAGGAAAAAAACGAATGTCTGGCAGGGAATTCTTGCGGGGCACGCATAATTGGATAGAAGACCAGGAGGATTAATGCAAATGGCAAACTACGTGATGGCAATTGATCAGGGGACAACCAGCACACGGGTGATTGTGTTTAATCACCAGGGGGAGATCATTGGTATAAAACAAAAGGAGCACGAACAACATTACCCCAAGCCGGGATGGGTTGAACATGACCCTCTGGAAATCTGGTCATCAACCCAATTAGTGGTGCAGGGAGTATTAAATGACCTGAACCTTACACCCAATGCTCTGGCTGCAATTGGGATCACCAATCAGCGGGAGACGACCTTGGTTTGGGATCGGGAGACGGGCAAGCCTTATTACCCCGCGATTGTGTGGCAGGATACACGTACGGACAAACTGTGCAATGAACTGGCTAAAGACTTTGGTCAGGATCGTTTTCGCCAGGTCACAGGACTGCCCCTTGCCACCTATTTTTCTGGGCCAAAAATCGCCTGGATGCTGAAAAATGTGCCTGGCTTGCAAGATGATGCACGGGCTGGCAGGGCGATATTCGGTACAGTTGACACCTGGCTGACATGGAACCTGACGGGAGGTCCACAGGGGGGAGTGCATATTACGGATGTGACAAATGCCTCTAGAACTTTGTTGATGGATTTGCACACATTGGATTGGGATGAAAACATCCTCTCAATTTTGAATATTCCCCGGAGTATGCTTCCTGAGATCCGGCCCTCATCGACGATTTACGGTACAGCGAAAGGCGTGCTTTCCGGCGTGCCTGTTGCCGGCATCCTGGGCGATCAACAAGCTGCATTGTTTGGCCAGGCATGTTACGACCCGGGAGAAGCCAAGAATACTTATGGCACGGGTTGTTTCATGCTGATGAATACCGGGCAGGAGGTCGTTCCCAGTGCGTCTGGCCTGTTGACAACGGTCGGTTACCAAATTGGCGACCAGCCAGTGGTCTATGCCCTGGAAGGTTCGATTGCCATTGCCGGCGCGTTGGTTCAGTGGCTGCGCGATAATCTGCGTATGTTCGGTTCTTCTGACGAGGTTGAAGGGCTGGCAAAAACAGTTGAGGACACCGGCGGAATTTATTTTGTGCCTGCATTTTCAGGCTTGTTTGCGCCTTACTGGCGCAGTGATGCACGTGGCGTAATTGTGGGAATGACTCGTTACATTAACCGAGGCCATATTGCCCGGGCGGCACTGGAGGCAACTGCTTTCCAAACCCGCGAAGTCCTGGATGCTATGGAGAAGGATTCACAGGTCAAATTACAGGCTTTGAAGGTGGATGGGGGGATGGTCGTTAACAACTTATTGATGCAGTTCCAGGCGGATATCCTGAATGTACCGGTGATCCGCCCGGTGGTATCAGAAACCACCGCCCTCGGTGCGGCATATGCTGCCGGATTGGCGGTAGGGTTCTGGCCCAATATTGACTCACTGCGGGACTATTGGCGTGAGGACCAGCGCTGGATGCCGACGATGTCAGAAGAACAGCGCACGGTGAAGTATCAAGGCTGGAAAAAAGCGGTCACCCGCACCTTTGATTGGGTCGAGTCTTAAGCTTAATGCCCATTGAAATCTAACCCGAACCAGTCATGGCTTATCCTCTGATTTAAATCTGTGGAGTGTTCCAGGGCTTGTCGGTGGCTTTATTCCAAATTATTGATCGTCGCGAAAGAATCGCCGCTTCCAGTCATATAGCAGGTTCAAAGCTTCGATTGGAGTCAGGCTGTTGATATCCAGGTCTGTAAAGGCTTGAAGCAGCGGATTGTTCTCCGGGAACAGGGTGAGCTGACCCTTTTCCTGCTCCTTTTGTTCGAGCGTGGATCCAGAAGAAATTTCCAGTTGGCGCAATATTTCGTGGGCGCGCTGGGTCACCGGTTTTGGCAGACCGGCTAATTGCGCCACGTGGATTCCATACGAGCGATCGGCGCCCCCGGGCACGATTTTGTGCAGGAATACCACGTTATTATCCGCTTCAGAAACCGCAATATTGTAATTACGAACCCCTGGCAGCAAATCAGCAAGCTGGGTCAGCTCGTGGTAGTGGGTGGCAAATAAGGTGGAAGCTTTTAAATCAGGGTGGCTGTGAATATACTCAACCATCGCCCAGGCGATAGACACCCCGTCATAGGTGCTGGTGCCTCGACCGATTTCGTCCAGAATCAACAAGCTACGGTGGGTGGCGTTGTGCAAGATATTCGCTGCCTCGACCATTTCAACCATAAAGGTCGATTGCCCGGCGTGGATTTCATCTTGGGCGCCGATGCGGGTAAATATCCGATCCACCAGGCCGATTTTGGCGGATTCAGCGGGAACAAAAGAACCCATCTGCGCCATTAAGACGATCAACGCGACCTGGCGCAAAAAGGTTGATTTACCGCTCATATTGGGACCGGTGATGATGCGGATGATCTCGTCCTGTTCAAATACGGCATCGTTTGGGACAAAGCGATCAGATGTGCGCAACTTCTCAACCACCGGATGCCGCCCGTTTATGATCTGCAGGCATTTTTTGTCAACGACTTCAGGTCGGTGGTAGCCGTTGAGTGCAGCAGTGTCTGCCAAAGAAAGATAAGCATCTAACTGTGCAATCGCCCGGGCGGTAGCCAGCAATTCCTGGGCGCCTTCAGCCAATTCAGCACAAACCTGGGCAAATACCCGGCTCTCAATCTCATGAATGTGTTCTTCAGCGTTTAAAACCAGGCTTTCGTATTCCTTAAGCTCAGGAGTAATATAGCGTTCGGCGTTCACCAGCGTCTGTTTACGGATATATTCCTCAGGCACCAAATCGGTGTTTGCTTTGGTCACTTCAATGTAGTAACCGAAGACTTTGTTATATCCAACCTTAAGTGTTTTAATTCCCGTACGTTGCTTTTCGTTTTTTTCAAGGTCTGCGATCCACTGGCGCGCATGCTGTGAAGAATCCATTACGTTGTCTAATTCAGGTGAAAATCCTTTGCGGATAACACCGATGCTTGCCAAAGTTGCTGGCGGTTCATCCTGGATGGCGGCTTGGAGCAGCGAAAGCTGGTGATGGCACAGGCGGATATTGCTCAATGTGTGGGCGATAGCGGGATCTTCATCCTTAAAAATAGCTTTCAAACGCGGTAAATGTGCCAGATTTTCGCGGATTGACACCAGGTCGCGTGGGATGGCGTGCCCGGAGACCACCCGGTTGGTCAAGCGTTCAAGGTCGTCAAAGGACTCCAAAGCCTCCATGGCTTCGGCTCTGATGAGACCGTTTCTATAAAAATACTCAACTGCGTCCAGGCGGCGTTGAATTTCAGCGGTGTTGCGCAAAGGTTTGCTGACCCACTGGTGTAACAAGCGACGACCCATCGGGGTGAGCGTACAATCGAGGATGCCCAGCAGGGAGCCATGGGTTTTCCCTGAGCGGATGGTTTCGGTGAGCTCAAGATTTCGACGGGTTTCTGCATCCAACACCATGAATTCGTCCAGGGTATACGTGCTGAGATGATTGAGCAGTTTGAGGGATTGGCGTTGGGTGTCTTCAAGATAAGCCAGGATTGCTCCAGCAACGCGCACCGCCATGGGCTTACCCCTCAGACCAAAGCCGTCCAGTGAAATCACGCCAAAGTGCTCTTTAAGGGTGTCGGTGCAGCGACCTAACTCATAATGCCAGCTTTCATAAGGCGTACTGAAGCCGGGCAGATGTTCAGGTCGTGGCAGTGAATCGGGCCAGAGAATCTCTGATGGTTGCAGCCTGAAAAGCTCGGAGCGGATCTGGTCCTCGACATCTTTGCCAACCAGCTCAGTGACTGCAAATTCACCGGTTGAGATATCGACATAAGCCAGTCCGGCTCGCTGGTCCTGGAAGAAAACGGTTGCCAGGTAATTATTGCTGGGTTGTTGGAGCAAGCCGGGTTCAACAACGGTCCCCGGTGTGACTACACGGATGACTTCACGCGGCACCAGTCCATTTTCCGGTTCATCTGAGATCTGTTCGCAAATGGCGACATGGTAACCCTTGTTGATCAGGCGTGAAAGATAATTCTCAGCTGCATGATGGGGGATGCCTGCCATCGGTACGCGAACGCCTTTTGAAACCGGTCGAGAGGTGAGGACAATATCCAGTTCCCGCGATGTGATTTTTGCATCCTCATCAAAGGTTTCGTAGAAATCACCCAACCGAAAAAAGACGATCGCATCAGGATGCTGACGCTTGATATCCAAATATTGCCGGCGGAGAGGGGTTAATTTATCCATCAATTAAAATTACATTAAGTGCTTTTGTTTTAGTCAATCCATTCCGACTCATTCGAGAACTGCTTACTGAGGTGATTGCATAATTTCGCGGATATAAACCTGCACCTGATCCAAGGCTTCAGCCAGTTTGGATGAATCTTTTCCACCAGCTTGCGCCAGGTTTGGCTTGCCTCCACCGCCGCCGCCGACAACTCTGGCAACCTTTTGGACGAGGTGAACGGCATGAAAACCGCGCTTCACCAGGTCATCCGTAACTGCGGCAATTAGGATCGGCTTACCGTTTTGGTCGGATGCCAGGACGGTCACACCTGTGCCGTGTTTTGCCCGGAACCTGTCGGCCATTTCACGCAGGACATCAATGTCTGCGTTAGGGAGAATGGCTTTAAGAACTGGGATCCCTTCGATGTGGTCCAGATGATCCAGGATTTCATCAAAGGCACTGCCGACCAGCTTATGGCGGATTTTTTCATTTTCTTTTTCCAGGTTGCTGATGGCATCGAGTAAGTTTTTTACCTTAGGTAGTGTTTCAGCCGGCGATGTGCCCAGGTGGGCATTAATCTCATCAAGGGTGTTCATGCGTTCACGGGCGAGCTGATAAGCGCGCCATCCGGTGACGGCCTCAATGCGGCGAACACCTGCTGCAATGCTGCCTTCATAGGTGATCAGGAATAAGCCCACATCGCCGGTATTATCGACATGGGTACCGCCGCAAAGTTCGTAGGAAAGAAGTGCATCATCACCGATCTGAATCGTCCGAACGATACCCTCATATTTCTCACCGAAGATCGCCATTGCGCCTTCCTGTATGGCTTGATCGAGGGGCTTTTGAGCGATGTTTAAAGGATAGTTGGTTAAAATGGCCTGGTTGACATGCGCCTCAACCGCAAGTATCTCCTGGTGGGTCATGGGTTCAGGATGGGTGAAATCGAAGCGCAAATGAGTCGGCGCGACCAGCGAACCCGCCTGCCTGGCATGTGATCCTAAAACCGAATGCAACGCAGCGTGCAGGAGGTGAGTGGCGGTGTGATTACGCATAATCTCGGCTCTTCGTGTGAGATCAACCCGGGCTATGGCCACGTCACCGACCTGTGGGTTGCCTGCGGTAACTTTGCCAGTGTGAACGATCATCCCCGCAGCGGGTTTTCGCATCCCCGTTACATCGATGACCCAATTGCCTTCAACCGCGCTGACGATTTGACCTGTATCAGAGACCTGGCCGCCGGATTCGACATAAAATGCAGTTTCTGGCAAGAGCACTTCGACTGTATCACCCAAGGCAACTTGGTCCACGACTTGACCCTCTTTAATCAGTGCCAGGACTTCTTGTGGCTTTTCCTCAGGATGGTATGGGTCATAACCGACACCGGATTGTGAGAGTTTTCCAGCGTCGATCAGTCGGTCATGCAGTGCGGTAATAACTTTCACCTCTTCAGGGGCCTCCCCGGCAAAAGATTTATCCGCGCCTGAAATCAAACGATGCGTTTCCATGGCTTCTTGATAACCTGAGGCATCGACATCCAGTCCCTGTTCCTGGGCGATATCACGGGTAATTTCAAAAGGCAATCCCAATGTAGCATAAAGATTGAAAGCTTTTTCTCCAGGCAGCACCTTTTCTCCACTGGTTTTAAGTTCAACGAGCAGCTCTTCTAAATGTTCTAACCCGGCATGGACCGTTTTGGCGAAGCGTTTTTCTTCCCGTGTGAGGTTATCTAAAATGGCAGGGGCGTTGCGCTTGAGTTCTGGGAAGAATTCTCCATACGCATCGATTACGACCTGCGAAACTTTGGCTAAAAATGGTTCGTGCAAGCCCAGCGCCATTCCAAAACGAGCCGCCCGGCGGACCAACATACGGCAGATATAGTTGCGACCGATATTGCCAGGTACCACGCCATCGGCAATCAGGAAGGTCGTAGAGCGGGCATGGTCTGCAATCACCCGGTAGGGTGTCAGGTTGGCTTCTCGTTCTTCGTCAGACTGTGATGTCAGGTTTTGGATACAGGCTATCAGCGGGGTGAACAGGTCGGTTTTATAATTCGACGGAACACCTTGCAAGATTGAAACGATGCGCTCAAATCCCATGCCAGTATCAACATGAGTTTTTTCTAATGGAATGAGTTCAGTTGGCGAGATACGGTTGTATTGAATGAAAACCAGATTCCAGAATTCTAAAAAGCGCCCACAATCGCCATTGACCTGGCAGACGTGGTCCGGGTCATCACCAAATTCACAGAACTCAGGGCCGCGGTCGAAGTGAATTTCGGAGTCCGGTCCGCAGGGCCCGGTATCAGCCATTTCCCAGAAATTCTCTTTCCGGCCAAAAGGCAGAAGGTGATCAGGATTAAAACCGGGTTGTTTAAGCCAGATTTCTGCAGCTTCTCGATCTTCCGGGATGATTCCCAGTTCGTCTTTGAAGTAGGAAGCCCACAATTTCTCTTTAGGGAGTTTCCAGACTTCCGTCAGCAATTCCCAGGCCCAGGCGATAGCCTCTTTTTTATAATAATCGCCAAAGGACCAGTTTCCCAGCATTTCAAAAAAGGTGTGGTGCGTATTGTCCCGTCCCACCTGCTCAAGATCATTGTGTTTTCCGGATACCCGCAGACATTTCTGTGAGTTGACTGCGCGAGTATACGGCCGTTGATCTGTGCCGAGGAAGACATCTTTAAATTGAACCATGCCAGCATTAGTAAACAGCAAGGTTGAGTCTCCCCCGGGGACCAAGGAGGATGATGGGACAAAAGTATGGCTCCGTTCGACAAAAAAATCAATGAAACTTTGCCTTATCTCCGCCCCTGTGGGTTTTACTGACATAAAGGACTCCTGACATGCTGTAATGATAATAACCTATAAATTATACGATATTTGGCAGGGGGTTGGGAAGGCGAACGGGTTGGCGAATGCCAAATCATTCAGTACCTGAGTTTCTGCCATTTTCTGACTCAATCGAGGAAAAAATCGCTTGGGGAAATAGAAACCGCAATCAAAAAATCACAGGATATTTATGGTTTTAATTAATATTTTGATTCGAAAAAGCAGGTAATTTGCTGATCAAGTTCGTGGATCTCATTCCAGCCGCTCCCGGCCAGCCAATGCTCGCAGGAGCGTATTCTGATCCGCGTATTCCAGGTCCCCACCGACGGGCAACCCACGAGCCAGCCGCGTCACCCGGATGTTGAGAGGTGCAATGCGCTCATGCAGATACATGGCGGTCGCATCACCCTCCATGCTCGGGTTTGTAGCCAGGATAACCTCTTTAAAATCTTGAGATTCCAGCCGAATCAGTAATTCTTTGATTTTGAGATCCTCCGGGCCGATCCCTTCGATAGGCGAAAGCACACCGTGTAAGACATGGTAAAGACCGTTGTATCCAGCAGTTTTTTCGATCGCCAAAACATCCAGGGGTTCTTCAACGATGCACAAAGTCTGGGCATCCCGAAGCGGGCTGTTGCAAATCTCACAGGTTGGCCGGTCTTTTAGGGTGATATTAAAGCAAACTTCGCATAGCTTTGTATCTTTTTTAATTCCTAATAAAGCCTGAGACAGGGATGTAGCCAGATCTTCGGGCGCGCGTAACAGGAAAAAGGTGAGCCTAGAAGCTGTCTTTGGGCCGATTCCGGGCAAGCGAGCAAAGGCATCAATTAAATTCTGGACAGGTTCGGGTAATCGATGCATAAACAGTAACCTACTAACCCAAACCCAATCCGCCCAACATATTGGTGAAGGGGCTCATTTTCTGGCTGGCGAGCTCTCGGGATTGGTCTAAGGCTGCATTTACACCACTGGTGATCAAATCCTGAAGCATCTCGGCATCGATGTCTTCCAGCAGATCCGGCAGGATTTCCACCGATTTACACACCTGATCGCCGGTCATGGTCACACGAATCGCGCCGCCGCCAACGGTCGCAGTGACGGTTTCATCAGCCAATTCAGCCTGGGCTTGTGCCATCTGCTCCTGCATCTGCTGAAATTGTGTCATCATCCCACCTCCGCCAACACCCTTGCTTTGTCGGGGTCGATTGTATCCTTTTGCCATGTTTTTTCCTTTCAACAACTATTCAATCTTTATTTTTCTTCTTTTGCTCGGCTGATTCTACCACCCAGATCACGTGTTGCTGTACTCACCATTCCATCCTCTTCGATCTTTAAATCGTCGGGAATTGGATTCCCATCGTGTGTGCTAACAATACATTTGATTAATAAAGGCTGGCCCAGAACTTCTTCGAGAATATCCATGGTCAGCGTGAGGTTGCCTTCTTTTTCCATCATTTCCTTAAGCAGGTTAGATGAAAACCCAAGGATCACAACATTTTCTCTTATACCAGTCAGTTTCGACGAGTTGAGCAGACCTTCAGTTCGAGGGTTGTGTTTTTTAACCAGGGCTTTAATTTTCGGCCAGGCTTTTTGGATATCGCTGAAGCTGATTCCTCCAGCATCCTGTAAGGATGCGGTGCTTGTGACCGCAGCATTTGCAACGGTTTCTGGTTCCGCCGCTTCATGTGTCACGAGATCTATTGCTTCAAGGTCCGCTTTATCGACAAGCTTTTCAGCTTTCGGGACAGGGGTGATTTGTGGGGCTGGAGTCGTGTCTTCGACTTTCTCTTTGGATGCTTTTAAATTTTCTGCTGCTGTCAGAGATGGTTTTGCGACTTTAACCAGGTCGACATCCACTCGAGGGGCGCCTAATTCTGGCTCGGGTTGGGCTAAATAACTGCTAAAGGCTAATTCGAGCCCCAACCCTGGATGCCAGTTGAAATGTTCCTGGGTGGTTGCTGCATTGAATCCGTTAATGGCTTCCAGTAATTCTCGCATTGAAAATTGAGAGGCATGTTTTTCGAGTGCATCTTTGATGGTCTCGACCGCTTCAACCTGGATTTTGTTATTCATTTTGTAAAGAAGAACGTTTCGAAGATAAGTTACGATTTGTCGCGAAAATTGGCGCGCATCTGCGCCGCTGTCCAACGCATTGCTGATCAAGGACAAACCTGTTTGAGTGTCTTTTGCCAGCAGTGCGTCGATGACTTCAATCACCCGCAAACTGGTGGCTGTGCCTAAAACTTGTTGAGCCATCTCAAGCGTGATGTGCTCGTCTGAGGATGTGAGCTGATCAAGCAAAGAAACTGCATCCCGCAGGCTGCCGGTGGCTTGCCTGGCGATCTCAGTAAAGACGGATTCGTCTACATTGAGTTCCTCAGCGTGAGCTTTTTCTTTCAAGTATGAGATCATGCTGGAAATAGGAATCCGGCGAAATTCATGACGCTGACACCGTGAGAGCACCGTCGCCGGAATTTTGTGAATTTCCGTGGTGGCCAGGACAAAAATTGCGTGGGGAGGTGGCTCTTCCAGCGTCTTTAGGAGGGCATTGAAGGCTGCATTCGAAAGCATGTGGACTTCATCGATGATATAAACCTTGAAACGTCCCTGTGATGGTGAAAAGTTGATCTTTTCGCGCAGGTCTCTGACATCATCGACGCTGGTATTCGAAGCGGCATCGATTTCGATGAGATCCATGAATCGTCCAGAATTGAGAGCCTGGCAGTGTGCACAGGCATTACATGGACGCATGGAGAGGTCCGGTTCGAGGCAGTTGACAGCCTTTGCCAGTATACGTGCGGTTGTTGTTTTGCCTGTGCCGCGTGGACCGGCGAATAAGAATGCATGGGCAACTCGGTCATTGGCGACAGCATTTTTAAGCGTCTGGGTCACATGTTCCTGGGCGATTACCTCTTCCCAACCCTGTGGGCGCCATTTTCTATAAAGTGCTTGGGTCATAAGTTATCTTTTATCCCTAAGGTATTGAATAAGTTGTTATAGTCTCGCCAGCAGAATCCACCAAACGAGCTGTTTCTCCAGATTGCCAAATGGCAGAATCTGCCCGCCAGAACAATTCTATTACCGTATTCGTCCCGGCTTTTGAGAGAATCTTGATGGCACCGCCGCTGCTCAGTATCAGGGCAGGAAATGTGAATTTGTGCCCGTCCTCGTCGATGAGTTGCCACCCCGTTAGATTGGTTGGATTTTTCCCCTGGTTGATGATTTCAACGTATTCAATATTTATATCCCCAGCGCCGACTATTGCACGGATGGTGATGTTGACATCCTGATCAAAGAGCGAAAGATCAGGAGTGGGGTCGAGATCCTGGACGCCTGTTTGGCTCTGTCTGGAGGGTTGATCCACTGCAGTGGCTGGAATAGAAGGGGCTGATATGTCAGGGAGAGGATGCGCGCGCTGCCAAAACCACAGCACAGTCAGTGTAACGCTTACAGAAACGATGATATTGACTAAAATAAAAAGGAACGCGCGCGATTTCTTTCCCATTGAAAGCTTCCTTCCGATGTAATGAAATGATAGCACACCTTAGGTTTTTTGCCAAAAAATGGATCAGAGCCACAATTAATGAAAGCATAATGCCGTATTCGTTTGAACTGCGAATTTTCCACCGAAGAAGAGATTCGTGAGCCTTGCTTTTCCCTGTACATTATCGATATCAGGTTAATGAATAACAAGACAGGCATTGCTCTAAATGCTTGCTTTGGACTGCGATTGATCACATTTTATGTTTCGCTAAAAGCCAATTGTTTGATATGTTCGATGTGATCGCGCTGATGCCAGAGCGTTCGCCGCAGGATTTTGCGATATGACCAAATTTCGCCCTCAATGCCCCTGACGACCGTCTTGTCTGCAAACTGTGGGAAAGTTTGCTCAATCAAATTCGCCGTATGTGCCAGGCGGGCTGTTGTTTCAGTAGGGAATTCTTGCCGGGTGAGGTTAACCAGATCCATTCGTTGGAGATACCAGAGTTCCGCATTGGCGACGTGTTTGGCGATGCCCAGAATGGTCCAGCGCTGATTTGGGAAGTCTTTTTCCAGCAATTGCGGTGGGAGTGTGGTTAGACCTGCCAGCAACTCCTCACGCTGCCATCGAAAAATCATCAACCCCTGTTCAATCTCCACCATTGAAAGCGGGCGCCAATCATCGATGAACCAGGCGTTGATCTCATATCCCTCGCCGGCGGGAGCGGGCAAATAGTCTGCGCCCAGGCGGAAAGTGTCATACTTTTCCACAACCACCATGCCCATGTCCGTAAAATTCACCCAGGGATCATCGGTGTGATTCTTGATCCAGTAATCGTATTCCAGCAGCGCTCGGGGCAGGTTGATCAGAGCTTCGGCTTCGTCCATGCCATAGGCGAAACAGCCAGGGTAATCCAAAGCCCAAGCCAGGGTACGTCCTTCAATATTATTTTCGATGCCAATCCGAATGTGCATAAATGCTCCTTTGTACGCGACAGCCATATTCTAATCGCATTAACGACCCGGAGAATTGAAAATCGGGCACAATATTGACCGATCTCGCCTGGTTATTCAGCGCTTTGTGCGAAATGAGACCATGATTAATCGACGAATATTGGGATATGTCCGAGGGAGATGATGTTAGACCATTTTGCCTGCTCGCCCTCGGTGAGTATTGCGGCTTCAGCAACAACGGATGCACCGGCTTTATCCAGAATAAAATGCATGCCCTGGAGTGTCGAACCTGTACTGATGACATCATCGATGATCACAACCTTTTTGCTCTTGATTAATGCACGATCTTTCTCATCGAGAAACAGGGTTTGTTGTTCGCCAGTGGTGATGGAGAATGTCTCCGATTGCAAGGCATCGCCCATATAGAGTTTATAGAATTTACGTAACACCACATAGGGTTTGCCAGTGGCAACGGACAGTGCATGGGCAATCGGAATGCTTTTTGCTTCAGCAGTTACCAGAACATCAAAATCAAGACCAATTAATTTTTCAGCCAGGGCTGTAGCACAAGCCTCGACTAAGGGCGTATCTCCAAGGATATTTAGAATCGCGATTCTTAAACCAGGTTTAACTTCAAATAATTCTAATTCACGGTGCAATCCGGCGATTTCGATGCCATAAGTTTCACGTTTTTTCATTGTGAGTTCTCCAAAGAATTTTTAATTGGGTTAATTATAAATCATGTTGTTCATTTTTTTATCAACTCTCCCGCTTCTGAAACGTAAAAGTAATCGACAGCAAAGATATTGTCAATTGCCAGGTTCTGAGAGATTAAATTTCGAACGTGCCATGGACGCCGACCCTGGCACGTTCATATAAGGAGGAGAAGAAGAGAAGTCGCCTTTACTTGTACCCATGTTACAGCAAATCGAAAGATCATGCTTGACGATTGCCCTACGATTACTCTACGATTGTCCCATAATACATATGGAAAAGCATTGAGAAAAGTAGTTTTTGGCAATATATGCAGTATGATTGACGCCACACAAATCAATTCAGTAGAAGAAAAGAGGTGTTGTTTGGGGCTCACATTTGTTGAAATAACGAATTCACCAATTGGTCCGATCAGTTTTGCATCCGGTGAGCACGGATTGCAAGGTGTCGCTTTCTCGAACCTGGAAGAATATAAGGCAACCCTCAACCAACCGGACGAAACTCCGACTTTGGCGGGCTGGGAAACCGCCAATAAATTGCTGGTTGAGATGAATGCCTACCTGTCAGGCCTCCAACGCGAGTTCACCGTTGATATTGACTGGTCGTATATCCAGGGATTTCAACTCCAAGTTCTGCGCATCACCTATGAAATCCCTTTTGGACAGGTGATGTCCTACGGTGCAATCGCAAATCAGCTTGGTAAACCGGGTGCAGCAAGAGCAGTTGGCACCGCCCTGGCGCGCAACCCGATACCAATTGTGATTCCCTGCCATCGGGTTATTGGGTCTGACCATGGATTGCACGGCTTCGGTGGCGGTTTGGATGTAAAAGCTTACCTTTTAAAACTGGAAGGTCATACGGTCATCAACCACAGGGTGATTCAGCCGTAAAAAGGTCGCGCGCCCAAATTTTTCGTTTGTAGCGGACAAATACAGGGAAGAACAAAAATGACGAGTCATGATGGATTGGATTTTGGCGGCTATAAGTCGGGTTACGTTGCCCTGCTGGGCAAACCGAATGTCGGCAAGTCAACTTTGTTGAACGGGTATCTTGGGCAAAAGGTAGCCGCTGTTTCGATAAAACCGCAAACGACACGGCGTCGCCAGCTGGGTATTTTAACAACCGAAGATGCCCAAATCATTTTTGTGGATACCCCGGGATTACACAAAGGAGGCTATAAATTAAGCAATTTTATTAACCAGGAAGCCTGCTATGCATTGATGGATGCCGATTTAATCCTGTTCATGGTAGATGTCAGCCAGTTGCCCGATGAGGACGACCGTTGGCTGGCTCAAGAAGTGGCTGAAAAGGCACAAAAGACGCAGAAATTGCTGGTGCTGAACAAAACCGATCGAGTCGATTCCACCGTAGCTGAGCAAAACGCCCTCGCTTACGTCGAATTATTGGACTTTGTCGACCGGATTTATATTTCTGCTATCACCACACGTGGACAGGATGCTTTGCTGAAGCGGGTAATTGAGTTGCTGCCGGAAGGTCCCCAGTATTTTCCGGATGATCAAATCACAGATATCTACGAAAGAAACATTGCAGAGGATCTGATTCGCTCAACTGCATTAACTTTTCTACGTGATGAAGTGCCTTACGGTCTTTATGTACGGGTGGATGATTACAAGCTGCGCGAGAATGACGTGCTTTATATTCATGCCACGCTGATCGTTGATCGCGAATCGCATAAGGGGATTGTGATTGGTAGGGGCGGTTCGATGATCAAACAGATCAGCACTGTTGCCAGACGGGAGATCGAAGAGATGAGCGGAAATCCAGTCTTTCTTGAGTTAAAGGTCAAAGTAGTTAAGAATTGGCGTAATGATCAAAATTTCTTGCGGCAATACGGGTTGAGCCATGACTGAACGCTTTTGGTTGATGACTGCAGTTGTTTTCGCCATCTTTTTTGCCGATTGGTTGACGGTCGGTTTTTCATGGCGAAAAGCTGAATATATTCTAAAGCCGGCTGCCATGGCGATGGTTATATTGTGGACGTGTTTCACCGCAGGGTGGACGTTTGAGGTTCTACTGATCCTGTTCATTTTAGGTCAGACAGCCGGCCTGGCTGGCGATATTTTCCTCATGCTGAGCCCGCGCTGGTTTTTAGCGGGTTTAGCCTCTTTTTTAGTGGGTCACCTGTTTTATATCGGGCTTATCGGGAGGCAAATCATCACTGCTACCCGTGAGTTTGGTCTGAATCACTATGCAGCCTGGTGGATGGTTTTAATTATCATCATTTGGGCAGTTATGCTAAGGTTGTTTTACCGCATTGTTATCCCTGAAGCACCCCGGTTAAAGATGCTGCGTTATTTTTGGATCTTGGTTCAGGTCTATGCCTGGATCCTGGGAATATTGGTGATGGTTTCCTTTTTATTGGTAACCATACCGGCGAATTATTCACCAGCAATGCTGTTTTTGCCAGCTGGCGCTCTGCTTTTCTTCATTTCTGATTCCTTATTGGCATACGACCGGTTTACCCGAAAAACTCCCGCAATCAGGTTGTGGGTCATGGTGACCTATCACCTGGCGCAGTTTGGCCTGGCTGCGGGCTTTATTGCTGCCCTCGGCATAATTCCCTGAGCGAATCATCTTCTTTCGATTTTTCTTCAAGGCCAGATACCTGAATTCACAACTATTAAACAGTTCTCGTTTTTGATGTAGTTTTTTTATGGTTGAGGGGACAATTGTCGTTTGATCATTGACGCTTTCGAACGGAGTGTTTTCAAGGATATCGTTTTGCTTGTTAAAGAAAACTGAATTGCCGCCATCAGTGCACCCGGTGTGGTACGGGTGGGAGCTGCTCTGAAAAAATGAAATTGATGTCAAGGGTGGCACGATTTTTCCGGGCTGGCATGCATAAACTTTGCAGGCAAGATGAGTTGGTGAAGGGCTTGACAAAATAGAACAAGTGTTCTATAATGTGCATAATTCAACCCTTTAACATACTGGAGGTACTCATGAATGTCAGCCAATCAGCAAAAATATCGTTATCCAATTTTTACTCGTTGTTGAAAACGCGCAAAGAAATGTTGTATATTATCTTTTTTACCCTAGCGTTGGTCGCCTTTGAGGCTTTTAATTACAGCACGACTGATTTTGCCCTCTCTGACTTGTTGGGTGTCCGTAGCTTCCTGGGATTTCGCTGGGCTACCTTGCTTTCAATTGCCTTTTGCGGGATTGATTTTGCCGGCATCGCACTTCTACTGGCGCCGCAGTCTGAGAAGGGTGAGAATCGCTCTGTCTGGTTTATGTTTGGCGCATGGTTTTTAGCGGCTACGATGAATGCCATCCTGACCTGGTGGGGAGTAGCGCTGGCTGTGGGATCTCACCCGGTGGCGAGTGCGGGCGTGGTGAATGAGAGCCTTGTCCTCCGAACTGTGCCGGTATTTATTGCCATGATGGTGTGGGTGATCCGTATCATGATCGTGGGCAGCTTTTCAAAGAAGGCGAATCGATTGACTGCGGAAGCGGGTCAGTCTGGCGGACCGACAATCTCGCGTCGAGAACTGCGCCAGGCGCAAAGTCGGGCAGCCCATCCAGCAGGGAATCAACGCTCTGTTCCTTCCGGGGTGAATAGCACTGCTTTTGCCCAGCCTTTAAACGCAAAACGTGGCTATCGCCCTGAACCGACCTATATCCCCATGCAAGATGAAGCGGTTTTCCATGCGTTGAAGTCCCCTGGCAGCGGGCAACGTCGGGCATAATCAAGAAACAATTGACAATTTAAAAAAGCCATAGTAATATAATCACGGTAAACGACCAAAAAGCTGGCGAAGTAGCTCAATGGTAGAGCAGTGGACTCATAAGCCATTGGTTGGCGGTTCAAATCCGCCCTTCGCCATGTTTTTTATTAAATTGTTGTCTGTGATGGGTAAACACGCCCTTTGAGAACCATCGTTTTCCAATTTCAAGCTAATACATTGAAACTGGACGAACAACGCCAAGATAAATCGATTGGGCAGAGCTGGGATAATTGGCATTTGCTTCTTCACCCGGCAATTGCCATCCGCATGTTTCAAGAATAAATACCTCCCCACGAAGAAGTTCTGGATTCAAAACACCGATTTCAATTGCATACTCGAGGGTGGATTCGATTGGCAAAGCCAGGTAAGCTTCTACAAACGCTGGTGGAATACGTGCAATGGCGGTTAATTCCAGATTTTGTAGTGCGAGATCCCCTTGTTTGATCACTACCTGTGATCCTGCGATAGATGCCATGTTGTCTTCAACCTGAAAAGGGGTAAATAATCCCCTGTTGATCCCAGTCCCTTCGATCATATTTCTAAAAGGTTCGCCTTCACCATCCATACCTGAATGTACACTGGCAAAAATCACCTGTGTTTGATTTTGAAGATGGAAAGCAAAAATGCAAGCCTGTCCATCACCGTAAATGCATTGACTTCCGGGCAAAAATAACACTTCTACCAGTTTTTCCGCATCGTTCCCATTCTTGGGCAGGAACGCCACTTTGATTGGCGAGCTATTTGGTGAAAAATCAAATGATGATAATGCCCCCTTATCCCATGTTTCCACTTGTTGGTCTTCACTAAAGGATTCGTTTTGAATAATCAATGGTAAAAAACGAGCATAATTTGGCTCGATTGGAACTTCAGCCGGGAATTCATTATTAATCGGATTGAAGGCAGAACTATTGGTTGCAGGTTTGCGTGAAGCCGAGTTCAGCAGGACCGGAACCAACGTCAGAACAGGTTTGATTAAAATTCCGCCAACCAGTAAACACAGGGCCAGAACCCAGACACCCCAGTAATTTAGTAAAAAAGATAGGCATTGTTTAGTTTTCATTTGAACTGCGGTTTCCCAATTCTCAAATGGCTATGTTTTCGAGTAATCCCGATCTGGTAACTGCGGAAGTTTATCTGTTAGGATTGCTTTTGCGGTTATTTTGCCGAATTCCAAAGTTAATCAACGCCATGGAGACTCCGAAACCAATAATAATCACTCCTAAAACCCCTTTTGTTAAATCCTTTGATTGAAAATTGCCTTCCCCACCCATTCGTTTACGTTCTGTCGGAGTAACTGAAGGCGTACGGGATATTGTGGGAGTTGATGTAACTGTGCTTGTCAGCGTTGGTGTTTCAGTCGCTGTTGGTGTTTCAGTTGGTGTTGGCGTTTCAGTCGGTGTTGGTGTTTCGGTTGGCGTTGATGTTTCAGTCGGCGTATTCGTTCGCGTTGGGGTGTTGGTAGCCGTAGGAGTTATTGAAGGTTGTGGTGTTGTGGTTGCCTGTAATTCATAGATCTTCACCGGTTGATATATTTCACCGCACCAGAAAATATCTTTGCTGATTCGTTCGCATATTTGCCCAACGGGTGGGGGAGGGAGATATTGATTTAAACAGAACGCCAATAGACTTTGTCCACCTGAAAAGTTAACCAGCCTGAAGCGATGCGCTGGTGGATGTCCTGGTATTTCACCAAAACCAAGGTCTTCCCAGACGATCCATCCGTAAATCGGCAGGTTTTTTTGACGAGCAGCACCCACTTTTGGAGTGAATAATCCTAAACTTAAAAAGAGGCTTATCGCCAACACAAGAATAATGACGCTAGAATAAACTGGATAATTTATGATGAATTTCTTGAGTTTTGCCATCATTAAATGCCATTTCAGTCTTGTTTTTGATGTCATGCAAGTTTTATACCAGTATGGTCCAAATGAACGAATCTAAAAATCTGCCATATCGCAATTCTTTTTGACAATAAGCTTTCAGTTCTCATTGTGGGGGTTAAGAACGCATTTGATTTAGTTGTTGCCTGAATGTAAGTGCAATTGTAAGAACAAATTAAAACACCCCTTTATTCTGTTCTCCTTGTGTGAGTGATTTATGTCAATTGTTTGTTAATCGAAAACGAATATCAAATACTGATTTAATCGAACCCTCCTTTAGAAACCACAGAATCTTATCCGAGTGTTATAATACGAGCATTGAGAAATTAAGCGAAACGAGGTAATTATGGGTGAATTTCTGACAATAAGAGAGATTGACCAGGCTGTCCATGCAATTCGGGCAAGAATCAAAATTCAGCCCGAGGTTGGCATGATACTGGGATCGGGACTGGGTCCGATGGCAGAAACGATTGAGGATGCTGTGATCATTCCAACAGATCAGATTCCAAACTGGCCGATTTCTACTGTGGTAGGTCATGAGGGTCGACTGGTTATCGGTCGGCTTGAGGGTGTAATGGTCCTCGTATTGCAGGGGCGGGCTCATTTTTATGAAGGATATGACATAGGTCGGGTGACCTTGCCGGTGCGTGTAATGCAGCGGTTGGGCTGTGATAAGTTGGTTGTTACTAATGCAGCAGGCGCGATTAATCCTGAATTTGTTCCTGGAGAATTGATGCTGATCACCGATCACCTTAATTTAATCGGTATGGGAGGCGTCAACCCGCTGAAGGGTCCTAACCTTGATGAATTCGGGCCTCGTTTCCCGGACATGAGCCAACCTTATGACCGAGAGTTTTTGGATATGGCCAGGGTCGCATGTGATGATGCCGACATGACTTATCGGGAAGGGGTATATGCCTCTCTTTCCGGCCCCTCTTTTGAGAGCCCGGCTGAGCTGCGTTTCCTGCGGGGAATCGGAGCAGATGCTGTGGGAATGTCCACAGTGCCTGAGGTTATTGTTGCTCGCCACGGCGGGATGCGAGTGTTGGGCGTATCAGGAATTAGTAATAAAGCCAATCTGGACGGAAGTACGATAACAACTCATGAAGAAGTACTGGAAGCAGGCCAGGTGTTGGTACCCAAGCTGACGACGTTAATTCGCGGGTTCCTGGCAAAACTGTAAGCCGGTCAATTATTATTAAAATTTTCTTCTAACGGGGATCTGTAGCATGGACATGGTTTTACAGAAAGTCCTCCGCGGTTTAGTCACGTATCGGGCCATCATTTATATCCTGTTGGGGGTTGGCATCCTGGTATACTTAAGGATGTTAATTATTGGCGTGATGGAATGGAAAAAATCTGTTTTTGGCCTTGAACGCCGAATTGCCCAGCGGCGGTTGGTATCTGCTTCAACCGGGCTGATTTTGTTATTCTTATTATTGGTTGGTGAGTTTTTGCTGGTAACCCTGATCGAACCCCGCATGCCGGCACAATCCAGCGAATCACAGGTGTCCGTGGATCCTCTGGTCGTCCCGACAACCACATTGCAACTCGATGAGAACCCTAACTCTCGAACGCTACCTGTAGTTGAAGGCAGCGATGCATCTGTTGAACAAGGTGAACTCGTATTTGAGTGTGTGGAAGATCAAGTTGAAATTACTGAACCAACTGATGGAGGCACGATCAGTGGCACGGTTGAAATTTTTGGTTCGGTTTATGTTGATAATTTTGGTTCGTATAAATATGAATTTTCGCCGGTCGGAAACATCAATTGGATTACAATAGCGGCCGGTAATCAATTGAAACTTCACGAAAGTATTGGGTTTTGGTATACCAGTGAATTGACACCCGGTCGTTATTTGTTACGCCTGGTACCGTTAGATAACACTGGTAAGGAGTTAATGCCGTGTATCATCACGGTTGAGGTTGTTGCCCCCAAGGAGTAAAGGAATTTATGCCTGAAATAGAAATTCGACAGGTAGTACCTGCTGATATTGAAGACCTCTCGTTATTTGAGCATGGCTACCACAGCTCATATGTCTGGCAGATGAACATGAATCTGGCACTTGAATCGATGGAAATTAAATTTATTCGAATTCGGTTGCCCCGCCAGGTTTTTGTGCCTTACCCTCGAAACCGTGATCAGATCTTTAATGACCTCAACAATGCTGAGGCAGTGTTAGCTGCAATTCTTGATCAGCGACCCGTTGGTTATATAAAGGTCATGGCTGAAGGATCAAATCATATTGCCAGAGTGTCAGATCTGGTTGTTTCAGCCGCCCTCCGGAGGCAGGGTATTGCCAGCGGATTATTGTTAACTGTGATGGACTTGATTTCTCGTCGAGGCTTTTCAGCCTTGATGCTGGAAATACAGTCAAAAAATGATCCAGCCATCAGCATGGCGGCGAAACTTGGATTCAAGTATTGTGGTTTCAGGGATCAATATTTCCCAAATAATGACCTGGCATTGTTTTTTAGCAGGTTTTCGCATTAAGCCAGAGATCAGGACATGATTTTCGGTATTAGCTGGACAAGCATTTTTCAGACGATCAGCCAGATTACAGCCGCTGGGGCTGCAATCACTGCGCTTTCTTTGCTCTTGTTCGCCCTGATTTACAATTTGCGGGAACAAGTTGTTAGGGCTTTTATTTTAATTTTGCTCTGTGTCGTTGTTTTTTACACAGCAGAGACCATCGCCAGTGTCAGTACCCAAGCAGTGATCATTGAAATCAGCCTGAAAATTAAATGGGTTGGAATAGTTTTTCTTCCCGCCTCCTATTTGTATTTTTCCAATGCATTATTAACTTTGACCGGTCGACCAAGCAGAGGACGCCGTTTGTGGTTGGTTCGCGCGGTATTTATTTTTTCTCTGGGTTTATGCCTTTTAATTCCTTTGAATATTCTTGTGGGACCGCTGGATATAACTGGCCAGCCAACCCCACATTTAGAAAGGACTCTGTATACCGGGTTTTTCGCTTTATATTATGTTGGTGTTATGGTCATTGCTGGCTCCATTCTTTACCGAGCATTTCAACGTACGGTGACCAAAACCAGTCGGCGCAGGATGATCTACCTTTTATTAGGTGCTACAGTAGCAGCAGTGGGGATTTTTCCTTATTCACTGTTTGGGTCCGGGTTGTTCTCCCAATTCCCGATCTTGTTCTGGATTATTGTCAGCATAGCAAACTTGCTGGTGGGAGGTTTCCTGGTGATCATTTCTTATTCGGTTGCTTTCTTTGGAGTCAGCTGGCCTGATCGCTTGGTGAAAGGACGCCTGTTTAAATGGTTTCTGCGCGGGCCTTTAACAGCTTCGATCGTACTTGCTTCCACGACAATTATTCGGCGTTTTGGAATGCTGTGGGATGACCCGTATAATCCCTTTGTCCCCATTTTTATGGTGGGTTTGATCTTGATAATGGAATACTCCATCACCTTGTTGGCCCCTTTTTGGGAGCGGTTGCTTTTTTATGGTAGCGACCGCAGAGAAATTATGCAGATTCAATCCCTTGAAGACCATATGTTGACCCGCTCCGATTTAAAGCAATTTTTAGAAATTGTCACAGCCACAATCTGTGATCTTTTACAGGTAAAGAGCGCGTTTATCTCCATGATGGACGGAGGCGGCTTGATGATGTTAACTGTGGCAGGTGACCAATCAGCCTTTAACGAAATTGAATCGTCTGATGAAGTATTAGCATTGACATTGGAAAATGGAACCGAAACTAATAAAGGTTTTCTTAGGTGGAGCGGGCATTTATTGATTCCTCTGGTGTACGATGATCAGCAAAACGGGAAATTGCTTCTTGGTTTATGCGGATTCCCCTGGGAAAATGACCGCGAAATGGATGCTGAGCATATACAATCAATCAATTTGTTGACCACTCGGATTAGCATTGCATTACGGGATTGGAAATTACAACAACAGGTAATTGATTCTTTAGAAAGCCTGCATCCACAAGTTGCATTAATCCAGCAATTACGAGCGGCATCAAGTTACAACAAAACCAGCGTATTACTGGATGAAGTGCAATTACCTGAGGAAGATTTCATTGAATGGGTTAAAGGTGCTCTTACCCATTATTGGGGCGGACCAAAACTAACGGAGAGTCCTTTGCTGAGTCTGCAGATCGTGCAATCAGCGATCGATGATTATGACGGTAGTCCAATTAATGCTTTGCGAGGAATCCTTAAAACGGCTATTGATAATATCAAGCCTGAGGGTGAAAGACGGTTCACTGCAGAATGGATTTTATATAATATTCTCGAATTAAAATTCCTCGAGGGCAGGAAGGTTCGTGAGGTTGCGAACCGATTGGCAATGTCTGAGGCTGATCTTTATCGTAAACAACGTATTGCACTGGAAGCAGTCTCGAAGACGATTGTCAGTATGGAATTATCGGAGCGTGAGAAGGAGCAAACATGAAAGCAAAACCCGGGGTGGGGCGAAAGCAAAAGGACCGCATCCCCAAAGATCGCGAACATCATCGCGAGACACGCAATTTAACTGCTCCTGACAAATTAGATGATTGTTGGTGGATTTCAATTGGTGCGGATCAACCCCTGCTCGTGGCTGGATGGGAAGCGAGCAACACGGGTGATGAGAAAAATAATCAACACCAAAATCCGGGACGACTTGCATCTGCAATCAATTGGCATAAGGTCGAATGTTTATTAAACAATGATGAAATAATCACATTGGAAGTGGTTGGTTATAATCGTGGGGGGATCCTGGTAAAAGGCAATTCTCTTCATGGTTTCGTTCCGGCATCGCACCTGGTTGATCATCCCGTGGGGACCAACAAGGGGATACGGGAAGAAATCTTCCGCCGATATTTAGGCCGAGAGATTCAAGTGAAAGTTATTGAATGCGAACCTGAAAAGGATCGCGTTGTTTTTTCAGAACGAGCCGCCCTGGCAGGCGCAGGAAAACGAAAATCTCTTCTCGCCAGTCTGGCAAAAGGGGATATCATCAGCGGATTTGTGACCAATATCACTGACTTTGGCGTGTTTGTTGACCTGGGTGGAGTTGAAGGATTGATCCATGTTTCTGAGTTGTCATGGGGACGCGTGCAACATCCCTCAGAGGTCGTGAAATTAGGTCAAGAAATAGAGACCGTGATCGTTGAAGTCTTAGAAGAACAGGCCCGGATTGCCCTGAGCCTTAAACGGCTGAAGAGCAATCCCTGGGATAATTTATCCAGTCAACTCTGTCCGGGTGATGTTCTTGATGCCGTTGTCACCAGGATTGTCAAATATGGTGTATTTGCCTGTTTAGATATTGGTTTAGAAGGATTAATCCATATTTCAACCATCGTCTTTCCTGCAGATTGTGTCCATATTAGTGATTTTCTAAAAGTTGGGCAGAGGGTAAAAGTCAATGTGATCAGCATTGATGCGCCCAAAAGACGATTGGGCTTAACACTGGAAGGTTAGATATCGAAAAATGGCGAAGCGCATCTCAACCCCCGTACAGAAAAAACAAGGTAAAGTCCAGCAGGATTCATTGTTCCAGCAGTTTGAAAAAGCCGGCAATTCAGAAGTAGAACGCAACAAGCAAATCCTGCAGTATGGGTGGGATTTGATTGGGATACTGCTTTTTGCCGCAGCGTTTATTCTGCTGCTTGGATTCTTCCAGGTGACATCAGGCGAGCTGGTCACCCCATTAGTGGATTTTCTCACGCGCTGGTTTGGCTTAGGTCGCTTCCTGATTGTGGTTGCAATGGTTGCTGTTGGGTTACAGGTCGTTCGATGGCGCAAATATCCTTTACACAAGCTCTCACTGGGGCGGATTTTAGCTTTTGAAGGAATCGGTTTTCTGTTCCTGGCTGTACTTTCCATCGCAACCAGCGGTGTTGTTACTCAGGTTGAGGCAGGGCGCGACCCCGGCGGTATTGTTGGTTGGGGAATTGCAGAGGTTTTTCGCTCAACAATCGGTCCGACAGCAGGCTTTTTGCTCCTGGTGGGATTATTGCTCCTATGTGTGGCAGTTGCATTTAATGTGTTTCCGAAACTTGAAAAGGTCGTCCAGACGCAAGTGCGCGATCTATCGATGGTTGAGGAGACCTTTGATAGGCAGAAAGAACCTGTACAGCCTTCTGCCGCAGAGAGCACAAAAATCAGGCAACCGGAAGAAGAAACACGGCCAGAGGCGAGGACTACCTGGCTACCCCCAGAATTTCGAAAATCGTTTACCACTCCTGATGTCGCAGACGAAACGTCCGATTCTATTTTAGAGCGTTCACCGGAACTGCCGCCACTCGATTTATTAAATAAGGGTGAGTCTTTCAAACCCGATAAGCGATCGATTAATATGACTGCGGGGCTGATTGAGAAAACACTCGCTGAATTTGGGATTCCAGCGAAGGTGGTTGGATTTCGATCCGGTCCCACTGTGACGCAATTTGCCGTCGAGCCAGGATACATTGATAAAGCTGACGATGATCGGCAAAAGATTCGGGTATCCCAAATTTCATCCCTGCAAAGAGATCTCGCGCTTGCGCTTTCTGCTGAACGGCTCAGAATCGAAGCGCCTGTTCCCGGGAAATCCTACGTCGGTATCGAAATCCCAAACCCTACCAGCTTTGATGTACAGTTAAGACCATTACTTGAAACGGATTCTTTTTCGAGGATTAATTCCCAGTTAGCGCTGGCATTGGGAAGGGATGTGTCTGGTCGAGCTGTAATTTCCGATCTGGCAACGATGCCGCATTTATTGATTGCTGGAACGACTGGATCCGGGAAAAGCGTGTGTATCACTGCGCTGACAGCTTGTTTGGTGATGAATAACACACCTGACGAGATTAAGCTGGCTATGATTGACCCAAAACGTGTGGAATTGATGCGCTTTAATGGTCTGCCACACTTAATGGGTCAGGTTGAGACTGAAATCGAGCGAATTTTAGCGATTTTACGGTGGGCAACGGCTGAAATGGATTTTCGCTATGAATTACTGGAACGAGCCCGTTCGAGGAATATTGACGCGTACAATCGAAAATTAGAAATCCAAAACAAGCCAAAAATGCCTAAAATCGTGCTCATCATTGATGAGCTTGCGGATTTGATGATGGCAGCTCCTGACCAAACAGAATTTGCAATTATTCGCCTGGCGCAAAAAGCGCGTGCTGTAGGCATTCACCTGATCCTTGCCACTCAGCGTCCAAGCACAGATGTGGTAACCGGTTTGATTAAAGCCAATTTTCCGACCAGGATTGCTTTTGCTGTTGCCACATCTGTGGATTCGCGCGTCATTTTGGATACAGGTGGTGCAGAAACCTTGCTAAGCAAGGGAGATATGCTGTTCATGCATCCTGAATTTGGTCTTCCACAACGAGCCCAAGGTGTAATCGTCACTGACAAGGAGCTGAACCGGATTATCCGCTGGTGGCAAAAGAACCGAAAGGATCAATCTACGTCACTAAATGAGCGTTATGATGATTCAAAGTCACCACCCTGGGAAGACCAGGTTGGAAACGATGCGACCTCGAGCAGCGACGATGCACTGGTGGATGAAGCCATTAAATTGATCAAAGCACAAGGCCACGTGAGCGCCTCATTTTTACAGCGACAATTACGAATTGGATATCCAAGGGCTGCACGATTGGTCGATCAGTTAGAGGAAATGGGCATTATCGGGCCTTCACAGGGAGGCGGACGAGAACGAGAGATTTTGATTGATTTTGAAGATGGGGAAAATGAATGATGCTCTCTGTTTTGCTTACAGTGTGATAAACTTACAGCCATGAATCAATCGAAAAACGCCGAAAAAAAAACCTTTACCGATCATTTGCGAATAATTTTTAAAGGGGTTCTGGACGGGATAGGTATATTCTTGAATCGATTGGGGATTCGCCCTAATGTCATCACCCTGGCGGGATTATTGGGCAATGTTGCGGGTGGTGTGTTAATTGCTTCAGGTCAATTAATGTGGGGCGGTTTGGTTGCTATGATAATGGCCCCTCTTGACGCTCTTGATGGAACCATGGCGCGTTTGCGAAACGAGAGCAGTCGCTACGGTGCTTTTGTTGATTCAGTCACTGACCGCTATTCTGAGTTTGCTTTATATGCAGGCTTGTTGGTGTATTTTATTCAAACCGGCACCTGGAAAGATGCAATGCTGGTATTGTTTGCCGCTATGGGATCGATTTTGGTCTCTTATATCCGCGCAAAAGCTGAATCCTTGAATTATTCAGCGAAGATTGGATTATTCACCCGTGTGGAAAGATACCTGGTATTAATCCCCGGGGTAATTTTTGGTATTCCTCGAATATCTCTGTGGATTTTGGCAATCCTTAGCAATGTGACAGCATTGCATCGAATTTTGCACGTGAGAAAACAGGCGAAAGCCAACGGAGAGGTTCGAAATATTAGAGAGGAAAAGAAAAATGGCTGAAGGTATTCGAATTGGCCCATTAACACTTAATTATTACGGGATGATCATCATGGCAGGAGTCATCGCTGCCGCGGCATTAAGCCATTATGAAGCAAAACGCAGGAAGTTGAACGCTGATATCGTTTGGGATTGTTTACCCTGGGTCGTTCTTGGGGGAGTGATTGGCGCCCGTATCTGGCATATCCTGACTCCGCCCGCCTCGATGGTCGAACAAGGCGTTACTACCTGGTATTACCTCACGCATCCATTGGATGCCATCGCAATCTGGCGGGGCGGATTAGGGATACCCGGTGCGGTTGCTGGCGGTGCACTGGCACTTTATCTCTATACCAGGAAGCGTGAAATCAGTTTCCTGTTATGGGTCGATATTATCGCCCCCGGTTTAGCGCTGGCGCAAGCAATTGGCCGCTGGGGTAATTTCATAAACCAGGAAGTTTATGGTCGCCCGTCAAACCTTCCCTGGGCAATTACGATTGACCCGCGGTACAGGTTGCCTGAATACAGAGATGTTGCCACTTATCATCCATTATTTTTATATGAATCTATTTTCAATTTGTTGAATATGGGCTTCTTGCTGTGGCTCACCCGAAAAATGGCGCATAAACTTAAACAAGGTGACATTTTCTTATCCTATTTGGTGACCTACCCGATGTTCAGGTTTTTCTTGGAATTTCTCAGGTTGGATGCCAGCCTTGTGGGGGGCGTGAACGCAAACCAAACTTTAATGCTGATCATTGCATTGGCAGCTGCAGGGTTGATTGTTTGGCGACACCGCGAGACAATTTTCCCCCGACAGGCTAATGAAAAGCCAGAGCACGAAGATATCGAAAATCTAGAAGACGCGATTGAAAAAAACGAAGAATAGTTTTTCTTGGCAACAATAAGGTTAGACAATTAATAAAATGGCGACGATCACTTTCCTGGGAACGGCCAATGCGGTGCCGAACAAAGACCGTGAAAGCACGCATTTCTTGGTTGAATCAGGTGAGCATCGAATCCTTGTTGATTGTGCTGGTAATCCAATCAGACGGTTTGACCAGGCTGGACTTGACCCGTGTTCACTCACAGATATTATTCTGACACATTTTCACCCTGATCATGTGGCTGGATTGCCTATTTTGTTATTAGATTTGTTAATCTTCGGGCGCAAGGACCCGTTAAATATCTATGGCTTAGGTAAGGTCATTGATCAGGCAGTGGGAATGCTGGAATTGTTCGAATGGCAGGATTGGGGTGATTTTTTCCCGGTTCAATTTCATCGCATCCCCGATCAAGTGTTATGGAATGTGTTGAACACTGAATCCGTGCGAATTTGGACATCTCCGGTGCACCATCTGATCCCCACCATTGGGATAAGGATGCAATTCCCAGGCGGCTCTATGTGTTACTCATCGGACACACAGCCTTGTGATAATATGATTGAATTGGCAAGGGGGGTGGATGTCCTGATCCATGAAGCGACAGGTGAAAAAATGGGTCACTCTTCTCCCGAGCAGGCTGGTGAAATTGCTCAAAGGGCAGGTGCAGGCCAATTATTATTAATTCATTATCCCTCAAGGGTTGATACTGAAGAATGGGTGAATAGAGCCAGGAGTCGTTACTCTGGGTAGGTTCAAGCAGCCAAGGATTGGATGACGATTAACATCTGATTGATTTTATAAACAATGGCGAAAACCAATTACCAGCCTGAGAGGAAGTTTTCCCATTCATTATGATGATTCAAGTGCTTTCCAAACAGGTATGTAGCTGTATTGGGAGGACATTTTGGTGGTTTTATTGGAACCATTCCAGATTGTTCCGGAGTTAAACCACCTTTGAGGTGGTTGCAGCGTGGACATGCGGAAACGACATTTTCCCACTGGGTTTTGCCCCCTAAATGGCGAGGAATGATATGGTCAATGGTCAAATCGGTGGTCTGGCGACCACAATACTGGCAGGTGAAGCGGTCTCTGCGGAAAATTTCTTTTCGGGTCAACTTAACCACCGGTCTAGGACGTTTAACCATGTGATTGAGGCGAATTACGGATGGCATTAAAAAGATTTGTGAAACCGTTCGGATCACTCCCCTGCCGTTTAATATCAGGGTTGCTTTATCCGACAGCACCAGGTTGATGGCGCGGTACATCGATGTGACATTGATGGGTTGGAAGTTAGCATTCAGGACAAGCACGGGGTCTTTCATAACATCACCAACATAATTATAACAGCAATGCAATTCGATAGATATTTCCCTACACGGGGAGTTAAACACTGGGCATTGGTTTCCAGCAACAATCAGCATAAACTACGACCTTAAGTCAATCCCTGTTGGTCTGCAATATCGGTTAAAATCGTATTGATAGAAAGGACGGCTATGAAAATCAGTCAGATTATGATTGAGATAGTGCTCATCGTTTAGAGTGCATCTGCGCTCAATCGCTTTTGTAGCCGAAATTAAGGTCAGAAAAGGATTATAGTTATCAAAATTAGTTTTTTTCGATATAATCTAACTATGAAAAACTACAGGAAATATTATTACGAAAGATGATGGTAAAAACTCCGTTCTGGGCCGATGGCGCGCCTGGTGAGACGGGCGCGTTTTATTTTGCTTGAAACAGGACTGAGATTTACTTTACTGCAAGGAGATGAGCATGAACATTAACCAACAGGTCACATACTTGATGCGCGGAGTTGATTACGGAGATCCGGCGACATTTGAGGTGATGAAAAAGGAATTGCGAGCCAGCTTAATCGAAGCCGATCGGACTGGAAAACCATTGCGGGTGTATTGCGGTTATGATCCGCGCACATCTGATTTACATATCGGGCATACGGTGACGATGAGAAAGCTGCGCCAATTTCAAGAGTTGGGGCACCAAGCGATCTTTTTGATTGGCACTTACACAGCTTTGATCGGCGACCCCTCGGATAAGGATAAACTTCGCCCTCAGTTAACCCCCGAGGAAGCAAAAATTAATGCTGAAACCTATGCTGAACAAGCTTTTCGGATCCTGGACAAAGAAAAAACAGAAATTCGCTACAACGCGGAATGGCTTTCAAAGCTGGATTTTGGTGAATTAATTCACCTTGCCTCAAATTTCACCTTACAACAATTCCTATCTCGTGAAAACTTTCGCAAGCGCTGGGATGGTGAAGAACCGATTTATTTCCATGAATTTTTCTATGCCTTGATGCAGGGCTATGATGCCTATGCATTAGAAGCAGATGTCCAGGTCGGCGGTACCGATCAGGTTTTCAATATTATTACTGCTGCACGTAAAATTATGACCTATCTTAAGGCAAAGCCCAACATTGGCATTATTTTACCCATCCTTCCGGGAACAGATGGTGTATTGAAGATGAGTAAATCTTTGGGTAACCATATTCCCCTGAACACGACGCCTGAGGATATGTTTGGCAAGGTGATGAGCGTTCCGGATACTGCAATGCCTAGCTATTCACGCCTGGTCACCCGCTGGTCGGTCGACAAAATTGAGCGCTTTGAGCGTGATATTGACTCCGGCGAGATTCATCCGCGTGATGCAAAGATGGAACTTGCTGAAGAGATCACGGCTGCATTTTTCGATGAAGAAAAGGCACAACATGCCCGTCAAGAATTTATCAACATGTTTCAAAAAGGGGAACTGCCAGATTATATCCCTGATTTTAAACCGCATGGCGAACCGCTTCTGTTAGAGATTTTGGTGGATAGCGGATTGGCGACCAGTAAGAGCCAGGCGCGCCGGCTAATTGAGCAAAATGGTGTAAAAATTGATGGCAAGGCTGTTGGCGACCCCTATTTACAGGTTAACCCTGATGCAATTATCCAGGTTGGGAAACGCCACTTTATTCGGATAATAAATTAGCGATAATTTTTGGGGTATTCCGGGAGGGTGATGGTCAGGATTTCTACTCTGAAAAGCGGATTGCTTCTTTTAGCAACGCCCTGCCAATTACCCTTGCCAGGATAGGCTCATCATGTTCTAACACGACAACAACCGCTAAAGGTTGTCCCTGCCAATCGGATGACGTGCCGGCGATGAACCATGTGATCGTTTGCTGGTCTTCTGCTGAGACCGTTGATAGGACCTGCCAATAGGGAAAATTTGGAAGCTTGAGCAAATCATTGACTTGATCGGCTGAAACAGGATTAAGTGCGTCGCTGTTGGGCTGCAATTTCGGCAAAGTGGTCCACCCATCGATGGGGTCGTTGAAAGCATTAACGATCCTTGGTCCGGGCAATATGCCCTGGCTGGAAATGGTACTGGCTGCCATCGCCATTTGTAGAGGGCTGACCTTAAAGTTTCCCTCTCCATTGAAAAAGGCGTTTAAATCATTTAAATCTGCTGCAACAGCGTCAACAACGGGGAGATGTAAACGGGGACTGGTGAAGAAACCCAGGTTGGAATATAAATCGAGCAAGGTTTCACTGCCGATGTCTGCAGCGATTGCCTTTTGAACTCCCAGACACCCATTCGTTATGATTCTATGCCAGGTGAGGGGCTCATCAGGGTTGAGAGCGCAGTTAAGATGGGCTACCCTGTTCTCAATTTTCTCCTGGGTTTCCTGTTCTTGCCAGAGATAGTCTGGATCGATGGCAACGATAAAGGGGAAAAGGGTCGCTCCCGGTGGGTATAGACCCTGGGTAGCCCGATTGAGCAGAGGTGCGCGTTCATCTAAGATTAATTCATCCCAGTTTTCTTGCAAATCAGCGGCATCATAATATGGATGCGAGGCCATCGCCAGAATTTCTCCAGAGCTGGCGTTTATGATCACAATTGCACCAGGATGCTCGGCTAATAGGGTGTCCGCTGACTGTTGAAGGTTAAGATCGATTGTAAGGCGTATATCTAATCCTGTGGGAGGCTGATTGTATAGGACTCGTTGCCAGTACAGGGTTGAATACGGGTAGCCGGAATTCCCCCGGAGATAGTTGAACATGGAGGCTTCAATTCCAGTTTGACCAAAAAGGGGATTGGTATAACCGATCACCGGGTAGAGGGGTATGTGGTGGCTTGTGCGGTTGAAACTGCCTGTCTGTCCGCTATTGGTGATGATGACCTGATTGTTTCGATCAACGATCTCGCCTCGCTCAACAAAACGGTCATCGATGACCCAGCGTGGGTTTTCCGGTCTGTTGACCAGTGAAGGAGAAAACCAAAATCCCAGCAAGCTTGCAGCAATGATCTCAACAATTAGAGCAGCAATCAGAATTGATCCGATCAAAGCATATCGTGGGAATTTAATGGTTGAAAGTTCTTCTTTCGGTACTGTTTGATGGCTGATTGTCAGCAGGATCAGCATGCCCATAAAAGATACCAGCAAAGAAGAACCCCCATAGGATAGAAATGGCAATGTAACACCTGTGAGGGGCAGCAATCCAATGTTTCCACCGATAATGAGAATGCTCTGGGCGCCAAAAAGGAAGGTCAAACCCAGGGATAAATAGCGATGGAATGAGGTGTTGGTGGTGATGGCGATGCGCAAACTTCGATAAATTAAGATGATGTATAGAAGAATAATGACAGTGATCCCCATCAGGCCTATTTCTTCAGCTAAAGCTGAAAAAATAAAATCCGAGACGGCAACCGGTATCAAACCCGGGCTGCCGAGACCCTGCCCTGTCCCCATCAGACCCCCTTCTGCAATGGCAATTATCGATTGGATAACCTGATAGGAAGTACCGCCTGGATCGCTAAAGGGTTTTACCCAGGTATTTATTCTCAGTTTGACAATATCGGACAAAAAGTAACCCGACAAACCTGCAAGGAACATCAATACAGGTGTCAACCAGAGAAGCCAACGCCGACCTCCGGATGTGAACAACATCGCCAGGTAAACCAGCAAGAATATCGACGCAGTTCCCAAATCACCCTGGAAGACTAATAAAAGCAATGCAATGCCGGTGATTATCACAGTTGGCAGGAATGACTCGAAATTCTTCGTTGATAGGGTTATCTGGTCTGTGAAATAGCCTGCAAGATAGACGATCAATAAAATTTTTAATGGCTCGGATGGTTGAAAGTGTATTCCAAACAAAGACAACCAACGGGCTGACCCTTCACCCTGGGGGTTGGTTCCCAGGAAAATGGTCAAACCGGTGAGTAACAAACCAGTCATCAACCAGATGTATTTGTAACGGCGTAAATATTGCAAAAAAGTTGGAAAGAAAAAACCAGTCAATGTCAGCAAGCAGCCAATACCCAGCCAAACGGTCTGACGCAGCCCAAGGCCGGGAAAAAGTCGCCAAATGGTGAGTAAGCCTATTCCGCTCAGTAGTGCGACGACTGGCAATATATAAGGGTCACTTTGGGGTAATTTTCGGTTCGTTTGATGATTTAGAATTGAAAACAACAGGCACCAAACGATTACGCCGATCCAATGTTGGAACTGGTATCGATCGAACCCGGCGTGGTAACGGACAGCCGGTGTCAGCGTCAGGATCAGAGCCAGGGAGAAGATCACCAAACTTGCTATGATCATCAACCGGCTTTGAAGCTGTTTGTGATTAACGCCTCGACCCCTGCTTGAGAATAATCTTTGCACAATTAACCCAAGTATTTTTTAACCAATAGCGATCTTTTCTCAACTGCTGCGGGATCGATATATTCAGGGTTGGTGATAAGCGAATTCTTCAAACCATTTTCGCAATCGCAACGAGAATCCGGATCAATTAAAGAAACCATGTTTTTAATTCCTGCCTGGGCAATGCCGATGTTTTTGAAGAGAGTTTCAATGACCATCTCCACTGTTACCGGCTCTTTGGCGGTATGCCAGACATCATAATCGGTGACATGTGCCATGGTGGCATAGCACATTTCTGCTTCACGCGCGAGAAATACTTCGGGAGAAGCGGTCATTCCGATAATATCCATACCCCATGACCGATATAGATTGGATTCACCCTTTGTAGAAAAGCGCGGACCCTCAATGGTGATGTAGGTTGCACCTCGGTGATAAGTAGCACCCGTTGCTTTTATTGCTTCTTCAAGAACATCTGACAGCGCTTCGCAAAACGGATCAGCAACGCTGACATGGGCGACCAGTCCCGTTTCAAAAAAACTACGCTGGCGCAGATGGGTAAAATCAAAGATCTGGTTGGGGATGACAATGTGCCCGGGAGCAAAGGATTCGCGCAGCGATCCACATGCGCTGACACTGACAATGCGACGGATCCCCAGGGATTTCAGGGCGTAAATATTGGCACGATATGGGACTTCGCTGGGTGGGAAAATATGACCAATGCCATGGCGCGCGAGAAATGCAACCGGTTTGCCGGATAATTTCCCAATTGTAATCGGTGAGCTGGGTTGACCAAATGGGGTGTCCACTTCAATTGTCTGGATATCACGAAGCTCTTTGAAATTGTACAATCCAGACCCGCCGATAACAGCTAATACAGGGGTTTCGTACATGGTTTCCATCCTATCTTTTTTGTTGATTGATTTGAATATGGATTGTGACTTTACCTAATCTCAATTCATCGCCTTCTGTAACAACGATTGGGGCGTCGATCAGTGTATTGTTAATAAAAGAACCGTTGGTTGAATTTTGATCTACCGCCCACCATTGTTTGTGATGATAGTAAAGTCTGCAATGTCTGAGGGAAATGGTTTCATCGGAAATGGTGAAGTCACTGCTCGGGTCGCGCCCAATGATAATTTCGGTTTTTGTGAACTGCTTTTCAACGGGTTCTTGGTTGATGACAACTTGCAGGGTGAGCGGTGAAACATGCGCATTTTTCTGGTGAAAATGCGATTGCAAGTCTCTATAAATGGTAAAACCAATCCAACCGACGAAAAGATAAGTTAAGACCAGAAATAGAATGCGTAATGTCAGCGCAAGGATAGCAGTCATTGCCCCGTAACTCCAGGTTTTTCTTCCAAATCATCTACAGGCAGTACTGAGGTTTCAAAAGTAAGGGTTGGTTCCTGGTTATAAATGAGGCTGATCGTCCCAACGCGTATGACATCGCCAGCGTGTAAAGTCGCCCGGGAGATCCGTTGCCCATTTAGAAATAAACCACCCGTCGAGCCAACATCAAAGATCGAAAAGTGGTTTTTTATCGCCCTGAGCTGGGCGTGATGGCGAGATACATGGGGATCAGTAAGAATTAGATCGTTGCTCGAATGGCGACCGATATTGATGACAGGTTTGTCTAAAGGATAGGTGGTTTTCCCGTCGATGATCAGCATTGCGTTTTCTGGCAAGTCGGGTTGCTCGTTGCCTTGCTCATTTTGAATCATTACGGCTGTATCCGAAAGTTGTTGATCAGCAACAGAAAAATGAGCGGTGATTTCATAAGCGCCAATAGCAATTTCGGGCTGCGGAACCAGCTCAATTTCTGGAGGCCTTGTAAAAAAAACACCCAATGATGATCCCACATCCAGGATTGATTCGGCAATTTCATCGAGGATATCCCGGTGTAATTGCCATTCGATCAATTTTTCGGGTGAGACCTTCATCGAATACAAATCCGGCGCGTGAAGACGTCCAGTCGCATCGCTGATCGCATTGGCGCGCATTAAGCGAATGATTTGTTCTACCAATGATTGGTGAGGCTGGTGCCCGGTGAAGAGTTTGGGCAGTTTTTTCTCAAAGAGGGCGCGCAGATTTGCTTCCAAGCGGTCAAAGCTCGTGTTCATCATATCAATACCGGTATAATTATACTCAAGGAAGGCTATGAACGGATATAAAGAGGTTGAGCATACTGCGGATATCGCATTGCAGGTTTGGGCAGAGGATTTTTACACATTGCTCAGGAAGGCGGCAGAGGGGCTGTATGCCCTGATGGGGGTTAAACTTGCCACAGCATCAACTTTACAACGGCTGTTCACCCTTCCTCAGGGGAGCAAAGAAACCATCCTGGTTGATTTTTTAACTGAATTATTGTTCCTGGTTGAAGAGGATGGTTTGTTTCTGTCTGGTTTTTGCTTTGATGCCAGTCAGGATGCGATTTCTGTTCGGTCAACCGGGGAAAAGATCCTGACCCTGAGCCGTGAAATAAAAGCAGTAACGTTCCACAATTTACATGTGGAAACAACCGATCAAGGCTTTTCAACCACAATTACCTTCGACGTATAGGAGGATTGCTCATGCAACCGATAACACAAAAATCGTTTATCAAAATCAGCGATTTTGAGTGGGAAATCCCTGTTGATTTCTGTTCAGATATGCGCGTTCCAGTACGTGTTTTTGCCTCACAGGCATTGCTGCAAGACGCTTTTAAGGATCAATCAATCGAACAGGCGGTCAATGTCAGCACTCTACCCGGGCTGGTTGAGGCGGTGATGGTGATGCCTGATATGCATCAGGGGTACGGCTTTCCTATCGGGGGGGTGGCGGGAACGGATATTGAGACCGGTGTGATCTCACCTGGCGGGATTGGTTATGATATCAATTGTGGCGTGCGCCTACTGGCTTCGCGGATCACGTTGGAAGAGGCAACTCCCTTTCTATCTGATTTGGCATCGATGTTGAATCAGCTTTGTCCGAGCGGGGTTGGCGTTGGTAGCCAGAGGAAATTGTCCGATGCAGACCTGGTTGAAGTATGCATCCGGGGTGCGAATTGGGCTAAGGGCGATCCATACACCGAGCCACAAGACCTTCAGCGAACTGAAGACCAGGGTTGTTTAGCAGGAGCCGACCCGGGAAAAGTCAGCTCACGCGCCATGGAACGTGGCAGAAAACAACTTGGCACCCTGGGAAGCGGAAACCATTTTATTGAGGTCGATCTTGTCACTGAGATTTATGACGAGGTCGCTGCGGAGGCAATGGGGCTGTTTGCAGGAGAATTGGCTGTCCAGGTCCATACCGGATCGCGCGGTTTTGGTCACCAGATCTGTACGGATTATGTCCGCCGACTTCAAGGTGCAGTGGCGAAATATGGCATCAAATTGCCAGACAAACAACTTGTGTGTGCCCCAATTGCTTCTGAGGAGGGACAGGATTATTTAGCTGCGATGCGTTGCGCAGCGAATTATGCCTTTTTGAATCGTCAAATTTTGACCAATAAGGTACGTCAGGCTTTTGAAATTGTTTTGGCAGGAAAAGTCGACCAATGGCACCTGAAACAGGTTTATGACATTGCGCATAATATTGGCAAATTTGAGCATCACCTGGTTGATGGCGTGAAGAAAACGGTTTGTGTCCACCGTAAAGGGGCTACACGCGCCTTTGGACCGGGGACACAGGGTTTACCAGCCGAATACCAAGAAATTGGTCAGCCAGTCCTGGTTCCCGGTTCCATGGGAACCAGTTCGTGGGTGTTAACCGGTACCCACACCAGCATGGAACGTTCATTTGGCTCATGCTGTCATGGGGCAGGTCGTGTGATGAGCCGTTCGGAAGCGAAACGCAATGTTTGGGGAGAAACATTATTGAAAGAGTTGGAAAAGGTTGGGATTGAAATTCGGGCTGGTTCAATGTCCGGGCTGGCAGAGGAAGCGCCGCAAGCCTACAAGGATGTGGACCAGGTTGTTCAAAGTGTTGTTGGTGCAGGGATTGCGAAGAAAGTTGCTGTGCTCACCCCGCTAATTGTAATCAAAGGTTAACGCCAGGCATAAATGGGGTTGCTAAAAATCCATCCGTGCATTTTGCCTTTATATGGAATGAAAGCTTCTACTCGATAGACGCCGGGTTCTGTGGTTATATAGGTGTTGATATCGCGGTCTGCCCATTCCTTGATGATTTTTCCGTCTTTGAGTAACCGACAAAGCGCCCGACCTGGCAGGCGGATTTGAAAAGTTAGCCCATTTTGAATTTTTACTGTATCGCCCATCATAAATTGATCGTCTTCGTTGTTAACTAAAAACTTGAATCCTTCGGTTGGCGCGGGCAAGTCGTAAGCAACAAAACAATGTCCCTGACGGAGTGATTGCATAACCATATTGCGATCATCAGGAAAGGAACCGCTCAATGGTCTTGGGTTGATGATGTGCGTAGTCACACTTTTAAAATGATGGAGATATGGATACAGGTTTATGGTGAACGGACCTAATTTCTTCTGAATTTTGTGGGCATCAACACCGCCAATAGCAACAATTTTCCGCATTTGAGTGGTGATTAACTGGTCCCAAAGTGCCAGTGTCCGTTCCAGGGGTCCCTGCGTCATCCGCTTAGGGAAAAGCGCATTCTTTAAGGCTGAAAAAAGGCCCGTGGTGACGCTTTTGAACTCACTCATCTGATTCCACAGCTCAATTCCGGTGAAACCATGGATATCCCAATCCCGCCATGAAAATTCCTTCTCGTTAAACATTTCTAAAGGATCTTCGATAGGATGAGCCAAAAAAGAAAGCCCATCGCTGCGTTGAATTTGATCGATTAATCGCTGAGGTGAATCAGCATACATTGCCATTTCTTTGCCTGCATTGATGGCGAGCAAATGGTTTCCAGGCGGCTCTAATTTACGGTCGTGAATTTCTTCACCGACCAGCAGCATGACCTTGTGTTTACCTTCGCCATAGTATCCGTCTAATCCGTCAAGCCAGATATTATGGTCGGTAGTGATAATTCCGTTCAGACCGGCTTTTGCAGCAATTTTTACCAACTCTGTGTGAGATGCGTTTCCGTCAGAGTAATGCGTATGGATGTGGATTGAGAACCTGGTTTCATTCATTGGGTTGACGAGGTTTCTGATGTAAGGGTATAATCACACCTGTTAAAGGAGGCTTGATTGGAAAATTATTTTAGCATAGCTTTGATTATAACATCTGTAGCCCTCATTGCGAGTATCATTTTACAGAGCAAAGGCGTTGGTTTGGGTGGATTGACAGGTGGGGGTGGTGATGCTGGCGGTGTTTATACAAAACGGCGTGGTGTGGAAAAAACCTTGTTTTGGATCACAATAGGGCTTAGTGTACTTTTCTTCATCCTTACCATGTTAACGGTCATGTTTGGACAATAATCCACATTATTTGTGAAAATCCTGGGTAATTGTAAACTTTGATCAGGAAAAAGCGGGCAACTGATCAAGAACGAGGTTGCCCATTTTATATTAACATCATGAAAAAATTCCGTTGGCAATTATTAACCATTCTGATTACCGGGTTGATTGTTGGCATTTTGTTGATTCTTCAACAAATTGAGGATGATGTTGAAGTTGTCTCCACGCCTTCACCGATTTCAGGCGGGATTTATACTGAAGCGCAGGTCGGAAGTTTCATGCGTTTGAATCCTTTCCTCAGCATTTACAATCCTCCCGATCAAGATGTGAGCCGGCTGCTGTTTAATGGCCTGATTCGCTTCGATTCGCGCGGTATCCCCCAGGCGGATCTGGCTGAATCTTGGGGCGTTTCATTTGATGGCACTGTTTATAATTTTTCTTTGCGAGATGATGTTTTCTGGCATGATGGTGAAATCTTCGATAGCAGTGACGTGCTTTTTTCCATTGATTTCTTAAAATCAAATCACCCTTTAATCCCCGAGGACTTGCATAACTTCTGGTCGCAAGTTGAGGTCGTGGCCTTGTCGGAAACTCAGATGCAGTTTCTCCTTCCTGAACCTTTTGCACCTTTTCTGGATTATTTAACCTTTGGCATCATCCCCGAACACTTGCTTGGCGGACTGAGCCTGGAAGAAATGATCGATCACCCTTTCAACCTCGCGCCGGTAGGCACCGGTCCATTTCGGTTTCAACGTTTGCTGGTTGACAACGAACAAATCATCGGCGTGGTTCTCGAGGCGTTTGATGCATACTACCTGGGTCGTCCATATCTGGATGAGTTTATTTTTCGATATTATCCCGATTCTCAAAAAGCCCTGGACGCTTTTCGAAGCGGAGAAGTTGAGGGAATTGCGTGGGTTCACGATTCAATATTAAGTGAGGTTTTAAAAGAACCCGAACTTTCGATTTTTACGGTGAGAGCGCCATTGCTCTCAATTGTGTATCTCAACCTGAACAATCCTGAGGTTAGCTTTCTGCAAGAGCCCGAATTTCGACAGGCATTAATGGCTGCAATCAACCAGTCACGTATTGTGAATGAGGTTTTCCGGGGTCAGGCTGTTATGGCCAATGGCCCGATTATGCCCGGAACTTGGGCTTATTATGATAGCCTTGAAAGTGTTCGTTATGATCCATTCGAGGCACGGCGCCTGCTTGAGGCAACAGGTGCAGTGCAAGATGAGGAAACTGGGTTTTACGTTACCGATAGTGGCCAAGAGATTGCGATCACCTTGCAGCACCCTTCCACTGAGAAACATACACGAATTGCGAAGATGATCAAATCGGATTGGGAATCCCTGGGGCTTCAGGTTGAACTGAACGCCAAGCCATACGAAAGCGTTCTGGCTGATCTTGAAGCACGGGACTACCAGGTGGCTTTGGTAGAAATCAACCTGATGCGTTCACCCGATCCTGATCCATACCCGTTTTGGGGGCAGGCACAAACGCTCTCCGGTCAAAATTATGCGGATTGGGATAATCGTTCTGCCAGCGAGTTTTTAGAGCAGGCTCGAATGACAGTGGATATGGGTGAAAGAGAGCGACTTTACCGAAATTTCCAGGTGATGTTTAACCGAGAAATGCCGTCCTTACCTTTGTTTTACTCGACCTACACCTACGCGATCAGCTCGGATATTAATGGAATTGTCCTGGGTCCAATTTTTGAGCCAGGCGATCGGTTTCAAAACGTTCAGGAGTGGTTTATCCTCACCGGGCGTGACTTAAACACGGCTGCCACAAAGGAAGCGCCTGTGGTCATTGAAGAATGAGAGGATGAATGTCCCCTTTTTACACATCGGATGGAGACCAGGGGGAAACAGGATATTTAGGCAAAGGCAGAATTTCAAAATCATCTTTGCGGATTGAGTCTGTTGGAAGCGTTGATGAAGCCAACGCCGCGATTGGCCTGGCTCGTGCTCTTTGTGCAAACCCCAAGTCGCAAATGGTATTGTTAGAAGTTCAAAAACACCTGTATTTGTTAATGACTGAATTGTCAGCATCTCCTGAAACGGCAGCTCAGTTTGATCGCCTCAACCAGGATCATATCAATTGGCTCGAGGAACAAATTGAGGAACTGGAGGATGCTGTTGTTCTGCCCAGAGAATTTATCATCCCGGGCAGCTCACCAGCCAGCGGCGCAATTGATCTGGCGCGCACCATTGTCAGGCGAGCGGAGCGCCGGGCTGTTAGCTTGTTGGAGGCAGAATTAATCAAAAAGCAATTATTGATCGCATACCTCAATCGCTTATCGTCGTTGTTGTTTATGGTTGAAGTATACGAAGCTTTGAACACCGGGAACGATATTCAATTGGCAAAAGAGACCTGATCAATGCATGGCACATTGATCAACGTTGCGACCATCGTGGTCGGCTCTATCTTGGGAATTGTGATCAGTGCCCGCCTATCTTCACAACTGCGTGAAACCGTGGTCAACGGGTTGGGTTTGTTCACTCTGGCCTTTGGATTGATGTCCTTTTTAGAAACATCCAATCCCCTGGTGCCTTTGGGTGGGTTGTTGATCGGCGCGTTAATGGGGGAATGGTTGAAAGTAGAAGAACGCCTTACCCGTATTGGCGAGAAATTAAAACAACTGTTTGTACGCAAAGGTTCACACCAGGAGACGCAATCCAAATTTGTAGAGGGCTTTGTCACGGCTTCGCTTGTATTTGTCATCGGCCCGATGGCGATTTTGGGTGCCATACAAGATGGTGTGACCGGGAATTATGAAATGTTATCCATCAAAGCAATTTTGGATGGATTTGCTTCGATCGCCTTTGCCTCATCTTTAGGCGTTGGTGTTGCCTTTTCTGCATTAAGCATTTTGATTTACCAGGGTGGAATCGCACTCACCTCCGGGTTGTTCAGCCAGTTCTTTTCGACTGCCATGATTACTGAAATGACAGCCGCAGGCGGATTGATATTAATTGCTGTCTCCCTTAATAGTTTGTTAGAAATCAAGAAAATCCGGACCGGTAGCTTCCTTCCGGCGCTGTTGGTTACGCCATTAATCGTGTTCTTATTGGAACAATTTTTTGGCGGGTAAGTCATTCGGATTTGTGACGGCTTCTTGCGCGTTTGCAACCGGGGTTCGCTCTCAACTTCCCTTATTAACGCCCAAGCAATGATTCAACCAGTGGCACCAACTGATTCGAATAAACTAACTGGTCGTTGACTAAAAAACTTGGGGTACCGGTGACACCAACGGATTGAGCAAAGAGGAGATCTTCAGCGAGTTTTTCGTTAAGGGCGCCATTATTGGTCAAGCAGGCTTCTAATTCTTCACGCTCCACACCCACGGATTCAGCCAGGCGGGTCAAATTGGTAATTGAAAAACTGCCCTGGTTCCCGGCAGCCGAATAAAGTTTCGGTTTCAACTCAAAGAAAAGGTTTTGTTCTGCAACGCAATACGCGACTTTGGCTGCGTTTTGCGTTCCCTCATCACTTGAAAAGGCCAAGTTAACGTAGCGATAATAAACTTCACCGGTATCAACATATTTTTTGATGAATTCTGGCTCATCGTTCATTGAAAAGGCTGCACAATAGCCGCAATAAAAACTCGAAAAATTTACCACTTTTATCGGAGCATCCGGATTTCCAAGCGTAAAACCGGCGCTATCTTTGTAATTTATTTTAGAGTGCAGCAAATTGGGAAGAACAGCTGCGAGGCTGATTAGCAAAACGATCCCAAGTGTTATGAAAAGGAATCGCTTTGTTTTTTTTCGCTTCTGTTCCAGGCGTTTTTTTCTGATCAGTTGTTGTCTTGCAGGGTTTGTTGACATAAAAAGGATCTCCAATGACAAAGTAATGGCTTGATTCTCTCACAATTGCGTTGCATTGTCTAGTAAAAAAATTATTAATTTCAGGGTTAATTGATCGGATTACAGGGCGCGTTGATAGACGGGGATTACCCCACTTGTTTGTTGAAACCCAAATTTTGAATAGACAGCTAAAGATGAATGATTATCAGCCTGTGTATTCACTGTCACATGAGTAATTTCCTTTGCTAATAACCGGGTTAGCAGGTCGCCGACCAGCATCGATGCAATGTGTTGTCCCTGTTGCTCGGGATGTACTGCAAGGCGAGCCAGATGAGCATGAAAGCTCCACCAGGTGCTGATTTGGTATCCAACGACTTTTTGTTTCCAGACGGCCACCGTTGCGACGCCTTGTTGTTGAAAAGCCTTCTTGAGACTTGCCAGTGAATTTTGCCAGATTGGAGTGAAAGCGGCATGGTCAATCTGTGCGACTTCAGGCAAATTATCTTCGTTCATGGACCTGATTTCAATTTGTGAAGGGTAGTTGTTCACAAACACGGACGAACATTTTTTTTCAAGAGAAACGATGTTATTTATCTGCTCGAATTTTGTTCCTGAAAGCAAGGTTGTAAACCATCTGCTGGTACCGAGTGCAGCCAATGTTTTTATTCCCATTGATTTAATCGATAAAATGGCATGATCAAGCAGACGTTGCCATGTGGGTTCAAGCATCCCGGAATTTTTAATGCAAAATAAGCGGATCCAGGTCGCTCCCGGTACCTCGGGCGCGGCAAGGAGTATTGCATAAATCCGCTGCTGGTATTTTTCAACCAGAAAGGGCTGTTGACCAATCCATTCTGGCGCGTTGAACCAGTCTAAATGTTGATGAATGCGGTAGTTCTGACTGAGAAAATGGGTAATTTCGCGTAGATCTTCACTGGTTGCAGCGCTGATAATTCTGTCCTTCGAAGAAAAGAGCTGGCTATCGTGCATATTTCAGAAACGATACCTGCGAATCAGTCAATGTTGAATTTAACATGTTGGTTTATATCGATCTGAGTTTCTCGATTAAATACTTTGCGATAAATGCCTGGTCTTGTTTGGAAACTTGACGAAGTGCGTTCATGATGTCAGTAAAAGGTTCTTCATCATCTGAACTTTCCTGGATATCCGATTTTGGATATTCCGGCTGCCAGGCATCTTTGCTGACATCCTCTTCAAGCTCAGGCTTATTTAACCATAGGGGTTTGTAAAGAGAATCGATTTGAATGCCCAGAAAAACTGAAATTTTGATCAGATCTCCAACGGGTATTGCTGCAGTTCCATTTTCATAGGCTTGCAAAGTTTCCATAGGAATGCGGGTGGCTTGTTGAATGTCATCCAGGGTTACCGCCTGCTTATCTATCTCCAGGCTGATCAGGGCGCACAGCATTTTGTCTCGAACCCGGACGTATTGTGAACGAAGGTTTGCGTCCAAAAAGGCGGTATTTGCGTTGGGAGATTGATCCCTGTTCAGGAAAACAGACAGATCTTCTTCGAAATAAAGAGCCAACAACTCGAGTTCTGGCAAGGTGATCGGCTCTAAACCTTTTTCAATGTTGAGGTAAGTCCCCTTCGACAAGCCCAGTATGGTCGCGCAATCATGAATGCTGCGACGTTTGCTCTTTCGTATGGTTTTAATCCGTTCAGGGATGTGGTCGGTTAATTCTGTCATCAGAAACGTCCTGTGATTGAATTCGTTTGGAATACGATGTCCTCCTATTATAGCGCATGCCAGCTTATTAGACGAATTGCCCCAGTATATTTTGAACTTCGAATGGGAAATTAACACTATTGTGCTTGCATTCGCCGGCGATGAAGGTTGCCAGGGGTTTTAAGGACCCTAAATCGTGTGGGTGAATTTTGAAAGGATCTTCTTTAAGAATAAGAAAATCAGCCTGGTAACCGGGTGATATTTTTCCCAATTGACGCCCGTGACCTGCAAGCAAGCAGGGCGCAAGAGAAAACCCCTGTAAGGCTTCTGCAAGTGAGATGCGCTGATCGGGGTGCCAACCTTCATCCCCGGGTGAACCGTCCAGTCGGCGGCGAGTTACCGCTGCATGTATCCCATAGAAAGGATTAAAGGGTTCGACAGGTGCATCAGAGCCCATCACATAGTCAGCGCCAGCATCCAGGATTGAGCGGTAAGCATAAGCATAATGTGACCTTTGACCAAGGAAGCGATCTGCCATGACCATATCTGAAGGTGCATGCACTGGCTGTATTGAGGCGATAACACCCAGTTTTTTAAACCGGGGCAGATCATCAGGAGTGATGATCTGAACATGTTCTATGCGGTGAGGCAAATGAGGATAATGATGAATTTCTTCATAAATCCTGATCCGCTCGATGGCGTTCAAAACGATATGAATTGCCTTATCGCCAATGGCATGAACGGTCAGCGCAACACCATGGTTCGCTGAATGGCACCCGATATCAACAATCTCATCTTCGGTCAACAGGAGATCGCCCGTGGTGTGTGTCCCTTCATATGGCTCATGCATCGCTGCGGTATGCGGGCCTAATGCGCCATCTGAGAAGAGCTTCACGCCACCCAGACTGAGGCGGTAATCACCGAAACCGGTGCTCATCCCAGCATTGATGAACACATCCAGGTCTGTGAAGGGGATTTGTTTATGAACACGCAAAAGTGTTGAGCATTCCTGGTTGAGCACTTGCAATGCCATCCAGCAAGTGTAATCGTCAAAATCATGGATTCCAATCAAGCCAACCTTCCAGAGCTCAGGCAAGAGGGCTTTCATCTTGTGGATGGTGTCTTCCACAGTGGGCTTGGGAAGAAGCGTCTCGATTAAGTTCATCGCACCTGCTTCTAAAAGGATACCCGTTGGCTGACCATTTGCACTGCGCTGGATGACACCCCCTGGCGGATCCGGTGTCTCTGCGTCGATCCCTGCCAGTTTCAATGCCTGGCTATTTGCCCAGCCTGCATGCAAGGACTTGGCGGTCAGGTACGCGGGTCTTTCTTCGCATACCTGATCCAGCAGGTTTGCGTTGCCATAGCCCTCTCGCCATTGATTGTGATTCCAACCATGACCTCTAACCCAGGCATCCTTTGGCAAACGCTCAACGACATTTTTTACTAGCAAAAGGCATTCCTGAAGGGTGGATGTCTCACAATCAACGATTGACATGCTTTCAGCCAAATGGCGTAGATGGATATGAGCATCAATTAATCCAGGCAATATGGTCATGCCGTGCAAATTGATGGTTTTAGCGCTGGATGGAAAACTTGCGAGAATTTCTGCATCATTTCCTACAGCTATGAAGCAGTCGTCTTCGATCGCAAGCGCGGTAGCACCGCGATGATCCGGTGAGAAGATGTTCGCGTTGTGAAGAATGATCATTGGATTATTCGGGGAGAATCTTTTCCAAAATCGCGTTTAATTCTTCGTCTGAATAATAGTAAATGATCAAGCGCCCACTGTTTTGTCCGTCATGCAAGCTCACTTTAGTGCCAAAGAAACTCTTGAGCCGGTTTTCAAGCGCTCTGATCTGGGGGGTGGGGCCGGGTTTCGTCCTGGAAGGGGGTCTTTCTCCACTCATTTTTTTAACCAGGGCTTCGGTTTGGCGAACATTTAGACTATCTCGAAGAATGATGCTCAGCACTGAATATTGTGCTGCTTCCGTTGACAGCCCAAGGAGTGCTCGAGCATGACCTTCAGTGATCAGGTTCTCAGCAAGGGATTTTCTGACCTGTTCCGGTAGATTTAGCAAACGCAAGGTATTGGTCACACTTGTGCGGCTTTTTCCTACCCGCTCAGCGACTTGCTCGTGCGTCAGGGAAAAATCTTCAACCAAATGATGATAGGCGTCAGCCATTTCAAGGGGTGAGAGGTCACTTCGCTGTAAGTTTTCAATTAATGCCAGTTCTAATTGGCTTTGCTCTGTGACTGTACGTACAATGACTGGCACCATGGTGAGACCGGCAAGTTGTGCCGCCCGCCAACGACGTTCACCCGCGATCAGGAAATATTTCTCCTGGTCGTGCTGTTTTGTGACAATTAACGGCTGCAAGATGCCATGTTCATGAATTGATGCAGCCAATTCTTCCAGAGTTTTGTCTTCGATCTTACTGCGCGGTTGTTGAGGGTTTGGGAAAATGTTTTCAACAGGGATGTGCAGGATGCGGCTGCCGGTGGTGGTCAAACCGTTTGATATCTTTTCATCGCTTGATGGGATTAATGCATCCAGCCCTTTTCCCAAGCCAGGTCTACGTGCCATTAGTTTGTCTCCTGAACGATCGGTATTTGTACTTGGTCCGCAAGTAATAATTCTCTTGCCAGGGCTTTATAAGCGTGTGCGGCAATGGAATCCGGTGCATATACAGAGATTGGCAATCCGTAAGATGGTGCTTCAGCCAGACGGATGGAACGAGGAATAATTGCATCAAAGACCCGGTCTCCGAAGTGATTTCTTACCTCTCTGACGACATCTGCAGCCAGATTCGTCCGCCTATCGAACATGGTGAGGATGACGCCACGAATTTGCAAACTTCCAAATAATGAGCTTTTTACCAGGTTGATGGTTGTGGTCAACTGCCCCAAACCTTCCAGGGGCAGGAATTCACATTGAACAGGAATGAGTACCCCATTGGCTGCTGCCACAAGCCCGTTGAGAGTCAGTAAGCCCAGTGATGGGGGACAATCAATTAAGATATAGTCATAACGAAATTTGACGGGTTCAAGAACGTTTTTCAGGGTGAACTCCCGATTCTGCATATCAATTAACTCAATTTCAGCACCAGCCAACGCAGGCGTGGAGGGGAGTATGGATATTTTAAATCTGGGGTTATGGAGTATTTGGGAGAGGATGGGTTGGGCGCCAATTAATACGTTATAGGCGCCGCCATTGACTGTTTGTTTGTCGATTCCAAGACAGGAAGTGGCATTGGCTTGCGGGTCGATATCAACAATGAGAACTCGTTGCCCAAAATAACCTAAATAAGCCCCCAGGTTAATCGCTGTGGTTGTTTTACCAACGCCGCCTTTTTGATTAACGATTGTATAAATTCTGCCCAGTGCCATCACTGAATCCTTCTTCATCCGATCAGCTGAATTTTTGCATGAGCTATTTCTTCTGCTGAAGGAATGCTGTCCAAGTGCTTGCGTGTTACCGAATTAGAGGCAAGCGTCACCGCAAACCGGCCAGCTTCCCAGGGATCTTTGGTGAAAAAATATCGATAAAAGAAAGCTGTTGCAAAAATATCGCCTGCACCTGTATCGTCTACATATTTTACCTCAGGTGCTTTAAAAAAACGGACGTCATTGTTCCAGTAAACCCGAGCGCCACGATAGTTTTCAGTCACTGCAAAAACAGGGATTGCGCTGGCCATTTCTGCAATCAAGGCTTCATCTTTGAGAACGTCATCAAGGCTGATGACAGCAACGTCTGAATGTGAAAGGGCAAGTTCAAAGTTATCCCAGTGTTGATAGTGGACTTGATTTTCTGAGTTTCTTGACCGCATCCAGCCCTGAGGTGTAAGACACTTCATGCTGTTTGGGAAATTGTGGATAATCTTCCAATCCACTTCATTGGCAACCGGGCCAAGGTGAATGATATCCGGTGCGGGGTCAAACCTGGGGATATCTTCAACGGTTAACCGTTCAGCCAGGTGGTAGAGATATTGGACTCGTTGCGTGCCGTCCGAAATATTTTCGAAGGTGGTGGATTGTGTGCTAATTTTTGTAAACAACAACAGGGATTTAATGCGCAGAGTATTCAACTCCGGTGCACAAGCGGTAATTATTCCTGTTCTTAAACCTAAAGCCTGAGCCGTTAACCCCGAAAATGCTGCTGTACCCCCCAAACGAATCCCTGTGGGCGTCAGGTCTGCGGTGACATGTCCGATGACCAGATAAGTTAATGCGCTGATCGTTGTGGGCTGAAGAAGAGTTGTTGCTTGATCCATTGTTGGCTGCTTCATATTCCAAGGTTTGATGAACCGGTAAATCATTTTGGGTTCTGCGTTTTGTCTCCGAAATTATAGCATGAATACCTGTTGGCATTTTGAATCGGAATAGATAACATCGCTAGCCCTGAAAGCTTGAGTTTCTGCCTCTTTATTAAACCATTACCTTAATAAAACATAGCCATGTGACATCAATATTGATTCATTTGATGTTGGTGATAGAAATCCGTTGATCTGCATTTCCCAAAATCATCCTGGATTTCTAATCCATGCATTAAAAAATTCCAGTTGATGGATATTGTCAATAAGCTGGTTAATCAGTAAGATAAACAGTGTGCGAATAACAATCATTCTTTTATTTTGCGCAAAGGTTATTTGGGTGTCAAATGCTGCCTGGAAATGAAAACAAAATCGAATACGTGAGGGCATTAGAAGACTTCAGGCGGGCGCGGGCAAAGGCAAGGTTACAGCGCCTTTGGGCTGCCTTCACCGGTGAATCTTTGGACCTGCTACGGTTCAATGACATTTCCCAGAGAATTAGGAGCACCGGTTTCTCATCACGAGGGTTGCAAGAAATCCCTGTAAATGCGATTGTTGGTAGTGTGAATCGCTACCAGGATTTTAATCGAAATTTTCTCCCACTGCTGGATGCGGATATAGAGCGCTGGGCTAACGTCAAAGCTGCGATAACAAAACCTGGAGGAGTGGGGTTGCCACCAATCCTGGTTTATAAGATCGGAGAGGCTTATTTCGTTTTAGACGGCAACCACCGTGTGTCGATTGCCAAGCAAATGGGAATGGAAGAACTGGAAGCCTACGTAACGGAAATTAAGACGCGTGTCCCCATAACCCCAGAGGATTCGCCGGATGATATTATTCTAAAGGCTGAATACAGCAAATTCCTCGAAAACACTAACATCGATTCGATTATTCCAGACGCAACCTTTTCGTTAACTTCTCCTGGTCAATACCTGATTCTTGAGGAACACATCCACGTTCACCGACATTACATGGGTTTGGAACAGCAACGTGAAATACCCTGGGATGAAGCGATTTGGCATTGGTATGAGCATGTTTACCAACCTCTGATAGAAATTATCCGTGATCAGAATTTGATGAAGGAATTTCCTGAACGAACTGAGACGGATCTCTATATTTGGATCCTTGATCATCAAGCTTATCTACAAGAGCAATTGGGGTGGTCCGTAAGGCCAGAAAAAGCTGCTTTGGATCTACTGCGCCAACAAAGTGGACAAATGTTTCGCACCATTAAACGCTGGTTCAGAAAGAAAAACAACGAATTTATGATAAGCAGCACACGGGGTGAGAAAATCCATGAAGGGCATGAATTAAATATCAATCGCCACCACAACAAGTTGTTTTCTGATATCCTCGTAGCGTTTAGCGGAAAGTCAGGAAGTTGGATTGCGCTTGAACAGGCAGTAAGGGTCGGAGCACTGGAAGGCGCTGATGTGAGGGGCCTTGTTATAAAAAAAGGCTTCGATTGGATCGGGCCGGAAGTGTCAGAACAAGAGATCATCAGACATTTTTCTGAAAGCCTTGAAGACAAAGGAGTACACGGCAACCTGGTTTTTGCTCAAGGTAATATTGCAGAAACGATTTTAAATAGGAACAAGGTCAATGATCTGGTTGTGTTAAAACTGGATCATCCGCCTTCGACCAATCGGTTTGCTCGGCTCAAATCAGGTATGCGTAGAATTGTTCGTAAAAGCACAATCCCAATGCTTTTTGTGTGCAATGAATTAAGCGAGATGAATCGTATGTTGCTGGCTTATGACGGCAGTCCGAAGGGAAAACAAGCGCTGTATATTGCCACGTACCTTGCCAGTCGTTACGACAAAGATTTATCCGTTGTGGTTGTGGATCAAGATGAGGCTCAAGGACAACAAAAGTTATCAGATGCGGTGGAATACCTGGGTTTGGACGGCGTAAGGCAAATTTTTCGCAAACCTACAAAGCCCACAAACATCGTGATATTACAGGTCGCTGAAGACATTAATGCCGACCTGATCATCATGGGCGGCTATGGCTTCTCTCCAGTTTTGGAGATCATTTTTGGCAGCACGGTGGACGGTGTGCTACGCGGAACGCATGTCCCCGTTCTTGTTGCTCAATAACTTTGTGTTACGAATGGCTAATAATGTTGTGTCGTCACTCAGCGGAGCACCGTCTCGAAAAATATCCAGGTCCTTCTCAAGTGTTTCCAGAACCTTGGAAGTGCTTGTCCCCATTAATCCCTGTAAAACCTGAACAAAACGCTCTTCACCATACATCTGATCCTGAAGATTGAAAGCTTCTGTGACGCCATCTGTGTACAGTACCAGGCAATCTCCATCTTTGAGGATGGTTTCGTATAGGGATAAGTGAATATCTGGCAGAGCGCCCAGAGCAATGCCGCCTTTGCGCAAAGTGATCACATCATTGCACTGAGGCCTGATGACGACCGGAGGATTGTGTCCAGCGTTGGTATACGAAAGGTAACCTGTATTCAAATCCAAGATACCGTAGAAAATGGTTACGAAAAGGCCGTTTTGCGAGTTTTCCAGGAGCAGGTCGTTAACATGCTCCAGGATTGTAGCAGGAGAATCAAATTCAAGGGCGACAGTTCGTAAAATTGTTCGTGTAACTGCCATATATAAGGATGCTGCCAAACCCTTGTCCGAAACATCCGCAATTAAAAATGCCAGACGGCCATCAGGGAGGATGAAAAAGTCGTAAAAATCTCCACCGACCTGACGGGCAGTTTCCCAGCGGACATCCATTTCCCATCCCGACAGTTCGGGGATCTGGTTCGGGAGAAACGTTTGCTGTATTTCTCTGGCAAGCTGAAATTCACGCTCAAGACGGTGGCGATCCAGCATCTCTTTATTTAATCGGTCATTCTGGATAGCCAGAGATGCCTGTTGAGCGATTCCCCTTAATAATTCAAACCTGCGTTCCCGGTTGGTGGCAAAGCTGTCATCCTGGGCGAGCAGTACACCGAAAACCTGGTCCTTAATCGAAAGAGGAAAACCCATCAACAATGGATAGTGCGTTTGTAGAATCGGAGTGGGGTCAACTTGATCTTCATCCGGAAGCGCCAGATCCCAATCTTCTGGAGGGAGAACTGTTTCAATAAATGGATGCACAATGGCTCGATTGTTGTGGAAAACTGTATCCAACATAGGAAAATCGCCCGGTTCAAAAGTCAGTTTTAAAAGCGCATGTGTGTCAACCGAGCTGGGTGTCGTCGCGTGGGCAGTGCTAAAATACCCTCCTTTTTCTTCCCAGAGATAGATCAAACTGGATTCTATCCCGATTAGGATGGGCATGATATCGACCATCGAGTCGAGTGTGTCCTGAAGGTCGGCACTGCTGACAATTGCCTGGGCAGTCTGAAGCAAGACTGCTGAGATGTAGGCTTCTTCCTGCCGGGCTTCAAACAGGCGAATATTATCAATGGCAATTGCTGTTTGCTGCATGATACCCTGAATGATTTTGTAGCGCTCTTCGCCAAAAACATCAGAGGGTTGTTCTTGTTGGGATAATACTGGATCGGTGGCAAGCAGAAACGTGCCGATAATTTCGTGTCTGGCTGTCAGAGGAAACAGAATCAGGGTGTTCCTTACAAATTGATTGGCAATGTTTTCAGGAAGGTTAAGATCCTTTTGCGGGTCGGTGACATGAATTGGGGCTTGATCAACCAAGAGCCGCTCTAATATCGGAGGAGATAATAAAATCAGTGGCTCTTCATGATGATCTCCCTCAGAGTCCGTAATACCATACATTGCAGACAGTTGGAAGATATTGCTTTCAGAAGATCTGAGAATGAGTGCGCAACCTTTGACTCCCACAACCATGGGTGTGATCCGAACAATGGTCGCTGCTAATTCATCGAGATCTGTTAACGATTGAATGGCGTTGGCAACCTGCAATAAGATCATTGATACCCTAGCTTGTTCTTGCGACCGGGCATAAAGGCGGTTGTTTTGAATGGCAATTGCGGCATAACTGGCGAACGCAGCAGTGATTTTTTGAGATTCAGAACCATAGCGTCCAGCCGTGTGATGAATCATCGTTAACATGCCGATCACCTCGTCCCCGATGGTTAGAGGCGCAGTAATGGCTGAATGGTCCCGTGGCAAATTTAAAAGTGCGGCAATTGGTCCAATAGGACCATCAATTTTGCGGACTTCGGGTTCTTTTTGGGTTAAAACTGCTTTTGTCCATTCGCCTGGTTTAAAGGATAAATGTGCCAAGGTATCATTAGAGAATGTAGGGGAGGTTTTGTAAGCGGCAAGGTATAAATCCTGTGACTCCAAGGTATTTACTGAGACATGATTATCTTTGAACAACCAGATGCCAGAAACATCACAGGGAAGATTGTTATGCAAATTTTCTAAAATTGCCATCAAAACATCACTTAAAGCAATATTGTTTGATAAAAGCCCGGCAACATCTTTTAAGCTTTCAGCAACCTGTCGACGCCATTGTTCAGAATGATAAAGGCGGGCATTTCGGATCGCAACAGCAAGGTTGTCTCCCAGCGTTTCCATCAATTGTTGATCTTCATCAGAAAAAGCGTTTGTTTCATCGCTTTGAAGGTCTAAAAGACCTAATAATTGATCGCCAAAGGACAGGGGAACTACCATCTCAGAACCTTCAATTGACGGGAGAATTGGCGCCGGGAGGAAGAGGGGCTCTTGATTAACATCATCAACACGCCTGGTTTGACCATGCTGTGCGACCCAGGATAAGACACCCATTTCTGAATTGATATTGAATGAGATTTCAGCTTTTTGATAGAATTTTGTTCGACCCCCGCTACCCGCCTTAAAAGAAATTTGTTGATGTACAGGATCAATCGTATAGAGATGCACATATGGAATTTTAAATCGATCGTGAATCGATGTGACGGTTTTTTGAAGCAATTCGTCAATATCTAGGAGATGAGTCACTGCTCGACTCACATCTGCAACGATAGCAAGCTGTTCAGCTCTTTTTTGGGCGTACTGGTAAAGCCGCACACCTTCTATCGCGATAGAGATATTGTCTGCCAGAGCACGCAAAACCAACAAGTCCTCGTGATCAAAAGCGTTCTTGACATCGGATTGAATATCAAGAACTCCAAAAATGCGATTTTCTACTTTGAGTGGAATGACAACTTCAGCCTGGGTCGCAACCAAAGAATCGACGGAATGATATCGCGGTTCTTTGGTTACATCATTTGCCACCAATTCCAAACCAGTTTGGGCAACATAGCCAATGATGTGTTCGCCAAGGGCAAACCCGGGATGTTCGTCCAGTTCAAATTCAGGTCGTTTACTTTCATCAGATCCAGCACTGGCTTTAAAATGCAGCCTTCCAGTATCATCCTGGATCAGGAAGACGGCTACATAATAATAATTGAAGGTTTCCTGAATCAGTCTAGATAATTCCTGCGTTAAACGCGTGAGGTCTGTGATCTGTGAAACTCGCATGGTGACCGACCGAACCAGTTTCAATTGCTTCTGCTGCCAATGTTGAAGTTGAACCTGCAAAGTTGAGAAAATGGCTAGCCCAGCGACAGCCGAGTATTGTTCCAAGACGGTTACTTCCTGTTCTGTAAAGGGGATATTTCTTGACAAGATCAGCTTCCCAAAGTATTCATCTCCCTGGGACAGTGGAAAGATCGCCCAATAAGCCTCTTCTATTTCTAAGGTATGAGCCTTTGCCAATTCTGAGGACTGGTTATCAGCAAATGTAATTGGATCAAAGGGAAGATTGATGTGCCTGATGCTTGAAGTATTTGATTTATGTGGTGTTTTCAACCAGACATAAACCGAGGCTGAAAAATGCTCTTGAAAAAAAACCTCTAAAAACCCGATTTGTCCGGCGCACTCACCAAACGACGTCAATTGCTCAAAAAAACTGATCAGCGTTTCGAAAGTGAGCAAATGGAGAACCCCGGAGGGTTTTTTAGTACCCAAGTTATTCTCCTTTATTCTTCTCCATCGTCAGGATATTGCCTTCCGACTTGGAAAATTCGAACAGAACGCTATCCATGAAATTTTTCATGAAGAAAACGCCTAACCCGCGTTCTTTCCGAGTCTCAAGCGGTGAAGTTAAATCCGGTTCGGGTACATCTTCCAGGATAAAGGGTTTGCCTTTGTCAATGAGGATGATTTGGATTTTGTTTTTAAAATTGTTGAATTTAATGGTTATCTCCCCCAGATTTTCACCACCATAGGCATGGTCTATAATATTCGAGCAAGCTTCATCCACTGCAATTTGGATAGCATAAACATCTTTGGGTGAGAACCCTGCATCCTCTGCTTGTTCAATGATAAATTGGCTGATGGTTGCCAGACTTTTGTAATTTGCGGGGTATGTTTTGGTTTTCATTTATTAGATCTCGAGAAGTCAATTTTTGCAGAATCAAAATCCTGAAAGAATTTAAAAATGGTGTTGAATCCAGCCACTTCATAACTTTGATTAACAAGCTCTGGTACGTGTAAAAAGACGCTTTCGCCTTTGTTTTGCCTGATTAATTTGTGTTGGTGTTTCACAATGTTAAGCATGCCAGAACTTGAGATGAAATTCACATTCAGCAAGTCCACGATGATATTATAATGGTCATCGTTCAACGGAATTTTAGCACAGTTTCAAAGTGAGGTGTTGTGAGACTATCGATCCTGCCTGTTATTTTAATCCGATCACAGTTGCGATGTTGGCTAACAATTATTTCCATGTTTTATCTTGGTATGTGATTGATCATTGGTGAATTATATCATGATGCATCCTGGGTTTTAAAAAAGGGATGCACGCTTGGACAATTTTTAGATCCGAATTTGAAATTGGTCGCTAATTTTGAATTCAGACCGTGCAGCTCAAAGAGAGGAACACCATGGCAGACAATAAAGTTGGGTACCGCATTAAAGACATTGAACAGTCACAAAGACCACGAGAGCGCTTGGAGAAACAGGGAGCCAGTGTTCTCAATGATGCAGAGCTGCTGGCGATCTTATTACGCGTTGGGACACATGGAATGAGCGCGGTGCAAATGGGGCAACGAATGCTATATCATTTTGAAGGATTGGAAGGATTGCAGCGAGCAACGTTTTCTGAGTTATGCCAAATTGATGGTGTCGGACCAGCCAAAGCCGCTCAAATAAAAGCAGCAATCGAGCTGGGAATTCGCATAGCAAAAAAGCAACCCGAAGAGCGGGGGTTGATCACCAGCCCTCAAGATGTTGCGGACCGGGTTCAGTATAAAATGGCGCACTTTGAACAAGAGGAATTGTGGATCTTGCTGCTGGACACCCGGAATCATCATATCCGAACAGAGCAACTTTACCGAGGCTCGTTAAATGCTTCTACGATAAGACCTGCAGAAATTTTCAAATCCGGAATTCGTCACAATGCTGCCTCTCTGATTATTGTCCACAACCACCCGAGTGGTGATCCCTCGCCCAGTCCTGAAGATATTCATCTGACTCGAATGTTGATCGAAGCAGGAAATATGCTAGAATTGCCGATTTTGGACCATGTGGTGGTTGGCACAAAGGGTTTTGTTTCTATAAAATCGTTGCATCCGGAGCTGTGGCCGTCTTAAGTTTTGAATAGGCATCACGAAATTCATCAGGGGACAAACCAGTTTAGTACATCCTTTTTCCATGTGATAGGCGTGTAAAACAAATTTGCTGCGCAATCAGCGCCGTTCTGAAAACGTTTATGGACTGGGCATCAAACGCGCATGTGCATCAGTCGTTAACCACATTCAAACAACTGATATAAACCGAAACAAAACCTTTAGAGACCAATTTCATCGCGCTGTGTTTTATGTCAACACCAACAAATCGGAAAGGCTTTTGCCATGATAAATCCGATCAATAATTTTTGCTAATAAGGGCGCAATTGAGAGGATTTCGAGTTTCGGAACTCGTTTTTCTAAAGGAATGTGGATGGTATTGGTCACGACCAATTTCTCAATCCGGTCGTCATTGTTGAGGTACTCAATGGCGGTTGGTAGTAAGACCGGATGGGTAACCGCGAAATAGGCTTTCCCAACCGCACCAGCATCGTAAAGCGCATCTAACTGAAGCATAACGCTGCCGCTGGCCATGAGATCGTCGATGATGATCGGGCTTTTTCCACGAATGTCACCCACAACATGGGTTGTGTGTGTTTCCGTTGCCGAGTCGCGACGTTTGTGCATCACCACCAGGGGAAGGCCGGTCTGTTCAGCATACTTGCCTGCAACGTCAGCCCGACCGACATCCGGACTGACGATGACATAATTTTTAAAGCGCTCCTTTTTGAAGTAAGACGACAATACCGGGATAGCCGAAGGTGGATCTACCGGGATGTTGAAGAATCCCTGGATGGCTGTGTTGTGAATATCCATGTAGATCACCCGGTCTGCTCCCATGGTCTCGAGCATGTTCGCGACGACCCGGGCACTGATTGCTTCCCTGCCCTTTGCCATTCGATCCTGGCGTGCATAAGGAAAATAAGGAATGAGTACACTCACCGAATTTGCGCTGGCGCGTCGGAAGGCGTCAAGATACAGCATTAATTCCATAAGATGTTCGTTTACGGGAGCACTGCATGGTTGGACGATAAAAATATCCTGATCACGCACGACCTCATCGATGGTGATATAGGTCTCGCTATCGGGAAAGATCGTTGTGGTTGACCGACCCATGGGGACTTTCAGTATTTCAGCAATTTCCTTTGCCAGTTCTGGGTGGGCATTTCCCGAGAAGATCCTTAACGTGTTTCTGGTCATTTTTTCCTTTCTTATGCTGCCGTATTTAAAAATATTTATTGGCACTCTTATTATAATCGATGCTCATGTGAAAAATCGAGACTTGCTATGTATAACAATGAAAATATCATTGGAAGGGAAAAAGCCAGGGATTGATCTCCAAGTTCAATCCAAATTTCTCGAATATTGGTATCCACATCCATTTTCAAATTGACCCCGGGGAAAATGCAATACCTTTTAGGGATTCAGGTAGAATTGTCTCCTAATAAAAGGAATTGTTTTTTAGATCAACTTCTTTGGAGTTCACAATGGATGCTATTAAAGTGAAAAATCTTCCATGTACCGAAAGCGTTGCAATTGTGATTTTTGGTATCACGGGCGACCTTTCGCATAGAAAACTGATACCTGCGCTATATGAAAACGCAAAATCTAATCATCTGCCTCAGCCGTTTTATATCATCGGTTTCGCCAGACGCCCTTGGGATGATCAAAAAATGAGGGAAGTATTAAGTCAGGCGATAAGGGATTTTGCCCGCACTCAACCCGTTGACGAAAAAGTGCTCAACCAACTCGTTGAACGAACTCATTATATTGAGTCGGCATTTCAGGATCGAGCGGGTTATACACAGTTAAGCAAGCTTTTAAGTGATTTGGGTATAAAAAATACACTATTCTACCTGGCAACTCCACCGAGTGAGTACGCGGATATCGTTGAAAAAATCGGTCAATCAGATTTAGAGTTTTGTCCTGGTGGATGGCGGCGCATCGTGGTTGAAAAACCTTTCGGGCACGATCTGAAGTCAGCACAATTGCTCGATGAATCACTTCATGCTGTTTTTCATGAGAACCAAATATACCGAATGGATCATTATCTGGGCAAAGAAACCGTTCAAAATATTCTCGCTTTCAGGTTTGGCAACGGGATTTTTGAACCCCTCTGGAATCGTAACAATATTGATCACATCCAAATCACTATGGCAGAATCGGAAGGCGTGGGAACCCGGGCAGGATATTACGACCGTGCAGGTGTGGTCAGAGATGTGTTCCAGAATCACCTACTACAGCTATTATCTCTCACAGCCATGGAAGCGCCAGCAGTATTCAGCGCCAAAGCGGTTAGAGATGAAAAGGTCAAAGTACTGAATTCCATCAGTGATATTAAAGGCAAATCGGCAATAAAAAATACCTTTCGTGCTCAGTATGTATCCGGAACGATTAATGGAGAACGCGTGCCCAGTTATCGTGATGAAGCAAATGTTGATCCGGGCTCGATAACTGAGACTTTCATGGCGGCCCGCTTGTTTGTCAACAACTGGCGTTGGGCTGGAGTTCCTTTTTATTTACGTTCAGGAAAACGCTTACCAAAACGAGTGACAGAGATTGCGATTCAATTCACTCAAATCCCACTGACCTTGTTTGATCAACCCAATTTGGCTGGAGACGCACCGAATGTGCTGGTATTACACATTCAGCCCGATGAGGGGATCACATTATTTTTAGGCGCCAAAGTGCCTGGTGGGGCTATGCACATTGAGCCTGTTGAAATGCGCTTCAGTTACGCAGAAACCTTTGGTGATTCACACCCCGATGCATATGAGCGGTTGTTGCTTGACTGTTTGCAGGGAGACGCGACGCTTTTCAATCGTAGCGATGAGGTGATGGAAGCCTGGCGGTTAACGCAGGGAATTATTGATGCATGGGAGTCGCAGGGTTTAGAAAATTTGCCCGTTTACGAAGCTGGCACCCAGGGGCCACATGGTGCAGACGATTTTATTATGCGTCATAATCGTCGCTGGCGGAAGATCAAATAAATTTCTGCTAAAAGATTTGATCCTTTACCGCGCTTGAATAATCAATCTTAGATCCTAACTTCCCGATGGCAACGGATTCTGACAGTTAGGGCAGATTCGATCTAAAGAGCTGACAATAAATCCGCAATTCAAACAGGCGATTGGTTGGATATCCCCCAAAGGTGCTCCGCACGCGATACAACGGCTTTCTCCTGGCGGGTTGGCCGTATTGCAATATGGACAAACATACCGTTTGAGTCTATCGGAAAGGTCCTTTCCAAGCCCATGTTGCTGAAGGGTTCGTTCGATGACCTCCCAAACCTCTTCGCTCAACTGGAGTGATTCAATGTCCTGGGCAATATCATCAAGACGCCCGATGAGTGAAAACGGGTTGCGGATTGCTCGTAAAGCGGTTTCACCCAGGCTGGCTGCCACACCCATCCAGGCTTGTTTGCCAACCTGAACCGATATTCCATCATCAACCCTGTGTATCGTGATCGTTAACGCTGTTTTGCCGCCTGAACGCTGAAATTGGCGAGTGGCGATTTGCAAGGCGATTTGCGGGTCGCGTCCAATTTGCTGGACCTGGTAAGCCCCGCGATGATAATATGCGATCAGATCCCGGGCAATATCGCTTGGATTGATATCACCATGATAGATGCGAGTAATGGGCATGATTTGACCTTCCTGGCTAGCGTTATCAGATAATAATGACCAACTTTCTTAATGCACCGCCATAGATTATAATCCGTTTGTCTGAATGTTAAGGAGAAACATGAGAGATCCAAAGCAAATTCGCAGCAATTGGGCTGTCTTGTTGGTTTTTTCGGCAATATTGTTGGTCTTGCTCAGCTTTTACAACCCGGTGACGGGTGAACCCTTAGCACAACAGCCTACCGGGGTATTGTCAACCGTGACCAGTACACCTCGTGGGTCATACGTTGTTGTCAATCCGCTTACAGCGACAGACACACAAATCAATGTTCGCGCAGGTCCTAACGCACTTACAGAAAAGGTCGGCATTTTGCTGATTAATCAAGAAGCCAACGCGATTGGCCGTTATGGAGATTGGATCCAAATAGAATACCCGGGCGCTCGAGGCGGTGTTGCTTGGGTTTATGCTAACTTGGTTACACTTTATGGGGGTGACCTTCCATTGGTTGAGCCACCACCCACCTCAACGCCTAATGTGACCCGGACTATTGATCCAACCCTGGCAGCACAATTTTTAATTACCCCAGATGCCACGCGGTTGCCCACATTTACCGAGCCGGCGCCGCTTGAGATCCCGACATTTGAGTCACCGGGAGATTCCTTCAGGGCGGGCAGTCTGCCTATGGGATTAATTATTATCGGACTTGGTGCCCTGGGCGTCTTTCTGGGTGTAATTGCATTAATCAGCGGGCGTTAAGTAAAAAAAGCACCTAATCCAGGAAAGCAATTTGAACTTAATTTATGACCAATTTCTGCTTCGCAGAAGGTGATTTGGGCGTTGTTCTTCTTCAGAAACGCTGCAGCCTGCTGTGCTTTTATCAGGGGAATAATCTCATCCTTTGTCCCATGAGCGATAAAAAAGTGTTTATTTTTGACCACGCTCCCATCGATTTGTGCCTGCCAGACGTAAGGAATGAATCCTGCCAGTGCTGCAACACGATTAATCCTGTCCGGTTTAAGAAAAGCCAGGGCATAGGCGACGACTGCCCCCTGGCTGAAACCCATCAGATCATATTTATCTGAATGGATGTCCTGCTTTTGCAACCAATGGTCGATGGTTATAAGCAATTGATCAGAAAACTGGCGATAAACATCGATATTCGGCCATTGAGAAGCAATCTCGTGCCAAACATACTGGTTTTCACTGTGCTGAATGGGAGCACGTAACGCAATGAGCAGGTAGTTATCAGGTAGCGGGCGAGTGAGAACCCACATGACGTTTTCATTGCCCTCGTAGCCATGGAATAACAACATGACACGCGTTTTTTGTGCGTGCTGGCGGGGATATTGGACGCGGAAATGCCACCCTTCGAATTCAATTTTCTCTGGCTGATGATCGGTCATTGTCTGTGAACCTTTTCATGGTATAGGAGTGAGAAACCATTGATTTAATGAGCGTTTTTTGATCCCGATAGGTATTCCCAGAAGGGGGAGATCACCGAGCTTCAATCGTGCCGGGCCAATCCTAACGCCGGCGACAAATGCAGGGAAAACAACTGGACCTCACATCGGTTAAGAGAACTTCCTTCAATCATTCAGCTTATCTTTTGATGTTCCCCCAATAATCGGGCAGGGGATCAGGATTGACGCGATGTTTAACTTTGCGCTGCAGTTTTTTCATCCAATTGGCTTCTGCTTCAATCTCGTCCAGCACTTCTTCAGTAGCGATCATGCCGGCGTCAATCATTTCGCTAACCTCAATTTTTTGCAGCAAGCCAATATGCCCGACCGGTGGTGAGATGATCACTTCTGGTTTATATACCAGCATGGAAAGTTCAGTTAAATGCTGGCTGGCTATTTCCATTGATTGAGCAAAAATTTTAAATGCCTGAACAGATTTGAGGTTGGTAAGATGTTCAACAATTGGCGTCGGTCCTGGGATGTAGATGGGCAGCGGCACTTCCTCTTCAGGGAAATCCGAAGGCCGTTTATGCAGCGTTACTGCGATGACAGGCAGGTCTGGACGCAACCAGCGCACAACCTGCACAGGTACTGGATCAAGAATTCCCCCGTCGACCAGCACCCGTCCGCCAATTTTTTGGCTAGGAAAAACGCCAGGAACGGCTGCAGTCGCCAGAATGGCATCGAGCACTTTGCCCTTGTTGAGAATAATTTCTTTGCCAGTATACAGACTGACCGCTGTGGCTGCAAAGGGAATTTTTAGTTCGTCGAAGGTGATATCGGAAAGAAGCCCTTCGAGTATTTCGGAAATTCCGCCCAGGCCCAACAGGGATGGGCTGTCCTGGGCTTGACGGGAAAATGACCGTAAAGGAGAAAAATCGTTAATGGCATCCTCGATTTTCTGGGTACTGAACCCGGCAGCGTAAACAGCTCCCACCAGTCCACCGGCGCTTGTTCCGGCAATAGCTTTGATCTTGAATCGGTGTTCTTCCAAGGTGCGTAATACGCCAATATGGGCAACGCCCCTGACGCCACCCCCGCCTAATGCTAATGCAATATCCATGGTCTCACTTCCCGAAGGTAATCTCCATTGAACAACGCTTCTATTATAACCCACTGATATTCGCCTGAACGCTCATGGTTTGCACCAATGCAAGGTGTCCGTTTATCAAACAGGGATGGTTAATTGTTATTTTGTGGTTCTTTCAGCACCAAGTCTGTGTTAAAATTAAAGGTCATGAATGGAAAAAAGATCATTTCAAGAAATAGAAAAGCGAAATTTGAATATGAGCTCCTGGAAACCTTTGAAGCCGGCATTGAGTTGAAAGGATCTGAGATCAAATCGATCCGGGCGGGACAGGTGTCGCTTTCTGAAGCGTATGTTCGAACCAACGGTAAGCAAGCCTGGTTGGTGGGAGCCCACATTGCACCTTATGAACATGCCAGCGCATTTAACCATGAACCAGAACGTGATCGGCGCCTTCTATTGCATAAACGTGAGATCAAAGCCTTGTGGGATGGTGTGCGCTTGAAGGGTGTAACAATCGTCCCGACCGTACTCTATTTACGCAACGGTCTTGCCAAAGTAGAAATTGCCTTAGCAAGAGGAAAACGAATTTACGACAAGCGGCAAACCCTAAAGAAGCGGGATATGGAACGAGATATTGAGCGCACGCTTGAAAGTCGGCGAGGTCGCAAAGGTGATTAGCGTATTTGCTGGAACTCAGAAAGGGAATTATGCTCAATAATAACCTGTTGGCGCTTGTTTTGACCGTTTTGATTGCGATTGTTTGGCTGAGGTTGAACGATTTTATTGCTCATCGGGGATGGGTTTCGAGCGTCATCAGCCGTAAAATCATCCACATCGGGACCGGCCCAATTTTTGTTCTCTGCTGGCTGCTGTTTAATGAAACACCTTCAGCGCCATATTTAGCCGCGTTGATTCCCCTAGCAATAACAATTCAATTTGCCCTGGTGGGCGCAGGTGTAATTAAAGACCCATCTGCAGTGACCGCGATGTCGCGCACCGGGGATCGACGTGAGATCCTGCGAGGCCCCTTATTTTATGGGATTGCTTTTGTTGTGCTGACAATTGTCTTTTGGCGGCGGTCTCCAATCGGGATTGTTGCGATGATGATGCTGTGTGGGGGAGATGGTCTCGCAGATATTGTTGGGAAAAAGGTTGGTGGTATAAAACTTCCCTGGTCGCTGAAAAAGAGTCTGGCAGGTTCTTTGACCATGCTCCTTGGGGGTTTTGTTTTCTCGGTGTTGGTGGTATGGGTGTTTGTTTGGCAAAATTTTTTTCCCCACCCAATGTCACAATACCTGCTTCCGATTGCTGTGATTGCGGTTGCGACAACGATAACCGAGTCTCTGCCTTACAGTGATGTTGATAACATCACCGTTCCCCTGGTTTCTAGCTTATTAGGATTATTCATCTTCTGAAAATGGAGTTACTATGGAATCAGTCAAGATTGATGGCAATCATTTAACGATAGAAGAGATCATTGCAGTTGCTCGAAACGGTGCATATGTTGAACTTGCTCCAGAAGCAAAGGTGGCGATCAATCAATCTCGAAGTTGGGTTGAAGAAATTATCCAATCCGGCAAGCCAGTGTACGGGATCAACACTGGATTTGGAGTTTTTTCTGATATTCAAATATCTGCTGAAGATTCAGCTCAATTGAGCAGAAACTTGATTCTCAGCCACGCGGTTGGCACGGGAGATCGCTTGCCAGATGAAATCGTCAGAGCGGCGATCTTGGTTCGGGCAAACACACTGGCAAAAGGACATTCAGGTGTTCGTCTGGAACTTGTTGAAACCCTCCTAGCATTGCTTAACAAACAATTAACCCCTGTTGTTCCTTCGCAAGGTTCGTTGGGATCTTCGGGCGATCTGGCGCCGCTTTCGCACCTTGCGCTGGTTATCACCACTGATTTGATGGATATTGATGCTGAATCGGGGTCGGCACGCTATCAGGGTGATACCTTGAGTGGAAAAATGGCCATGGCTCGTGCCGGGATCGAACGCATCATTTTACAGGCGAAGGAAGGACTGGCTCTTTCGAATGGCGCCTCTTTTTCCGCGGCGATTGGCGCTCTGGCTGTCTTTGACGCGGCGACATTGTTAAAGGCAGGAGAGATCTCGTTGGCGCTTTCCCTTGAAGCCTTGATGGGCTGTTCTGCAGCATTCGATGAGCGCCTTCATCGTGCCCGAGGATTTACGGGTCAAGCCAAGGTGGCAGAAAATGTTCGAGCGTTGATCAGTGGAAGCAACCTGGTTGACCGGGCACGGCGTGTGCAGGACGCCTATTCATTACGCTGTGCGCCCCAAGTCCAGGGAGCATGCAGGGATACGCTGGATTTTGTTCAGAGAATTATTGAGATTGAAATTAATGCTGCAACGGATAACCCCCTGTTGTTTGACCCGGGTGTTGCCCTTTCTGGGGGTAATTTCCATGGCGAGCCCATCGGCATGGTGATGGATTACCTGGGAATCGCATTGACTGAGCTGGCAGCAATTTCAGAACGGCGAACGAGCCGGCTGGTTGACGCCACTGCTAATGGTGGACTTCCACCGATGCTGGTCGACAAAAATGAGGACGCGGGTTTGAATTCAGGGATGATGATGCCCCATTATACAGCCGCTTCCCTGGTGTTAGAAAACCGGACGCTTTCCAGCCCGGATTCAATTGGGTCACTGCCAGTATCTGCTCAGCAAGAGGACCACAACGCCAATGCAATGACGGCTGCCCGCCACGCGGCGCAAATTGTTTCCAACACAGCACATGTAATAGCGATTGAGTGTTATGTCGCGGCACGCGCGTTGGTTTTACGGCTCAAACAGCACCCATCGGCGGTATTAGGCGCAGGAACAGGAAAGATTTTCAAGAAAATTCGAGAAATTATCCCTTATCTGCCTGGAGACGCCTGGTGGGCTCCCGAAATTGAACAAATGCGTGCCCTGGTTTTGAACAGGGAGCTAGAAATATAGGCATTTATTGACAATGATGACTCATTGGACTATTTTTATCATATTATGATGCGAAAAGATCAAATTTCTCGACGTGAATTTCTAAAGCTTTCAGCTCTGGCATTGGGTGGGCTGGCAATCAGAGGCAGTGGGCTGGGAAAAATTTTGAGTGAGGGCAGCCAATTACTACAACCTGAATCCACACTGCCAGATTTCCCCGTAAACCAGCAATTAGGTCGCATATGTGTCGGTGAACCAGGCACGCGTATTCCGATCAGAAGCGAGCCTTACATTGATGCCCCAACAGTTGGTTCTGCCTGGTTTGATGATGTTTTTGTCTGGAAACAAGAGGTCATCGCCAAGCACTTGGATCGACTGCGGATTAATCAGAGGTGGGTTGAAACGCCAGAAGGTTATATTTATGCTGATGACATGCAAAGAGTACGACATATCCCCCAGGAACCGCTGGCAGAACTTCCGGAAATGCCTGATGGTTCGCGCGGAATGTGGGTAGAGATTACCACCCCTTATATTGACATTGACCTGACGAAACCCAAGGAAACTTACCAGTTCTGGGTAAAAGATCCACATGTGATCTACCCCAGAGTACGGTATTCCCAGGTTTATTGGGCATCTGATATTCGCCGGAACCCTACAACCGGTCGACCGCAATATTTATTGATGCAAAAAGTGGGTGCCTACCCCGATACCTATTGGGTAGATGCCCATGTGTGTAAGCCGATCATGCCTGAAGATATTGCCCCCATAAATCCGGGGGTCGGCGATAAACATATCTTAATCCAAATGCGTGGCGTGGGAAATCAAACCCTGACCTGTTTCGAAGGTAACCAGGAGGTATTTTTTACCACTGTGACAACCGGGGGGCGGAATTTTGAAACCGGAGAATGGATTACACCCCTCGGTAAGCATACACCCTGGCGTAAAAACATCGCCATGCATTACAGCCAGGACGGTCGTTTTATGCCGGGTTTTGATTTACCTGGCGTGGGATGGAATTTTGGCATTGAACCCAATGGCGTTTACATCCATTCAACATACTGGCACAATGCCTTCGGTATCATGAAATCGAACGGGTGCATCAATTGCCGGCTTGAAGACGCCAAGTGGATCTGGCGCTGGGTTGAGCCCGAAGTCCCTTATCAGGAAGGGGATCTCATCTGGACTGGATTTGGAAAATCGACGCCAGTCACCGTTGAGGTCGTATCTTAAGGCGATCTAAGGCTGACGATATGGATACCATCAAAGTTTCGATTGGGCTGGCTTTTTTGGCAGGTCTGGCTTCCTTCTTTTCCCCCTGCGTTTTCTCGCTTGTGCCAGCTTACGTGGGTTATTTAAGTGGGCGGTCGATCTCTGCTCAGGAAGCAGGCGTTAACAAACTCAGGACTTTTTTACATGGTCTGGCTTTTGTGCTGGGGTTCAGTTTTGTGTTTATTTCGCTGGGATTGGCTTTTTCTGTATTCAGTCTGTTTTTCTATCAAATCCGCGATATACTGGCTAAGGCTGGAGGTGTGATTATCATCCTGTTCGGCATGCAAATGACAGGGCTGATCAATATTCCTTTTTTGAATTATGATTTCAGACCTCAATCTAAACTGAGCCAGGGAAGTGGCTTTTTTGCGTCATTTTTGATGGGTGTGGTTTTTTCTGCTGGATGGTCACCCTGCGTGGGACCGACATTGGGATTAATCCTGACCCTGGCAATCGAACGAGCCAATATCGGGCAGGGTGTCAGTCTACTCAGTATATATTCTCTTGGAATGGCTTTGCCTTTCTTAATAGCGGCTCTGGGGGTAGGATGGGTGACGGATGTATTAAGAAAATACGGTAAAGTGATGCATCGCATTCAAATTGTGATGGGCATTCTTTTAATTCTGGTTGGCGTGATGCTATTCTTAGGCATCTATCAGCAATTAGCAACGTTTGATCGTCTAATTGATTTTGGGATCTGATCTGGATAGGGATTGTGAAGAATCTGAAAAACAAACACTGGCTGATTGACGTTGGATTAATTTTCCTGATTATCGGGCTAGGCATATTGGTGGTGCTTGAGCTACGCCAGTCTATTCTGTTGAAACGGCAGCAGGTTAACCCGCCTTCAAATGAAACGGTATCGGAAATCACGGTGCCCGAGGGTACCAACCCGAATCCTGAAACCATCACAGAAGAACTCAGCCCCGAGGAACAAAGCTCTGATTTATTTACGCTGGATGGAAAACCGGTTGCATTGGAAGATTACCAGGGCACACCCATGCTGGTAAATTTTTGGGCAACCTGGTGTCCGCCCTGTCTTGCAGAAATGCCCTTATTTCAAAGTTATGCAGAGCGCTATGATGATCGATTGGTCGTTCTGGCTATCAACGCAGGTGAAGATGAATCGGTAGTGCGCAATTTTGTTGATCAACATGGGTTTGAATTAACCTTCCTATTGGATCCAACCAGTGCGGTTGTCCATCAAAACAAGGTTTTTGGTTTTCCAACAACGTTGTTTTTTAATGAGTCAGGCGAATTGGTAAAAACCCACATTGGTGAATTAAATGCTGATTTGATTGAGCGGTATTTATTATTATTGGGGTTGAACGAATGATACAGGTAACATTGTTTATTTCAAAAAAGGATCGACGACTTGAAGAGATTGTCCACCTGCTGAAACAGATTCAAAATGAGCATCCCCATGCCTTAACCATCATCGATATCGATCGCGAACCCATCCTGGAATCTGAATTCGGGAGCAAAGCACCTGTTTTAGACATTGGCGTTTATCGTTTGGTCAAGACCTTTGGAATCGATGAAATTACTCTTGCCTTCGAAAAAGCTGAAGCAAGGCTGGATGAAGCACGGTCAAAGGGTAACCTGGTATTAGTAAAACGGATTTCACAACCTTTGCAGATGGAAAAATCGGATCGCTTTTCCTACTGGTTTTCCAAAAATTTCATGTTGATTCTGAATTTCTTTGTGTTTTTGTATGTCTTCCTTGCTTTACTTGCGCCAGGGCTAATGAAATTGGGTTTGGAAACTTCAGCTAAAAGTATTTACACTGTGTACAGTCCCTTATGTCACCAGTTGGGTTATCGCTCATTTTTCCTATTTGGCGAGCAGCTCTTCTATCCCAGCAACCTGGCGGATATGGAGGGCTTCATCACTTTCGAGCAAGCTTCTGGAATAAATGAGAACGAAATTAATGCTTCTCGTCGCTTTTTAGGCAATGAGTTTATGGGGTATAAAACCGCATTATGTCAGCGCGATATGGCAATTTACAGTGTGATCCTTGTGTTTGGTTTCGTGTTCTCACTGACCGGTAAGAAGATAAAACCAATACCATGGTATGTATGGGTCCTGTTTGGCCTGGGACCGATTGGTCTGGACGGGTTCTCGCAGTTGCTCAGCCAGACAGGATGGGCAATCTTTGAGTGGATTCCGCTTCGAGAAAGCACGCCGCTGTTCCGCGTGGTGACGGGTGCTTTGTTTGGTTTGGCTTCAGCCTGGTTTGGTTATCCATACCTGGAAGAATCGATCAAGGAAAACCGAAATGAGATGCAATTAAAACAGGCGGTGGTCATGCAGATTGAAGAACAGATGGAGCGTCATTCTTAATGGGTTTTTATGAGAAAGACGGTCTGCGTTATTACCAGTTTGAAAGTTTTAAAAGCCTTCCGGTATTCCACGCAATTTTGACACGAAGAGGTGGCATCAGTCAGCCGCCCTTTGATAGTTTAAACACTGGCGGAACGGTGGGAGACGATCCGCAAGCAGTTTCGAGTAACCTTAAAAAGATATTTACTGCCTTCGGTCGTGATCTTTCTTCCCGATTTGATGTTTGGCAGGTGCATGGTGACCAGGTTGTTTGTGCAGACTCACCAAGAAACCTGGATGCTCCCTACCAAAGGGCGGATGGCATCCTGACCGCGAACACCAATATCACTCTATTTATGCGCTTTGCTGACTGCGTGCCAATCCTGCTGGTTGACCCTCAGGCACGAGCCGTCGGCATCGTCCACGCGGGATGGCAGGGTACTTACCGACGCGTAGCCCAAAGAGCGGTTGAGAAAATGTCCGCCGGTTTTGGTTCCCGCCCCGAATCATTGTTGGCAGGAATTGGACCTTCGATTTGCCAGAGCTGCTATGAGGTTGGCTCCGATGTATTGCGCTTATTTCAGGCACATTTAGGTGCTGATGGAAAACGGTATTTTCAGCAGCAGGACGGAGGGCTTCACCTGGATCTATGGAAGGCTAACCAGGAGATCCTCTATCAAGCTGGGGTGCAGCAAGTTGAAGTCTCGAGAGTCTGTACCGCATGCAATGTTGAAGATTGGTATTCCCATCGTGGAGAGAAGGGGAAAACTGGACGATTTGCAGTGATCATGGGCATCAAAGATCATTAAGAGCGAACGGGAGTGTACACAATGATTGAATTGAGCTTCTCAGAAAAAGTTGCCCTAATAGAAGAAAACCTGGCAACGATCAAGACACGGATGGTGAAATCTGCCGAGAAGGGCGGGCGTGAGGCTAAGGATATTAAACTGGTCGCAGTGACAAAGCTGTTGCCTTTAGAGACGATTAAAGCTGGTATTGCTGCAGGTTTACGCGACTTTGGAGAAAACTACCCGGAACAAGCTTATGAGAAAATTCGTGCATTGGCTGGAGATGAAAAGCTTACCTGGCACATGATCGGCCACATTCAAAGCCGAAAGACACGTACTGTTTGCAGCTATTTTGATTGGGTCCATGCTGTTGATCGATTGAAAATTGCCCGGTACCTGGACCGCTACTGTGCGGAAATCAACCGAATCATGCCCATTTTGATCGAAGTGAACGTGAGCGGTGAAGAAAGCAAACACGGTTGGAACGCTTGGGATGAAAACTCTTGGCCCGATCTGGTGGCACAATTCAAGGAAATCTCACTTTTTCCGCACATAAAAATTCATGGGTTGATGAGCATGCCGCCTTTCTTTGACGACCCTGAAAAGACACGCCCCTTTTATCAACGACTGGGACGTTTACAGCAATTTTTAAAAGATCAATTACCTGAAATTTCCTGGGACGAGCTTTCGATTGGGACAAGCTTTGATTATGAAGTAGCGATTGAAGAAGGTGCTACAATCATTCGACTTGGAACGACGATTTTTGGGGCCAGGCCTTAATAATACTCATTGAATCGATTGAGGAGAAATGGGTTTAATCATCATTGTTGTCAACGCATCAATCAGAATTTTAATTCTTGCAGTTTTTATTTATGTACTGCTGCGGTATTTTTTGGACCCCAATCACCCGATAATCACGACCCTGGGGAGGATTGTTGAGCCTCTTTTAGCCCCGATTAAAAAACATGTCCCACCAATCGGTGGATTGGATTTGAGCCCCCTGATTCTGATGGTTGGCCTTCAAATCTTGGGGATGGTGCTTGTCTCTGTATTGAGAAGGTTTGGATAAAAAAAGTCAACCTTCGTATAGTATTCTCCCGCAGGAGGAGCAAAAAACCAGGACACTGGAGGATCGTACTGCTTGCAGGTCTGCAGGCGTTATCGCCTGGCCGCAGATGCCACAACTGCCATCGACAATTGATACAACGGCAACCCCTCGCTTTCGCTCTCGGAGTTGATTGTACAGACTCTGATTTTTTTGAGAGGTGGCTTGAAGAACCGCCTCTTTTTCTCGGAGCAATCGGCTGAGCGTGTCATTCAGTTTTGATTGTTCGCCCACCAAAACAGCATTTTCTTGGATTAATAAAGCTTTGACTTGCTTGAGTTCGTTTTCAGCAAGCTGGTATTCCTCTTCTGCGGTTTCGTGATTGATCATTGTTTCCAATTGTTCATCTTCTAATTGGGCAATGTAGCGTTGGAGCGCTTCTGTTTCCATTTGAAGGTCTTGTAATTCCTTTGGATTCTTAATATTGCCACTAAAAAGTGCATTTTGACTGTTTTTACGTTTTATCCTTAGCGCTTCTACCTTGTCTTCGATCAACTTCAGTTTGATGCGGGCGTCCTTCAGATTTTGTTGTGCTTTTTCATGGTTTTTGGTGGCGATCATTAGCCGGCGATCATCGCTGAGCAATCGTTCTATTTCTTCAAGGCGCGATCTGGATTGATCGATTTCGGTATCAAGTTTTTGCAGGCGGAAAAGGGTTAACGATTCACTCATGAGCATTGGCCTTTCGTTTTCACGGGGTTAAGGTTTTTCAATGTTCATCCTTGTTTGACACAGTGCTATTTTATTTTATCACCTTTTTAAACCTAGCACTTTGAAGATTTTTGAATTTTTATGCTTGACTTGAAATTGAGGTAGCTGTCTTCGAAATGGGATAGAATAAAGCTCTAGAATCAGGGAACCAAATTGCTTCACAAAAGCGTGACACAGGAGATTTTATTATGGCTGTTGACATAATCCCGGTACAGAATCTGGCAAATAAACTCAAAACAAATTTGAGTAAAGTAATTATCGGAAAGGACACATCAATCGCATTGACGATCGTTGCTTTCTTATGCCAGGGTCATGTCCTTATTGAAGATGTGCCGGGCGTTGGAAAGACGATGCTGGCGCGCAGCCTGGCAGCCTCACTGGGATGTTCGTTTAAACGGATTCAATTTACACCGGACATGCTTCCAAGTGATGTGACAGGGGTTTCGATTTACAACCAGAATACACGTGAGTTCGAATTCAGACCAGGACCGTTAATGGCACAAATTGTGCTTGCTGATGAGATCAATCGGGCCACGCCCAAAACGCAATCGGCGCTGCTGGAGGCAATGGAAGAACGGCAGATGACCGTGGATGGCATCACCCATACGCTGCCCGTACCTTTTATGGTTTTAGCTACCCAGAATCCCATCGAATACGAAGGCACTTTTCCGTTGCCTGAAGCACAGTTGGATCGTTTCTTAATACGCATCGATATCGGCTACACCTCCCTGGGAAACGAAATCAGGATTCTGGAGGAACAGCAACTGGTCCATCCGATCATGGAACTCATGCCTGTTGTGTCCGTTGATGAGATCATCAATGCCCAAAATACGATCAAAAACATTCATGTATCAGAGCACGTAAAACAGTATATTGTCCAGATGGTACGAGAGACTCGCAAACACCCGGATGTATTTCTCGGCGCCAGCCCGCGGGGAAGCCTGGGTCTTTTTAAAGCCGGCCAGGCTCTGGCAGCCCTGGATGGCAGGGATTTTGTTTTGCCTGATGATATCAAAATGCTTGCCCCTTATGTATTGTCGCATCGTGTGATGGTAAGCCCATCTGCTCGTTTAACCGATGTCAGCGCGTCACGGATCGTGAGAGAAATATTGGAGACCTTGCCCGTTCCTGCGGGAGATCTGGATGGTGGTGTAATGTGATCAGGCTAGGCCGGTCCTTCTGGTGGATGCTCTTTTTGACCGGAGTAAGCTTCCTGCTCACGCGCCTGCCCTGGCTTTCTCCAAACCCAATTTACCTGCGCCTTACCGTGACACTACTTGTGATCATCGCGGTAAGCGCTTTGTGGACAATTTTCTCTTTATCGGGAGTTCAGCTCAATCGGACCTCAAGAGAAACCCGAAAACAGGTCGGTGAGGTCCACACAGAGGAATATGAAATTGTCAATCGTTTTTCGCTGCCCAAAATTTGGTTAAAAATCACCGATCAATCTCAACTTTTGGGTGGGACAGGCTCGAAGGTGGTCACTGGCATAGGGGGCAAAAAAACCAGGACTCATATTGGGATGACTTTGCTGCAAAAAAGGGGTTGGTACGAGCTTGGCCCGACACAGCTTGAATCGGGGGATATCTTTGGGTTGTTCTTGCGTCGTAAACAGGTTGAGTCAAGTCAGCGATTACTGGTCATCCCATACATATTTGACATACAATTTTTCTTGGCTCCCTTTGGCATCTTGCCCGGTGGTCGCGCATTAAGAGAAAAAACACTTGAGGTTACGCCTTATGCAGCAGGCGTTCGCGAATATGTTCCAGGAGATCCCCTCAGGAGGATCCATTGGCCGTCTTCAGAACGCAAGCAAATGTTGATCGTTAAAGAATTCGAAAAAGACCCATTAGCAGAAGTGTGGATATTTCTTGATGCGCGTAAAAATGTCCATATTCGAAGTGATGAATACGGATCTTCGGATTTGCATCAAATATGGTGGGGTCGCTATAAAAAAGCTTACAGGTTGCCACCGGACACAGCAGAATACTCGATATCAATTGCTGCCTCGCTCGCTAAATATTACATTAACCACAAACGAGAGGTATGTTTGGTCTCTTCTGGTCAAAATTATTCAATCCTGCCTGCCGAGCGCGGCGAACGTCAATTGGGTAAAATTCTTGAAACCCTGGCTGTAGTCGAAGCTGAAGGCAAACTCCCGATTTGGGCTTTGGTAAGCACGCACGTTAACCGTTTAGCCCGAGGCACCACAGTGGTAATTATCTCACCTGAAACGGATGCACGTCTTTTGACCATTGCTATGGATTTGATGCACAGAGGCCTGGTTCCCGTTATTGTGCTTATCGACCCCTCTGGTTTCGGAGGGTCGCAGGGGTCCAAAGAATTGTCGCAGAAACTTTTCGCCATGGGTGTGTTTACCTTTGTCATCAATGAGGGCGATGATATCAAAGAAATCTTGGAAACCCCTCAAACGATCATGACCAGGCATGGTTTTCTTCGAGTTGGGGTCGAAAATCGGTAGGGGATGTTCTATTACGGAACTCTACTATGATACTTTTTTGTGATGAGCATGGCGTTGAGGTTGGCAGGTTTTCAGCAGAAGGGTAAACTTAAGTCGAATATTGTTAAAAGGTTTGACTTATATCCCTATGGTATAATTGGCACGGCTTGTTGGTGATGTTTCATTAACAAACTTGTGAATTTAAGGAGAAATAAATTGGCATTTTCCCCCTTTAACTGGTTTTGGGGATTGTTTTCCCTCGACATCGGTATCGACTTAGGGACTGCAAATACACTGATTTATATACGCGGTAAAGGTGTGGTGATTAATGAACCCTCCTGGGTGGCAATCGAGAAACGCACACGGGACCCGATTGCAATTGGAGCACAAGCCAAAGCGATGGTTGGCAGGACGCCAGTAAATGTCGTTTCTCTGCGTCCTTTAAGGGATGGTGTGATCTCTGAATATGACATTACCCAGGCGCTATTGGAATACTTCATTGGAAAAGCCCATCAACAGAGCATTGTTCCCCTTCCGAAACCGAGAGTTGTTGTGGGCATCCCTTCAGGTGCTACAGAGGTAGAAAAAAGAGCGGTTTTTGATGCAGCGAAAGCTGCCGGCGCCAGGGAGGTGATGTTAATTCACGAACCTTCTGCAGCCGCGATTGGCGCTGGTTTACCGGTTATGGATGTGCAGGGAACAATGATTGTCGATATCGGTGGCGGGACAACGGAAGTGGCAGCCGTTGCGATGGGGGGAGTGGTTGTCTCCAGATCCTTACGTGTTGCAGGCGATGAACTTGACCAGGACATTATTAACTATATTCGAAATAAATATAATTTATTCATTGGTGAAAGAATGGCAGAAAAGGTGAAAATCGCCATTGGATCTGCATTCCCGCTGAGTGAGGAACTCACCATGGAGGTGCGTGGCAGGAATTTAGTAACAGGCTTACCAGAATCCATCGAGGTGTCATCGGTTGAGATTCGCGAGGCGATTTCACAATCGATTGGGGTGATCGTTAAGACAATCCGTGACGCTCTTGATGAGGCACCACCTGAAATACTTGCTGATCTGATTGATAGCGGAATCTGCCTGGCTGGTGGTTGCTCGCAGTTAAAAAATCTGGCAGACCGATTATCAGCCGACTTACGCGTTCGAGTTTGGGTAGCGGAAGATCCCTTAACATGTGTTGTACGGGGGTGCGGTATCGTTTTACAGAATAAAGATGAGTATTTAAGTTTTCTGGTTGGTATAGAACGGGAGCCAACAACTCGGATGATATTAACATAATCCCTGATTCCTGGTTTTTCTTTACTGATTGTTCGACAATTCGATCCAATCATGATTATGGGATCGGCGCCATATGAAATTCCTTAATTCGAAAAACATACAAACACTCATCATTTTTATTGCAGTCGGCGGGCTTTTATTCCTTGCTCTGAGTGGGTATTTGACACCAGTTTTTAATTTGTCGGTCAATCCTTTGATCTCACTGCAAAGTTGGATTTCAGTGCGTTACCTCTCAGCTCGAGACTTTCTAACCACACCTCGAGATATCACGGTATTGCAGGAGCAGAATGCCCTGCTCGAATCTCAACTCACACAACTCCAAACCCAGTTGATTGTCATGGAAGAGCGGCTCGGTGAGGCGCAGGTGTGTTTTGCCCTGCTTGATTTTGGTCGGACAAATCCTCAATATAATTACATTGCTGCCACTGTGATCGGCAGAGAAATAAGCCCCTTCTTGCAATACATCATCATTGATCGCGGCACCAATCATGGTGTGTTATACGGCATGCCAGTAGTCACTCAGCAAGGACTGGTTGGGCGCGTTGATGCGGTGATTGCCGGAGCTGCTCGCGTTAAACTGATCACAGATTCAACTTCTGTTGTGAATATCCGCCTGAAGTCTGCCGGGATTGAAGCACAATTGGTCGGGTCATTGACCGGGGATGTATCCTTAGATATGATCCCCCTGGATGTGTTTGTGGATCCAGGAGATGTTGTGCTAACTTCCGGACTTGGGGGGAATTTTCCCCCCAACATTTTCGTAGGTCAGGTGCTTTCGACCCAACGTCGCGAAAATGCTTTGTTTCAAACGGCATCTGTACAACCTATCGTTGATTTCGAAAGCATTAATGCTGTTTTGGTTGTCTCTGATTTTGAATCTGTGGATATCAATCCACTTATACCGGAGCCAGAACAATGATTTATCACCTTTTGTACGCCTTGTTGCTGGTTGTTTTTTATGTTCTGCAGACCGCAATTTTTTCACAGACAAAATTGGTTTCAGGGACTGCAGATATCATCTTGATTTTATTGGCAGCCTGGTCTTTGCAGGAGCGGGTCAAAAACAGTTGGTTATGGACGGTTATTACCGGGATGTTGGTCAGTTTAATCTCGGCGATGCCCTATTTTGCACCATTAATGGGCTATCTGGGAGTCGTTGCAATTTCTCAAGCTCTACAACGGCGGGTTTGGCGCACACCGCTGTTGGCATTGTTTATTGTGGTTTTACTAGGCACATTATTTCAACATGCTGTATATGTGATCATTCTAAAAATCACCGGGGCTCCAATTTCATGGTTAGAAAGTTTGGATCGCGTGATTTTACCGAGCATTTTATTGAATTTGATTTTCTCCTTGCCAATCTTTGCCGTTGTAAAAGACCTTGTAGGACGAATTACACCACTGGAGGTGGAAGTGTGAACGACTTTCCACAACGGACTAAATCTGATAATCAATGGCGTTACTCGATTTTGTATATCTTAATCGTTGCGATTTTTGGATATTTCCTGCTCCGTTTATTTGACATCCAAATCTTACAGGGTGCAGCTTTCCAGGCACAGGCAGACGATAACCGAACGCGGATCATTCGTGATCCATCAATTCGTGGGACCATTTACGATCGCAACGGCTATATTCTGGCGCAAAATGTGCCGTCCTATAATGTGGTGGTTATCCCAGGCTATCTTCCTCCTGATGAGGGTGATACCCAGGCAATCTTCCGGGAGGTTTCTGAACTAATCAATATGCCAGTGAGCCTGGGCGATACAGACGAAGAAACGGTCAGGGCTTTTACACCCTGTGTCAGTGAGTTGGGTATTAAAGAAGTTGTGTATATTGCTTCCACAAATTGGCCGTTTCAAGCCACAGCGTTGAAATGCAATGTCTCCCAGGACATTGCCATGGTCGTCATGGAAAATCGAGAAAAATGGCAGGGGATTGATATTGAGATCACAGCGGTGAGGCAATATCCCACCGGCGAATTAACTGCAGAAATCATCGGATTTTTAGGGCCAATTCCTGCTATTTTGCAGGATTATTATGTCGATCGTGGTTTTCTCCCTGAACGCGACAAGGTTGGTTATGCTGGGGTTGAGCAATCCATGAATGATATATTGGCAGGGACGAACGGTCTTCGGCGTGTTGAAGTGAATGTTGCTGGCGAGATCATCCGGAATCTTGATGAACCTATTGACCCAATCCCTGGTAACGACGTTTATTTGACCATAGACACCCGGTTACAGGCTATTGCCAGGGAGGCGTTAATCGACGAAATAGAATTCTGGAATTATTACTCCGGAAAAGTCCTGTCGAATAATGGCGTTGTCATTGCGATGAATCCCAAAACCGGGGAAATTCTGGCGTTGGTTTCGTACCCAAATTATCAGAACAACCGGATGGAGCGAGCAATACCGGGTTATTATTACGAGCAATTGAGCAATGACCCTCAACGCCCGCTTTTCAATCATGCTATTTCAGCAGAGCATCCGCCTGGATCCGTATTTAAGATGGCGTCTGCCCTGGGGGTGTTGAATGAAGGCGTGGTGACCCCGGAATATGAGATTTTTGACCCAGGGGTCATCACTGTTATGCAAAAATTCTATGAAAATGACCCGGGTGTTCCCAGGCAATTTGTTTGCTGGAATCGTGCAGGACACGGCTACGTCAATTTTATGTGGGGGGTAGCATATTCCTGTAATGTCTATTGGTATAAAGTTGGAGGTGGCTATCAAGACGAGGTCCCGGGCGATGGTTTAGGCATTTGGGGAATCAGCGAATACGCTAAAGCTTTAGGCTATGGAACCTTAACAGGCATAGAATTGCCCGGAGAACAAGATGGATTGATTCCCAATCCCACCTGGAAACGGATCAATCTGGGTGAAAACTGGGCAACAGGTGATACTTATACAGCAGCTGTGGGTCAGGGTTTTGTGCTGGCAACACCTCTGCAAGTCCTCAACTCTATTTCGACGATTGCAAATGGTGGCAAGTTGATGGATATCACATTGATTAGCAAAATTGTTGCTGAAGACGGGACTATTCTGCAAGAATTGACGCCCAGTTATCGTTGGGACATCACTGTTGATCCGGTCATCAATGTTTATGAAGGCAATAATCCCACTGGTGAAACGAAAACCGTTGAGCCCTGGGTAATCGAATTAGCAAACCAGGCGATGCGTCTGGTGGTCACAGACGGAACAGCGCATCGTTACGAAATTGAACGGCACGTTGAGTTGTTCAGAAACGATTCAAGCCAATCGGCTGGAAAAACCGGGACTGCTGAGTATTGCGATGATATCGCCAACGAACAGGGAAAATGCATCTTTGGGGCGTGGCCATCTCATGCCTGGTATGTGGGCTATGCACCCTGGGATGATGCTGAAATTGCTGTGGTTGCTTTTGTTTATAACGGCTCTGAAGGAGCGACGCTTTCAGCGCCGATCGTTCGTCGTGTGATTGATGCTTATTTCGAACTGAAAGCAATTGACGCAGAGAACAATCCCTAAGGGCAAAGCGTCTCATGTATGCGAAAAAGTATAATGCGGAAGAAAAATTTTGTTTTACGGTTATAAATCTGTACCGTGAGCTGGTAAGAAATGGAAATTAAGGGCATTAAAGAAGGAATTCTGATCTCTTTTCAAGGTCAGGAGTGGCAGGTTGTAAAAGAATCCCTGATTCAAATAATTGCAGAAAAAGGGGCTTTTTTTCAAGGTGCCCAGCTTGTTCTGGATGTCGGTCCGCTTGTTTTAGGAACCAATGCCCTGGAGGAGTTACGCGAAACATTAAATCGTTACAACGTCTCATTGTATGGACTGTTGAGCAAATCTATGGTGACACAAGAAGCAGCTCGTAGGATGGGATTGATCACAAAACTTCAAAAACCAGCAAAAAAAACTGACCATAAATTGTGGCCAATTGAGGCTGTTTTAAAGGGTGAAGCAGCCGTATTAATCCCACAGACAATACCACCGGGATTGACGACCAAATACCAAGGCCATGTGATTGTTCTTGGGGATGTCAGTCAAGGAACAGAAATCATCGCTAACGGTAGCGTAATTGTATGGGGGAGACTGTATGGAAATGTGCATGCTGGTGCAGATGGCGATCAAACCGCAGTGGTGTGTGCGCTTGATCTTGCGCCCAACCGGTTGCGGATTGCTGAAATAATTGCCATAACACCAGTAGATCAAGCAGAACCCATACCTGAGGTTGCCCGCATTCTAAATGGTCAAATCATTGCTGAACCGTGGCAAAACCCTTGATGATCAGGAAATTAATGAAAGGAAAGTTGTTGTTAATGCGATTCCGGAAAAGTGCGTTGTTGGAAAAGTTATAGAAAGGCGTGACAGGCAAGCGCAAAGGATCATGTGTTGATGAATAACACTCGTAATATCTGGCAGAACTTCGATTTTTTATTGTTCGGAGCTGGGCTGATTCTATCTATATTGGGCATCGCATTAATCCGCAGCTCCATCGCGGGAAATATTGCGCTGGCGGACCATCCTAACAGGCAAACGACGTTTCTAATTATCAGCCTGGTTGTTTTGTTTGTTGTTGCTGCCATTGACTATAAGTACTGGATCACATTAATCGCGCCTATGTATCTGGTGATCATGGCTTTTTTGGGCGTTGTATTAACTGCTGAAGCAAGGTTTGGCGCGGTTAGATGGTTGGAAGTGGGTCAAATCCTGATTCAACCCTCTGAATTTGCAAAAATTGTGATTATCTTAGCCTTATCAAATACATTCGCCAACGTCAAATCGAACAATCTTAAAGTCAATACGATTCTCAGAAGTGCGCTTGTGGTAGGTGGCTTGCTGACTTTGATTTTTCTTCAGCCAAATTTGAGTATGACCATCGTAATCCTGGTGCTGTGGGCTGCCTATCTATGGATAGGGGGTATAAAAATCAGGTTTACTTTGATTTTTGTTGCCATCATCATGGTTGTGATTTTAATTGGCGCTTTTACCGGGTTCTCATTTTTGGAAGACTACCAGCGAGATCGCATATCTAATTTTCTTTTTCCGGACCCAGATGCTCGTTATGGAGACACCTATAATGTGGATCAAGCTTTGATCACGATCGGTACAGGTGGTTGGTTTGGGCAGGGATATAATCAGTCTTCTCAAGTTCAGTTGCGATTTTTGAAGGTGCGACATACAGATTTTATCTTTTCTGTGCTTGCCGCGGAGTTTGGGTTGATTGGCACTCTGATTGTGATTGCCTTGCTTGTCCTGGTGATCATTCGCTGTTTTTACATCTCTCAAAACGCGGCAGATTCTTTTGGATCGTTAATTGCTTACGGTTTTGGTGTGTTGATCTTTTTTCAAACCGCTGTAAATATTGGGGTTAATCTGAATATTATTCCTGTTACAGGGTTGACGTTACCCTTTATCAGCTATGGGGGTAGCTCTTTATTGACGTTGTTTTTGGGGATTGGGATGGTTGAGAGTGTGGCAATGCGCTCACCGAAGCGCAAATGATGATTTTTTCAGCAAAATTAAGGGGTCCAACCTGGAGATTACGAATTATTTCGTATTAACAGCATGGGCTGGCTGACTTCGTTGATAAACAGGTGTATAACTTTCAGTTCCGAAACATTCCCTCCATGGGGCAGGATCAACAATCCTTTTTCTAATGCATTGAGCATGCTGAATAATCGGTGGATGGTTTCGGTTTTATAACCCTGGATCGATATTTTGCTGTTATTGGAAGTCGCCCATTGGTTTAAATTTGCTGTCACCTCTGCAAATGTGTCCGGGTCATCCTGACATACCAGAATTACCAGGGTTTCTCCAGGATTGACGAGGTCTCTACCGGTTTCAAGGCAACGTGTTCCTAAAGGGCTCTGGTGGTAAACAACGATGATTGGCTGACCAAGCCGGGCATTTTCTTCAATCAACAACAGGGGTTTTGTGTGGTTTTTTATCAGCGCTTGTGCGGTTGAGCCAAGCCTCCTTCCACGCACCGGATGTGTGCCTGCCTTGCCGATCACAATCAGGTCAGAAGATTGGCCTTCTTTTTCTATTGTCCTGTGGATATTTCCCCGTAACACCACAAAAACAGCCTTGATGTCGATTGATGACGTTTTTTTTCGAAAAGTTCTAATCACTGAACGAGATTGAACAAAAATACCGCGCGACAAACCATCCGTAGTAATTTCTCTCACCCTGGCTGTATGTTCTCCGACCTCCTGGCAAAAAGGCATCTCTGCCAGATTGAGCAGATTGATATCTTCAATAAAAATGCCTTTTAAAGCTGCGCGGTATTGTTGTGCCAGTTCAACCGCAGCCCCTAAAGCAGCAACACTGTGTGTTGAGTTATCGAGCGACACCAGTATTTGGTTAACGATTATTGGTCCGAGCATTTCACTCACCCTGATCTTTCTCATCTTTCCCAAAATGGGCTAGTGTTTTTGCCATTGTTTCTAGTTTTTGTTTGACCATGCCATTGATTGAATCAAGGGGAAAAGCGCCATTTTCATCTTTTTCCCCTGCCTTAATTCCTGTGAGGATTTCAATACCTTGGTCGATATGGGAAACCGGATAAATATGAAATTGATCAGCCTCTACAGCCTCAATCACATCCTTGCGTAACATGAGGTGTTTTATGTTGGCAGAGGGAATTAGAACGCCTTGATTGCCGGTTAAACCACGTTCTTTGCAAATGTCGAAGAAACCTTCAATTTTTTGATTGACGCCGCCAATTGCTTGAACCTCACCATGTTGATTGATTGATCCGGTTACAGCCAAATCTTGTCTGAGAGGCATTCCTGCAATAGCGCTCAGCAGAACGTAAAGCTCTGTTGATGAAGCGCTATCACCATCGACCCCGCCATAGGATTGTTCAAACACCAGGCTGGCTGAAAAGCTTAACGGAACATCTTGAGCAAAACGCCCTCTTAGAAACCCTGAAAGGATCAATACACCTTTTGAATGTATTGGACCACCCATGGCGACTTCTCGTTCAATATCGATCACCTGCCCTTTACCCAGGCTGATTTGAGCAGTGATCCGTGTTGGTTTACCGAACATTAGCGACCCAAGCTCGTACACAGAAAGCCCGTTGATTTGACCGACTTTCGCACCATCCGTACTGATAACATTGATGTCTCGCAAGATGGACTCCTGCATTTTTTCTTTTATTCGATCCCCCCTTCTGGTTTTTTCATCAATGGCACGCTGGACATCATCAACGGTAACAATCTCATGCCGGGATTCCTTTGCCCAGTAATCGGATTCAATGATCAATTCGCTCAAGTCCTGCAAACGGGTATTCAATCGTTCAGAATCATTGGCTTGTCTGGCGCTTTCTTCAATCAACCTGGCTACGGCATTTTTGTTAAAAGGCAGGGCGCCTTCGCGTTTGATAATGCTGGCAATCAGCCTCGCATATAAGCCCTGGTTGTTCTCAGTCCATTCGATTTCGGTTGTAAAATCGGCTTCAACCTTAAACAACTCAGAAAATTCGGGGTCATATTGCACCAGCAAGTAAAACAAAACTCGGTCTCCAACTAGGGCGATTTTCACGGACAAAGGGATGGGCTCAGGTTTTAGAGAGACCGTGCTGATCAGGCTGAGAGATTGCCCGATGGATTCGATTTCAATGTGTTTTGATTGCAGGGCACGTTTGAGTCCTTCCCAGGCAAAGGGCTGGTTAAGTAATTTTCGAACATCAATAATCAAATAACCCCCATTTGCTTTATGCAAAGCGCCTGGTTTGATCATACGGTAATCGGTCATTAAGGTTCCCATTTGGGCATAATGATCGAAGCGACCGATTAAATTGTTGTAGGTCGGGTTGTTTTCAAAGATAACCGGCGCTCCCTGGTTTTCTTTATTGTTGACAATGACGTTGACTTTGAAGCGATCCAACAGTGCTGCCGAGCGACCCTTTTGCTGCGACAAGGCCTCAAAAAAACTGGAAGCTTCTTGGTTATCAGTGGGAAGAAAATCGTCTGCATTTTCGATAATTTGTTCCTGAATTTCTTTAATATGCTCAACGACTCTCTCATAGGGCTGATATTTATTGATCAATTCATTAATTAAACCGCCAATGGCAAAATTCGCCATTTCTTTGTTTAGTTCTTTAATTTCTTGCTGTGCCTCGCGTTGCCTGGGAGGTACCTGTTGCAGGATTTTTTGCAGGCTCGATTGAAGTTCTTCAATAGCGTTTTTTATATCCTCTCGTTCCTGATCAGTTAATTTATTAACATCCTCTGGAGAAAGCACACCTTCATCATCGCGTGGGGCAAAGGCAATTCCAGATGGGGTTTTGATCATTGCCAATTTACGCTGGTTAGCCTTGTTCTGCAATTCATTGAAAAGCTCAGCTTGCTTATCTTTAAACGATTCAAATACAGCTTGGCGCCTGTTCTGGTATTCTTCGCTTTCAAAGGCAGCGGAAAGCGCTGTTTGCATTTCTCCAATCAGGTTGTCTATATCAGCTTGGTATTCAGTTCCAAATGATGGAGGCAGCGCGATGGCATAGGGTTGGTCAGGGTGGTCAAAGTTATGGACATAGATATAATCTGCCGGGGTGGGGTCGGATTTCGCCTTTTCTTCGAAAAATTCCTGCACGGCTTTTCTTTTTCCCATGCCCGCAGGACCAATCACATAAATGTTGTAACCTGGGTGCGAGATGTTCATTCCAAAATTGATTGCATCTGAAACCCTTTCCTGCCCAACAAACGTGATTTCATCTTCAACCTCGTCTGTGGTGTTAAACTTGAGCGTTTGCAGGTCGCAATGTCGATATAATTGACCGGGTTTCAATTCATTGATATTGGACATTTGTGAACTCCTCTGATGATTGTTCTTTCCTGTATTGACGATTTTACCCCTCAATGAGCAAAATAAAATTTTTTTGATAATAAATGCGGTTACTTTCAGAATGTTCAATATTCACTGATCAAGCAAAGAAGAATACCCGTGAAAGTGGTCTTTTTAGATAGCGGGGCTCTGCGTAGCGTTCGAATCAAAAAAGAATACCCGTGAAAGTGGTCTTTATTGATAGTGGGACTCTGTGTAACGTTTGAACCAAAAAAAGACCACCTGTGAAAGTGGTCTTTTTTGATAGCGGGGCTCTGCGTAGCGTTCGAACCAAAAAAAGACCACCCGTGAAAGTGGCCATCTTTGATAGCGGGGCTCTGCGCAGCGTTCGAACCAAAAAAAGACCACCTGTAAAAGTGGTCTTTTATGATAGCGGGGCTCTGCGCAGCGTTCGAACCAAAAAAAGACCACCCGTGAAAGTGGTCTTTTTTGATAGCGGGGCTTGGATTCGAACCAAGGACCTCCGGGTTATGAGCCCGACGAGCTACCACTGCTCTACCCCGCATCGAGGAATACATTCTATGACATTATTTAAAGATTGTCAAGCATGCGGTTCGGTGAATAATCGAAAGAAGAATAATTTAACATCAAAATTATTTCCGCCTTTCCTGGCATGTTTTATGAATGTGTTTTTCACACCTCCTAACGAAATTTGACAAACCAGTCATTTTAATGGATAATTAGGGACGGTTTTTTGGGCATGGCTATATTATTATCGCGCTTTTTGCAATTGTTGCCTGTAGAAATTTAAGGAAAATTACTTGAGCACAACTCTTACTGAAAACAACAACATTGGAATCATTATTCGAGCAATTGGCGTTGTTGTTGATGTTGAATTTGAAACCGGAAATCTACCCAGCATCCATAATGCACTCAAAGTATCTCAAATTGGAAAACCGCCTCTGATTTTAGAAGTCCATGAGCATGTGGATGCTCACACGGTTCGGACAGTGGCGTTGGGCTCAACTGAAGGCTTGAAACGGGGGCTGATTGTCGAGGACACCGGGAATCCCATTTTGGTCCCTGTGGGTAGAGAAACCCTTGGGCGAATGTTCAATATTCTGGGTGAACCCATCGATGATAAGCCGCCCGTCTCAGACGAAACCTCTCGGCACCCCATTCATTCAGAATCACCATCCTTAAGTTCACAGGAAGTGGTCACTTCCCCTTTTATCACCGGTATTAAAGCAATTGATTTGTTAACCCCCTATCCTAACGGTGGGAAAATTGGACTATTTGGTGGTGCTGGTGTTGGTAAGACTGTACTCATTATCGAATTGATGCGCAATTCAATTCAGAAGCACTCTGGAATTGTGTTGTTTGCCGGTGTTGGAGAACGCAGCAGGGAGGGGAATGATCTCTATCTGGAGTTAAGCAATACCGATGCCATGAAGTCAAGCGTTCTGGTCTTTGGTCAAATGAATGAACCTCCGGGCGCCCGACTGCGAACGCCACTGACCGCGTTAACCATGGCTGAGTACTTTCGAGATTACGAACGTCGCCCGGTTTTGGTGTTCATTGATAATATATTCCGCTATATCCAGGCTGGGTCAGAGGTTTCGGCTTTGCTGGGCCGCCTCCCCAGCGAGGTTGGCTACCAGCCCACCCTAGAATCCGAAATGGGGGCGCTTCAAGAGCGCATTACAACCACGTCTGCTGGCAGTGTGACCTCAATTCAAGCTATTTATGTGCCTGCTGATGACATGACCGACCCGGCTGTGGTTGCTACCTTTGCCCATCTTGATGCATCCACCGTGCTATCAAGGCGTCAAGTTGACCTCGGCATATACCCGGCGATCGACCCATTAAGTTCATCATCGACATTGATGGCGCCGCACATTGTCGGTCAGGAGCATTACCGTGTGGCTATGCAGGTCAAATCAACGCTTGCTCGGTATGAAGATCTGCAAGACGTCATCGCCATTCTTGGCATGGATGAACTGAGCGAAGCAGATCAAAAAACCGTGCGCAGGGCACGGCGCATTCAAAGGTTTCTGTCTCAACCATTTTTCTCAGCAGAAGAATTTACCGGTGATGCTGGGGTATTTGTCGAGCTAAACGAGACGATCAGGGGATTCAAGGAAATCCTGGAAGGTCGCTATGATCTGATCCCCGAACAAGCTTTTTATATGGTTGGAACCATCGATGATGCCATGGAAAAGGCGAGAAAACTTTCACTGGAGGAGGAACGGTGAGTTCTTTCCCCCTGCTAACCTTAAAAATTCTTTCGCCAGACGGGATCAATTTTGAAAAAAAAGGCCTTAAAGAAGTTGTCGTTCCCCTTGCTGATGGCGGATCGATAGGGATTAAACCTGGCCATGCGACTTTGATCGCAGAAACGGTGCGCGGAGCAATCCGCTATCGCTCAGAACTTGAACAGGACAGTATTGAAGTTCTCCCTGGCATTTTGGATATTAGAGATAATACGGTCATTATTTTGAGTGCTGGGAAAGTCTCACAACAAACAAGTATGGTGTCGGAAGCTGAACCAATGAATTTTGAACGATTGATGCAAACGTTGATCAGCAAAATTCAGTCTGAAGAAGAATCAATCTCATTACAAAGTTAGCATGACTGAAGAAAAAAAAAGCAAGAAATTTTCACTCAAAGGAATAGGCCTGACCACACTGGGCTGGGAAATTGCCCTGCCGATATTTGGCGGCGTTCTCATTGGTCACTATCTGGACCGGTTGACAAAAAACACTTATATGTTAACCCTATCTTTTTTAGGATTGGGCATTTTCATCGCCTACTACAATATTTATAAGCGTATCCAGATCGAAATCTGGCGAAAAAACCTCAAGGATAGGGAAAAAGGTGAAGACAAGGAAGAACTAAAAAAATGATTGCCTTCAACTTCATATTTTGGACATTAATCGGAGCCATTACTGGCTATCTTTATTTTTTATCTCAGCAGTGGTCGGTCAACCAATTGGACACCCAAAAAAGACACCGCAGTATCAGTTTAATCATGGTAGGAACCATTTTGCGTTGGCTATTGGTCGGCATTGTTTTTTCGATTTCGGTCTCGCATTCTTATCTGGCATTGTTGAGCGTTTTTTTATCCTTTATGTTGGTACGGTTGGTATTCTTGCTGATGTGGCAGGGCTGGCTGCGTTTTAAGAATCCTTTTATCCGCCATTAATAAGGACACCATATGGATAGTATTACACCACAAGTTGTCTTTGAAATATATGGAATAAAAATTACAAACACCGTTGTTTCCACCTGGGTAATCATGGTCATTTTAATTCTTTTAGCCTGGGTGATTCGCAGGTTTAAACCCGGTATTGGTGAGGTGATAATTGAATCAATCAACGGGATCATTGGTTCAGTGATGCCTGAAGAAACAGGGACCATTAAATATTTGCCAATTCTGGGAACATTAGCGGTGTTTTTAATTTTTTCCAATCTATTTGGCCTCGTTCCAGGCATGGTTTCCCCCACTGCAAATATTAATACAACCTTTGCCCTGGCATTAATTGTGTTTTTTGCTGTCCATGTTTATGGCATAGCTGAAAAGGGCTTGTGGGGTTATATAAAAGATTTCGCCAACCCCATTTTCATGTTTCCATTGGAAATTATCAGCCACATTTCCCGCACATTATCGCTGTCAATTCGCCTTTTTGGCAACATTCTGAGCACCGATTTGATCGTTGCAATCATTTTTTCGCTGGTACCACTATTTCTCCCACTCCCTATGGCGACATTGTCCATCATCACTGGTCTCTTGCAAGCTTACATCTTCACTATTCTTGCATCATTGTATATCGCTTCAGCTGTGGAAGTCCAGGAGTTTGAGCAGGAGCGCCGTCGCCTTAAACAATTGAAAAAAAAATCTAAACATTCATCATAAAAGAAGAAAGGATCCCATCCTATGTGGCAATTAGATGCACCTACATTAATAACTGTTCTAACCATTATTGTCTCCGTCGCAGGAATTGTCCTGGGTAGTATTGCTCCAAGTATTGTGGAAGGGATAGCAACAAAAACAGCGTTGGAAGCCATGGCGCGCCAACCTGAAGCCGCAGGAGATATTCGTACCACCCTGTTAATCGCAATGGCTTTATTAGAATCAGGGTCTATTTATGTTCTATTGATTGTTTTGATTCTTGTTTTTGCCAACCCATTGCTCGAGCTATTTGTTTTTTAAAAAAGCATAAGGAATAATTAGATGCTGGATATTGATCTGTTCACCGTAGTGGCCGAAATCATTAACTTTCTCGTCCTTGCGGTTGCCCTGTACTTCATTCTCTTTAAACCCATTGTAAAGCGCATGGATGAGAATGCAAAAAGAAGAGCAGAATTGCTCACAACGGCAGAAGAAATGAACCAACAAGCTGAGGATAATTTAGCATTAATCGTAGGGCGGCTTGATAATCTTGACAAAGAGATTGAAGTCCATCTGGAAAATGCCAAATCTCTGATGCAAGCAGAAAGCGAAGCACTTTTAGATGCGACGAAAACAGAAGCAGAGAGCATTCTTATTGACGCAGAAAAAGAGGTCGTTAAGCTTCAACAGCAAGGGATTGAGGATTTTCACGAAAAGCTTGTGAATGGCATTTTAAATATCAGCAAGCAAGTTCTCACTCAAACAACACCCGCTGAAGTTCATGACAATTTAGTCAATGAATTGATTGAGAAAATTTGGGATATGGGAAAACAAGACATGCACCAGGTGAGAACAGTGCGCGATTCTTTGACTGAGCGGACGCCCACAGTGCGCGTCGCATCCGCAAAGGCATTAACGCCTGACCAACAAAGGGCGCTCATTCGGCCGGTTTCTGCCCTTGCAGACCGCAATGTGAATATGGAAATTGATGTTGACCCAGATTTAATTTCAGGAATACGCGTTCATCTTGGCGACCTGATTGTTACCAACAACCTTGCGGTAGAGTTAAATAATTTAAAGACCGATATTGCTAAATTGATTGATGAAAGCCTGCAGCATTGATCTTGAAGAGGAAGAATTGATACTCTCAGAAGAACAACAACGTTCACTTTCAAAAGAGCTCGTTGAAAGCGCTAAATTAGTCACCTCAAAGGAGGCGTTTTTAGAGTCTATCAGACAACGGGCAGAACCTGAAAATGTGAATATGTTCGAAAATATTATACAAAATATAATCAGCAACCTGGCTGAAAAATCCGGTGAAATACAGCCCCGGGTTCGCTTTACGACAGTAGGCTCGGTTCATCGCATCGGCAACGGTGTGGCCACAGTCTCAGGCTTACCCGATGTCAGTATTGATGAAATCGTCACTTTTCCAACGGGCGTCGAAGGAATGGCATTAAACCTTGACCGCAAACACGTTGATTTGATTATGCTGGGCAGCGATCAAGGAATTCGAGGGGGCGATCTGGTGCAGGCTACAGGTAAACGGTTACAGGTCCCCGTTGGCAGCCAGCTCTTGGGTCGCGTGGTTAATCCATTAGGTAAGCCGATCGATCGAGACGAAATCATCGAAGCTAGTGAGCACAGGCATTTATCGAAAATTGCCCCTGGGGTTGTCGAACGCACGCCTGTCAACGAATCCTTATTCACAGGCACCAAAATGATTGACACGCTTTTTCCGATTGGTCGCGGGCAACGCGAATTAATCCTTGGGGATCGCCAGACAGGAAAAACCACTTTGGCGGTGGATGCCATTTTGAACCAGAAACACACCGGTGTACGCTGCGTTTATGTTGCCATCGGTCAAAAGAAATCATCAACACTTTCTGTAATAGAAACATTACGAGAAAAAGATGTGATGTCAAACACAATTGTGGTCATGAGCAGCTCCGACGACCCGCCTGCTCTCAGGTACCTTGCGCCCTATGCAGGGATGACCATGGCTGAATACTTTTTAGACCAGGGACAGGATGTATTAATCGTATTTGATGATCTCAGTAAACACGCCGATGCCTACCGAGAGTTGAGTTTGTTGCTTCGACGGCCACCAGGACGCGAAGCCTATCCCGGGGATATTTTTTATATTCATTCAAGGTTGCTCGAACGTGCCTGCAGATTGAAACAGAGCAACGGCGGTGGTTCTATCACAGCATTGCCCATCGCAACAACTCAAAATGGCAACATCTCAGCCTACATCACCACAAACCTGATATCGATCACGGATGGTCAATTGGTGTTAGATACCGATTTGTTTAATCAGGAACAAAAACCTGCAATTGACATCGGACGTTCTGTCTCGCGGGTGGGTGGTGCAGCACAAAAGCCGGCCATGCGACGGCTTGTAGGCAACCTCAAATTGGAACTTTCCCAATATAAAGAGGTTGAACACTTTACCCGATTTGGCACCGAGGTCGATGAAACGACACGCCGACAAATAAATAAAGGGCAGCGTATCCTCAATATCCTCAAACAACAACCCAATAAGCCCTACTCGTATTCAATGACGATTGTCGTTTTGTACGCACTCAATGCAGGGCATTTCGATCAGGTCCCCATAAATGATGTTGAAAACTACGAAAATTCTTTAATCGATTTCTTCCTCCATCGAGAAAACAAATTGCTTATCGACATCAGAAAAGAAACGCACCTCAGTGAATCAATCACAAATGAGTTAGATCATGCCTTATCTGCTTTCAACCAGTACTGGCTTGAAATAGGAGATGAAAACAAATGAAAATGGTGATGGTTGTCGTCCCGGCGAATGCCTCGGAGAAATTGCTTGATGCGTTGGTGAATGCTGGCCACACAGCCACATATACTGAAACACGCGGTGGGATGTTGAGGCAAAGTCAGTATTCGCTTTTCATTGTGGTACAAAATGAACAACTGGAGGAAGTCATAGGCGTTATCAAGGATAACTGCCACATCCAAGTAGAAATGAAAACCCAACACTCTAAGGATCAAACTTCACTCGAAAAACAAGCACTAACTGCTGAAATTGGCGGTGCAGTTGCCTTTGTTTGGGATATCGAGAAATTTGAATCCTTTTCCTAAGTACCATGACACAAAGTTTTGAGAGTGCAAAATCAAGGTTAGAAAATATTAAGACCATCGAGCCTTTATTAAGTGCCCTCAGAACCATGTCGATGGGGGTGTGGCAGATGGCGAACAGAAAAATTGCCAGTTTGTCCAACTATGAGGATGATCTTGATCAAATTTTAATTGAGATACTTCCTAAATTTGCTCAGAAGCCCGTTAGGGCACAAACGGTCCAGGAAATTCCGAAAGCCAATTCCGATACAATCATTTTGATTATTGGGTCAGAGCGCGGTTTATGTGGAAAATTCAACGCTGGTTTAGTAGAAAACACCTTGAAATTCATTGATCAGAACCAGTTTTCTTCTTATCAGATTTGGGTAATGGGATCAAGGCTGCGGCTCGAATTTGAGCGCAGGGAAATAACGATTGCTTGGCGTAAGGAACTTCCCGCCAGCGGATTATTCACCTATCATGAAGCTTACATGATCACACAGGATTGGCTGGATCAGTTTGAAGCCTACGCCTTTGATCGCTTCATTGTATTAAATAATCATTTGGTTTCAGGTAGCTTGTATCAATTTGAAACACACAATTTGCTGCCCTTTGAATTCGAGCGGAATTCAGAAATTAACCCGGGCGATTCACGTCGTTGGCCTCCTGTAATTATTGAAACTGATCCAAAGGGAATCTATAATCAAGTTATTCAACACTTTATTGCCGCCAGCTTTTACAAATTATTGCTCAGGTCGGCTGTTGCTGAGCACTCTGCAAGGTATCACCTTTTGCAAGAAGCCAGTGAAAATGCTGAAGACATTATCGAAGATTTGATATGGGTAATTAATGCTGAAAGAAAGCGGAAAATTACCCAACAAATGCAGGAATTGGCTGTTAGTGCAGGTTTGCTTAAATATTAATTGTTATTCAATACTTAATTCGGAATTATTTATTAGGAGGCAGGTCGTGAGCGGGAAGAAAAAATTCACCATTGGTGTTGATTTTGGTAATCAAGCTGCACAGGCTGTACTGGTTGATGTCAGCAATGGAAAAATCATTGCTTCATCTGTCTACAAATATCCACATGGTGTGATCACCGATCAACTCCCCAACAGTCATGTTGTACTGGATCCAGATTGGGCTCTTCAAGATCCAAAAGACTATATTAATGCTCTTAAGCGAAACATCCCGAAATTAATCGCAGACAGCCAAATCTCGCCTGATCAAGTCATCGGGATCGGGGTTAGTTTTCCAGGATCAACCGTTATTCCCACTACGAGTGACGGGACGCCTCTTGCATTACTCGACGAGTATAAAGATGAGCCGCATGCCTGGCCGAAACACTGGACGCATGCTGCCGCCTCTGATGAGGCAATCCAACTCATAAAAATCGCAACCGACCGATTTGAAACCTTTCTTGACCGTTACGGTGGAAATATCAGCCCCGAATGGTTTTTCCCAAAGGTCTGGCAGATTTTCAATGAATCATCATCCGTTTATTCTGCAGCTGAACGATTGATTGAAGCCTCCGATTGGATGGTCTGGCAATTGACTGGGATAGAAACACGAAATATATGCGCAGCAGGTTTCAAGGCGCTCTGGTCAAAAAGCGAGGGATTCCCCTTAGAGACTTTTTTCAGCGCGATGCATCCCAGCATGCGAGACATCGTTGAAGAAAAAATGAAACACGAAATCACGCCTTTAGGTGAGCAAGTCGGAGAACTGACGGAGACAGCCGCAAAATGGTTAAAACTCAATCCGGGCATACCGGTAGCGACGGGAATCCTGAGCGACCATGCCGCAGTGCCTGCTGCCACTGTTGCTGAGCCAGGAAAAACGGCATTAATCCTCGGCAACCATTTTTCCCATATGGTCCTTTCAAAAAAGGAACACCGAGTTCCTGGTATGTGCGGGATGGTAGAGGGTGGTATTGTGCCAGATTTGATTGCCTATCAAGCCGGGCAGGCAAATAGCGGGGACCATTTCAACTGGTTTCTGGAAAATGGAATCCCTGGTAATTATGAAAAAGAAGCCCGTAAACAGAAGATAAGCCTTCTTTCGTTGATAGAAGAAAAAGCTGCAGCCCTTGAACCCGCTGAATCTGGACTGATTGCTTTGGATTGGTGGAATGGCAATTGTAGTATTCTTGCTGATAATGCATTAACCGGAGTGATCCTGGGTTACTCATTGAAGACAAAACCGGAAGAAGTTTACAGGGCGCTGTTGGAAGCTACGGCTTTTGGTACAAGAAAGATATTTGAATCCTTCATCGCCAGTGGAGTCCCGATTAATCAAGTTGTTGTCACCGGTGGTGATCTTGTGAACAATAACCTGTTGCTAAACATTATTGCCAATGTGACCAATATCGAAATTCGAGTTGCTGAAACCCGCTTTCCGTCAGCCCTGGGTTCGGCCATGTATGCAGCCGTAGCAGCAGGTGAAAGCCGGGGAGGCTACAAATCAATTCAAGAAGCTAGCCAGAAAATGGCGCGCTTGAGAAATAAGAGCTACCTACCCAATAATAATGACAAGAAAACCTATAACAGGTTGTATTCAGAATACACTTTATTGCATGATTATTTTGGCTACGGGCACAATAATGCTATGAAACGATTGAAAAATTTGAGAGACACCATACTTGAGAAAAAAAGGAGTTGATTCTCGAAAAACCTTCTTTCTTTGGCAAGACTCATATCGTAAGTTGCTGTTTTGGTGTGTTTTTAATCCCCAAACGTCATCTGCTTAGAAAAACATAATCCGCTGTGCTATTGGTCAGCCAGTGGTATGTGTTCGTATTCATTGGCAATTCCAGAAAAATAATCTTGGTTTTTCGATAAGATATGATTCTTAGTGATATTTTAAGGTTAAAAGGGTTCATTTTCGTCAAAACTAATTGGGTTATGGTATAATCCACTCACTATATTTTTTCAGATTGGAGGAACATAAATTATGGCAAGTGTAACGTATCAAAATGTGTGGAAGAAGTTTGGTGATGTGGTCGCTCTTCAAGACCTGAACTTAGAAATCGAAGACAAAGAGTTTCTTGTCCTGGTTGGGCCCTCAGGGTGCGGGAAGACAACAGCATTGCGCTGTTTGGCTGGGCTTGAAGAGATCACCGAAGGCAGTGTATTTATTGGAGAAACTAAGGTAAATGATGTGGCGCCAAAGGACCGTGACATTGCCATGGTCTTTCAGAGCTATGCCCTCTATCCCCACATGACCGTATTTGACAATATGGCCTTCGGGCTCAAACTTAGGAAAGTGCCAAAGCAAGAGATTAAAAAATTGGTGGAAGAAGCCGCTGAGATTTTAGGTATTGAGGGACTTCTAAACCGAAAGCCCAGGGAGCTCTCGGGTGGTCAACGGCAACGTGTTGCTGTTGGTCGGGCGATTGTTCGCCAACCAAAAGTGTTCCTCTTTGACGAACCACTTTCAAACCTTGATGCTAAACTGCGTGTGCAAACACGTGCCCAAATCAGCAAGCTGCATCAAAGATTGCAGACAACATTTATCTATGTGACCCACGATCAGGTGGAAGCTATGACCATGGCCAATCGCATTGCAGTGATGAACCACGGTGTTCTTCAGCAATTGGATTCACCTCAAAAGCTGTATGATTATCCCGATAATATGTTTGTAGCCGGTTTCATTGGCTCACCATCAATGAATTTCTTTAAGGGCAAAATCGTTCGTGAGGACGATGCCCTGTACGTTGACCTGGATAGTTTTAAAATCAGAATTCCTGATGAACGACGTGCCCCTTATGAGTCAATTGTCGATCATGAAATCGTCTTCGGTATTCGCCCTGAAGACATTCACAACCCCGATTTTGCACCACCTTCAATTATTGCAGAACCGGTTGAAGCAAAGGTTGATGTCACCGAATTGATGGGCAATGAAATCTTCCTCTACCTGGTCAATGGTGAGCATAATTTTGTTGCCAGGGTTGACCCTCGCACACGCGTCGAGATGGGAGATAATCTGAAGGTCGTATTTAATATGCAAAATATGCACATTTTCGATTCCATGGCAAATCCAGACAACCCTGTTGCAGTTCGATAGATCTCCAAAATTCTAAGTAGACCAAAGGCGGCCAAAAAATAGCCGCCTTTTTTGCTTTTTTAAAGACCTGGGGTTTGTGGCTTGTTTCGTGTGAAAAATATCAAAATACCTGCGTACAACAAGCTCTGTAGAGCCACAAAAATAAACGCATCACGCCAGAAGCGCAAAGGGAACAATCGAATCAGTGTATCTGATGTATAAAACTGCCAGGTGCCGCTCTCAAAAAATAACTGATGAAACCAGGAAAAAATGGTATCAAAGCTCAGAGCTATAAATAACAAAATCGCCAGGATCAATCCAATGGTTAACCAGCCGCCAAAATGCATGGCTTTGAGAAAATATTGCTTTTTACCACTATGAATACTTGCCTGGAGACTCACCAGGATCCCTATCGCTAAAACTGCCATGGCTAAACGCATCCCTGAAACCACTGATTTTACGTCTTTCATATGGCTCAATTCACGTTCGTTAAAGATAGGGTTGCCATCCTCAAATTTAAGATCTTCCAAATATGAAATGCCCTCATTGTTAACGAGGTACTTGATCGATGGTTCTGACCAATGCAACCTGTCCTCAAAAGTAAAGCCATAGGAGTCATCAGGGAAGGCTGGTAAACGATAAGCAAATCGCGCGTAAGCTGGGGTGATTAATACTCGGATCGAAATCGTTAATATCATGAAAAAGATCGCTACGGAATTAATACACATCAATACTTTGATTAAGTTCTCTTTATGTTTCAACGTAAATCTTCCCAATTGCCCTCCAGGAAAAAATCAATCACGATTTTATTGGTTACCCATTCTATTGGTGCCAAATCGTCAGTGAAAACCCGGGTTGCTTCAGGCTCTGGCTGCTGGAACATTATCGTCACTGCCATTGCCTCCAACAAAAGGTCTTGAATGTCTGATCCGAGCAATAAATTGTAGTTTTCATAAAAATTTTCCCAACTGCCTGGTTGTTTCGTCGCAAACAGAATGGTATTCATTGAGTCGGGAACATCCATGACAAAAACGGTCGGAAAAATTTGTTTTATTGTGGTTCCAAGATCGTTGATTAATGACCTGTCTACAGGGCTTCGCCCAACATTGATCACCATCACACCTTCAGTAGAAAGCTTATCATGAACAAGTTGGAAAAATTCCAGGGTGGTCATATGCCAGGGAATATATGGCGGTCGATAAGCATCAACGCTGATGATGTCATAATCGCCCTGACTGTGTGCTAATCCCCAACGACCGTCCTGCACAAATACGTTTAATGAGGGTTGATTCATATCAAAAAAATTGCGACCGATGTCAACAATCAAGGGGTCGATTTCAAAACCATCGATAGCGATATCACCGTAGACTTCCTGGGCTTGCCTTGCTGTTGTGCCCGCTGCCAAGCCCACAATCGCCATTTTATGGACTGCATCAATTCCATAAGGGGGTTTGTTGAAAAATGGGCTTACCAAGACTTGAGACCAGGGCCCATAATAATTTAATTGGGTGGGGTGATAAATTGAATGCATCCCCTGTCCATCATTAAGGCGAAGATACCGGTACTCTTGCTCTTCGATCACTTGAATATAGTTATATGCGGATTCACCTTCAAAAATCAAATTCTGTGTTGCTTTATCTGCACCCCGAGTGCCAAACACCCATAACAGGATTAAAATTGTAGGCATCCATGCGTATTTCAGCCAGGACCTGAAATCAACATAAACGCAGTATCCAATTGTAGCAATAAGCATTAAACAAGAGCTGAAAAACAAAAAAGTGCGATAGGTGCCTATTAAGGGCACTAAAACAATCACGGGCAAGAAAGTGCCAACAAAAGAGCCCAGTGTTGATATTGCTGAAAGCCGGCCGGCTGTTTTGCCGACATCGTGAGCGTCTTTCAGTAATAGTTTCAATGCAAAAGGAGAGATCATCCCCAACAGGGTCACCGGTAACACGAATAAGATCATCACCGTAGAAAAAGCACCCGCCAGGATTGGCATTTGAAACTGGTCAAAGGCATTTGCAGTCACCTTTAAAATCGGGCGAGAAACCATGGGCACCAAACCTACAGCCAAACTTGCCCACAATAAAATGTCGTAAAAAATGTTGAAGTGCGGATGATTATCGGCAACTTTTCCACCCAGCCAATAACCAAGCGTGAGGTAAATTAAGATCAAACCAATAATACTTGCCCAAACCAGGTTGCTGGTTCCGAACACGTTTCCTAACAGGCGCGAAGCAGATAATTCCACAGCTAGCGCAGTCATTCCTGAGAAAAAAACGGTGATGTACAAGAAATACTTTTTCAAAAACATCTCCCAAGATTCGTCAACAACTCAGAGATTATAATCTATAAGTGAGCATCGGTTCAAATCATCTTTGAGTTGGCAAAAGACCCACATGCGCGTTTTCCCAAAAATAACAATATCATTTTTCTTCGAAAGACTGCGCATGTTGCAGAGAGTCATCGACAAGCCTTTTTAAGCCTCTCAGAGCAATAATAAGGCGGGGTTCCAGATAATTTTCCATAATCGGTGTGATCCCTTTGTAAAAATGCTTTAATATACTGGATAAAGCGTTTTTTTCTAATACTGATGCCAATTTAGGCAAAAAAGCTCAGTTAATCTGAGCTTCTCACACTGGGGGTGAAGGATTCGAACCTCCATCAACAGATTCAGAGTCTGGTGTCCTACCATTAGACGAACCCCCATCGTTTAATGACAGGCTATATTTTACCAAATGGCAAGGAAAGGTGCAAGCAAAAATTCGGTTTCCAGAACTTCATTGTTCTGTTTCTTTGACCGTTTAGTGAAATTGGCTTAAATCACAATATTCGTGAGGATAAAAAAATCCTAATTCCATCTATGCTATAATCACACCGATAAGTCGTTAAGGAGTTCCTTGTGTTCAGTCCGGCGTTCAGTGCATTTTGGGTCATGATAGGGTATTTGATCTTACTGGTTCTGTTGGGCGTTTTTAGCGCTGGAATCGGACGCATGAAGGGAATCAAATCCAAGACTGGATTCATCGGTGCGATTTTCTGGTTGATGGGCGTCGTTTTTTACTTCATCCTGGCTCAAATTGGCTCACCGGACGCCATCATCTTGATTTTGATCAGCCTTGCAGCTCCACTCTTTTCCATCATTAACTTGCTAATAATTTTGCTCAATAAGAAACACTCATGGAAAGACCCTGCTTATAAGAAGAAGAGCCTTGCCTATTTACTGATATTCATGGCTGCCCTCTTGATATATATCATTGGCTTGATCATTGCCTGAACAGCCCTGGTTTTATAACAAATTACTACCTCATGCAACCCGTTGATTTTTTGCCACAGTCAGGAAACCAATCGACCCATGAATAACCCTTCCATATTCATTTTCTCTGGAATCGCAGGATCAATTTTTGTGATCCTTGGAACGCTGATCAGTGCCTTTGCTTATCGGGGCAAGCAAGGCGAGACCTACTCACCCCTGAACCATTTCATCTCGGAACTGGGAGAGATAGGCGTCTCGCACTTGGCCTGGGTATTCAACACAGGATTAATCTTGTGTGGAATTATTTTAATTCCGGCATGTATTTCGCTTGGTATGATCCTCCCTGGTTTCTTATCAAAGCTCGGGATGTTCTCCGGGGTGATCGCTGCAGTAGGATTGGCTCTGGTGGGTTTCAATCTCATGAACAAACTGAAGCCGCATGGAAAAGCTGCAGTAACTTTTTTTCGCGGTGGTTTAATAATGGTGTTATCCTTTTCGCTGGCAATCGCCTTTCAACCTACAAATCGCCTGGTGATCCCACGCATGTACAGCCTGGCGGGTTTACCCGCAATCCTATCTTTTGGTGGATTTCTGTTATTAATGGGCAGATCCAGTCGTTTAGAGACTCGTGGTCCGCTACAACCGATAACAGATGATCGACCAAAATTCTGGTTGATGCCCACAGTGGAGTGGTCTATCTTTTTTACGATTGTGTTGTGGTTCTTGCTGATTGCTGTAAGTCTTCAATGAAAATTCCTAATCGAAGACCAAATAAAAAAAAATATGTTATAATCTGAATACATCAAATTATGGTAAAATTTTTGATTAACAGCATCTAATCAATTAAGCAAACGATTTTATTAAAGGAGAACCATGGCTAAATTAGAGAACATCGAAGGAATTGGGGAAGTCTATGCTGGTAAACTGCGAGAAGCAGGCATTAAAACCATTGGTATGCTATTGGAAGTGGGTAGTACGCCTAAAGGTCGTCAAGAAATTGCTGATAAATCAGGCATCAGCCGTAAAAGAATTTTAACCTGGGTTAACCATGCCGACTTGAAACGGATCAAAGGTGTCGAGCGCCAGTATTCTGAGCTTCTTGAAGCATCTGGCGTGGATACCGTTGTAGAGCTGGCAACGCGGAATCCTGAGAACTTGCACAAGAAGATGCTCGAAACCAACGCCGAGAAACGGTTGGTCCGCCGCCCGCCATCATTGTCAATGGTCACAAGGTGGATTGAGCAGGCAAAAACTTTGCCGCGTGCAATATTCTATGATTAGAAACTGACGATAACGCAAAACATCCTCTGAATTGTTCAGAGAATCAAAATATCGGCTAATATTTAGCCGGTATTTTGTTTGGAAATATGATTGAATTCCTGTGCTTTGACAGGATTAAGATTTTTGACATCTTTTTATTGTAAGCAAAGCCATCATTTGCTATACTTTAATTGCAAATCCACAAGATGAAAGGAATCAAAATGGCTTATTCATTTACGAATTCAAAAGGAAAAACCTACTACTTGCATTGTAAGACCATTGTGTCTAAGTCGGGTTCAACCCGCGAACTGTATTACTTTGCAGGGGATTTACGTCCTGAATTTGCTGTTGATGAAATTCCTGTCGGGAAGGAGGTTGTTGAATTAGCATCCGGATTGCCAGCTTTGAAAAAGGAATAACAGCACTTGCGGGATACATACCATATCTGGATTTTAACCTGCCAATGTGGTCTGTAAATCACAAAATTAATTAAATATTCTTATTAAAACTGTTTTTCGAATATAAAAATCAAAAGCGCATCATGTCATTTACAGGGCGTATTTTTTCGTACCTGGCGCTGATCTATCTCCCAGTGGTTCTACCTGAACCCTTGAAAGACCAAACCATAAGGTCGCTGCACCATTCCAATATAAATAGAATATCGAACCAAACCAGCCACAATTTGCATTAAAAAGGCTTACGCAATGCAAAACCAGGTCAATACCGTGTACTTTTTGGCGTGTTTCTACTGACTCATGAACTGTTTATCACTTTCATCGGCAAACAACCCTGAGTTTTGAGACAAAAGCAGAGTTTGTCTTCAAGCCCATGCCTGTCAACAGCTTAACCAACAGCTAAAGACACAACACCATCCCGGTGATATAGACCTTAGTGCTAAATTTGAAAACCTCGAATTGTTTAGTTAAGCTCATAGAAAGTGGATGATCAATCGTTCGATATTATCTCCATGTAAAAATAAGCGTTCTAAGCTCGCTGAGCTAAGCCGAATGGTCTCTTTGTCTCAGCCCGACGCATTTTTGATAAATTATGAAATCTGAGTGTTTTAAACACAGATCAAGCCTATTAGACTAATGTAGCAACTCCTGATTTTGGCGTAACTCTTCGACCAATTGTGTGTGTGATTCGCGAGTAATTGGGTATTTGATTAACAAGGGCATGGTAAGGATGAACATCAATACCGGAATTAAAGTAAAGAGGAAGCGAATTCCAAAAATTGCCAGTTCCGTTTGTGGTATATCAGGTACGTAACCAAAGCCCGATAACATCCATCCGGCGGCAGCAATCGCGAAAGCGTTAGCAAATTTTGATGTAAACTGCCACATCCCATAGTAAACGCCTTCCCGACGTTCTCCGGTGACTGCCTGGTCGATTTCAATGACATCCGGCATCATGCTCCAGGGACACACCCATTGTGAAGACAGGCCCATACCGGCCACAATCGCAGTAACGTAAACAAGGGGAGTCGGGTGCGCCGGGTAGAAAAACCCTGCCAATATCGCAACGGAGGTTATGCCGAGTCCCAGTGCGTAGGCTTTGCCTTTGCCCAAGCGATCAGCAATCATCTTCATTGGGTAGAGGCAGAGTCCAATCGTCAGCAGCAGTGTCATCATAACAATGGGCATTTGCTCCTCCATCTTCACCACATATTTAAGGTAGTAGGGAAGAAGTGTTGTGAGCAGGGTGAAACTGATGTTTGAGACCAAAAATGAGAGCATCAAGCGAACGAATGGTTTGTTTTTCAGCGTTTCAACAAACGATTTAATCGGCGGCATTTTTGATGTTTCGATCTCCTCTGCCGGTTTTTCTTTAACAGAAAAACCAGTGATCAGAATTACGATGGCAGCAAAAATTCCAAATGTGAGCCCCATGGCACTGTAACTGGCCGAATTGCTGAATCCAAAGTTGTTTTTATATACATCTGCGACAACGGTGGCCAGAGCTGCCCCGATGATATATCCAGCCACTGTAAAGATTTGTCGAACTGTCGTGAGGGCTGTACGCTCGTCATAATCCTGGGTCAGTTCTGGCGTAAGTGCTGAGTAGGCAACGCCAATAAAGGAATGCAGAGTATCGAAAAGCAAATAAGTGGTTAATACGATTAGAAATGCTGCAACGCCTGTCAACCCGGGCGGAAGTGAGAACATGAGCCAGGTCGTGAGGGCAAGCGGAATAGCCAAGAAAAGCAGGTAAGGTCTCCTGCGTCCCCAACGTGAGCGGGTCCGGTCTGAAATGTAACCAAATAAGAGGTCATTAACAGCATCCCAGGTCAGTTTGCCCAACATCAATGCTGACCCCACCAAAGCCGGGTCGAGCAGGGCAATGTCTGTATAGTAAAAAAGCAAGAAAAACTGAACGATCGCGGTGAGCATTGCAATACCGGCATCAGCAACACCATAAAGCACTTTGATATGTGTGGGGACTTTGTTTGTCATTTTTTTCCTTCAATATGTTAACATGTGGTATTTATTTCGGAGTGGCATTGTTACTTTGGCTTTTACCAAAGTATTTCTTCGCAGCGATAACAAACTCGTCTGCGCGTACGACTTTGACCTTGTTCGCATCCAGAGTTTGAACAAAATTGTAGACATCGGTCACAGTGGTTCGATATGCAAAAAGGTGAACTCCAACAAAGCGAGGTTTGGGTCCTGGTGCATCGATTATTTCTTGCACGCCAGCCATGACTTCATCGCTAGAATGGAATATTTGGGATAATTGTGGCCATTTATTGCAAATAAATATGCTTCTATTATCTGCAACAATCGGTTTGGCCACATTATAAAAATATCCAGAAATGAAGCCCAGAATGTTATCAGGGGCATGCAAATGTTGTTTAATGACCTTTTTTGGAGGATCTGGATAGTAGGAGGTGATTACTGTGATGTCAGCCTGACGGCATATTTCTGCAGATTGTTCCAGGTAATTCGGCAAATTGTCGTGTAGAGGTGGAATAATATATCCTGCGCCAGAAGGCCCTGCGATTAAACAATCTGCAGGTGTCACAGTACTGTAATAAAGACCGAGCAATGCAGGGGCATAGGTCACGAGTAAAGGTTGCATTTCCCAATTGAAAGCCACTTTTCCTCGCTCGGGTCTGCGCCAGCCGCCAATCTGAGCGGTGTTCATCAGCATCAATTGATCGCCATCGGAGTAAGTAAAGGTCAGGTAAACCTTGTCCTTCTCCAATGTGACGTCCGCTTCATGAACATGTTCTTGCTTAAGCGGCACAACCGCCGGTAATCCACTGTGGAAAGAGAAATTTGAAGATAGGAACGAAGGTACCAACCGCAAACCATTTGCGCTAAGCTGCTGTAAAAAGGCAAATTCGTCATCACGGCAGGTGTGCCACCCAAATATCGTACTGTCTTGATGATATGCATATTTTTTTTGGATCGCATTGCCCAGGCTGACTTCTGGGTCGGAAGACATCCATTTTTGAGCCATGCGCTTTAATCGGTGGAAAAGACCTGCATTGTAAATAAAGTTACGCAACCAGGCTGGGCCACCCAAAATCAGCATCAGCAAATTCCACCCGCGTTCAAAGGTTTTTCCACTGCCTTTTGCAGTAAGGCTGTAAATGAACATCTTTTCCTTGACTGCATAATCCAGGAATTCGGGTCGGCACCAACCTGGTTCGATACTGGCTAGCTTTTTTGATGAGCAGCGTGGTTGAAGGTGCTCCAATGCCCATTGATAAAGGGAAACCCGATCTTGCCATCGATCGCGTAAATCATGGACAACAGACAGATCTAACTGTGCTGCCCAATCGATCCGATCGGGAGAGATTGGCAGCAGGTCCTCCAGGCTGGCGTACATGATTGCAATATTGATACTGTCTTCGATGGTTGGATCCCAGACAACCACACCCTTGACGATTGACAGAAAATGCTTGACCACCTCATTCAGGCTATCGGATTCCTGTGTGTCAATTGTATAAAACTGTTTATAACCTTCAAGGTTGTGTCGGTCCTGATTACCAAGATACTGGCGATATTTTGCCTGCCAGATGTCTTCTGGCATAGTGTCTTCATTGGTTCGCCTGGCGTTTGGATCGTCATAAATGCCATAATCCAAAAACAGTGCAGGTTGTTCGCGATTGACCAGACCTTGTAAAGTTGCAGCAGTTATTTGGTCAGCAAAAGGGAAGTGGCTGACATCTAGCACGATGATTGAATATGAGGCTTTCATGGCTGTTTTAATAACCCCACATTGCTTTTTGAACGGCACCCCAGGCAGCAATCCCTTCTGGGGTTTCAGGGTATTTTAGATAGTGAGATTTAAGCTGGTTTGAAAAATCGTATAGGGTTTTCATGGTTTGGAAGCTTTTTTCGCTAAACTGACCTTCTTTAACGCCTGCTTCTATAGTTTGGCATATACGCGCCCATCGCTCGGGGGGAAGATTGAGCTCGTAATTCAAATTGAGGTATTCGTAATCATCTTTGCAAAAGATGATCTCGTTTGTGTTGAGAAAGTCCAGTTCTTCTGGAGGAAAATCATTGACGATGGGGAGGAAACCCATCACACTCGCAAATTTCGCACCCTGACCGCGGAAATAGCGCGTGTTATAAGCCCACAAACCTTTTTTGCTGCAATCATCTTTTTCAAGGGCATCAAAAATCACATCTTTTGCGATTTTGCAGGCAGTATAGCCGCTGACAATACCTTCGCCGGAAAAGGCTTTGTTTTGATAGACTGAATCGCCTACAGCGACAAATCCATCACCCACGTAAGACAATGGTGCACGGCGATAAGGGCCACAGCCGATCCTCCTGGCAACCAGTTTTCCTGGATCTCCATAGCGCTCTTCTCGCCATTGCTTGTGTTTTTCCCAGGCAAGCTCAGCACTTCCAGGTATAACCATGCCCAGAATTGCCCCATCTCCGTAGGACATATTCCAAAATCCAGGTGTGCCCAAGAAGCTGTTGCTGCCGGTGGGGTAGCCTTCAGGAATGTCTTCACGAAGCTCTAAACCGCTGTAGAAAGTCTGCTCAGGTGGGAGCGGTGTGTTTTCGATACCAAAATCATCAGGTAGACGAGTTCGGAGAGCGCCTACGATGCCAGATGCGTCGACAGTTATGCGGGCATAAGCCTCAAAAGGCTCACCGCCAATATTACCGGTTACACCTTTGATATATCCATCTTCGACAATGACATCTTCAACGCGGGCTTTTTCAGTAAGCTTCCCTCCCGAATTTCGAATATATCCATGCAGGCGTTGCACGTATAAAGGCATGTTAATGACATAAAAGGGATAGTGAACTTCGAAATACCGGCTTGAATCAACAGACCAAACCTTAAAGAAGGGTGGAAGGTGGATCAACTCAGGCGGGGTTGGATGAGGAATCTCAAATTCATCAAAGCGGATTTCATCGATGTGGATAACTTCGATGTGGGCACCGACTTTATCGAGAGTCAGGGCTTCCAGAAGGTGGACATCGCAGCCGGCATCAGCCAGTTTCCATCCTAAATAGGCTCCAATTGGTCCTGCGCCAACAATAAGCACGTCCGTGTGAATGGTTTTGGTCATTATTTTCTCCTTGAGTGTGATGGGTTCATGGGCAAAGTCGTCAAATACTTTGAAAATTATAAAAAAACCTTGTGAATTATAACATAGATAATTATCTACAGTTGTTAGAAGACTTTTTTGTAGAGGAGTTTTACTAAATACTTGAATCAAAAAAGCACATGGGAATTTTTTGTTACGAGGCTCCACATCGCGTTCATAGCAAGGTCCTCCGAGTTATGAGCGCGAAGAGCTATTACTGCTCGTAACCGCTTTGATGAGGTTTATCTTTGATATTCATAACAGATTGTTAAGCGATTTGGCGAATATGTGTTATTGAAATTGGAAAAGCGTACTGATGAAAACGGTACGCAGGTCATGTTTAAGGTAAATTTTTCAAAAACCGAGGGAATTATAGCGATGATGTGGGTGCTCTGATGGGATACCCCAGCACTAACTTCCACGCCTACAGGATGGGACCGTCATGCGTCTCAGGTTTAGGGGCGCAATCGAATTTTAAACTGATAAGATTGGGATTCCAGTCGATATTGAAGCAGCGTGTCGGATCCGCAGGAGTTACTGCCCAGCCCGGTCTGGCCTAAATCGATGAACAGCCAGGGACCTGCCTGGACGGTGACCTTATCGATATGCCTTGCATTTGTCAGGTTCATCAACGAGCAATGGTGGATGCTGAAATCAAAACTGGGTCGACCCAGGACTCTGACCTGGGGCACACCATTCCCATACAATTTCAACCAGCGAGTGTCCGTGCGATTGCCATTTTCCTGGGGCATGATGTACGGATGAAACAAATCGACCCTTTTGGCAGTGTGGAGGTCAAAAAAAGCAGTATCTTCCCGGGCGCTATAGCTTTCATGAGGACCGCGCCCATACCAGGTCAAGCGTTGATAATCCATGCGCTTCTGGTTGTTGGTGAAACACGTCACGGCTCGATGGGTGGCGGGTTTGGCCATATGAAATTTTAAAAAACCTTTTTGGCGAGCGGCGACAGTGGAAAGGTTTTACACTTCCGGAATTTTGGGGGGAAGATCACAACCTCCTGAAGAAGAATCGCGAGCCAATCCAAGCAAATGGATAAAAAGGTAATCTGGAAAGCGAATGTAATGGACATTAAAAAACTTAATGCCCGAAGCTCAAACCAGTTGCCAATTATTTATTTCATTATGCGAAATGTGGGGCAAAATAAGCCATCTGGTTTAACGAATTCTCCAAACATGCACAACGGGTTTTGCGCCATCTGCGTATAACTCAAGCACGTAGAGCAATCCGTTTTGGCGATCAAATGCCACATCTCCAATGCGGTTTCGGCGTTGAACACCCCAGCCGACATCAACCAAATCCCATTCGGGCGGGTTCAGATACAGGCGCTCGTCGATGTCGACAACGGCATAGGGCTGTGGCTGCCACGCTTCCAGTTGACCGGTGGCGACCATCGCCAGGTCAGCAGGATCGTAGAGGATGAACTCAGCGTCGAACTGGGTTGTCCACCAACCACGGCTTGAGACACATTCCCCCGCAGCGGCATCACAACAACCGGAGAAATCATCCTGCGGGCAGAGCGAACCATTCGCCATGCGACAGGTAGGAAAATCCGTGGCTTCAGCATCCACACAAACGAGGTTTGGGCCATCCGGATGGATGTACCCATACCAGTATTTCTCGCCGTTGCTTTTTGTCCCGGCAAACAAAACTGCCGCTTTGTCGCCGGAAGTTGTCAGCCAGGCACCGCCACCCCATTCGTCGGGATGCTGGTAGCCGTCCAAACTGCGGATAAACTCCTCAGTGTTGTAGGCATTCTCGTACAATAGCAAGGTGATTTCTTCGAGACGGGTTCCAGCTGGATGCGGCGATCCATCCTCATTCCACGGGCAATAAGCAAAGAGTGTGGGTCCCATGCCGCCTTGACCACCGTCACGCATTCGACCCGTGCCGAGAGGCCTTCCATCGGCGTAAGCATCTGCCCACGTGGCAGGGATTTCGAACATGTAGTCGTTCACACTGTACAGGTCCTGGTTCCCGATGAACCATGTTCCCTGAAAATCAGGCTTCGACAGCGTTGGGCTGAACCAGCCATGCGTCGGGATTTGCTCCGACTGGAGGTGCTCGCCAAACGCAACGTGAATCTTCGCCCCCGTTTCGGGGCGGTTGAGGTATTGCATTCCGGCTTTGGGAATTTCGTCGTACTCGCTGAATTGCTTCTTCAACACGTTTTTAAAGTCTTGAATAAATTCTGCTGTGTTGAGGTCTTCGATATTCTTGGAAATGACCGGTTCTGGGATGCTGATCTCCGCGACTTGATTCCCGTCTGGCAGGTCGCCGTAGGGCATACGATTATGACCCATGATGAAGAGCGAGTTGCCGTCAGGGTTGTAGGTCATGGCGTTGCCGCCGTAGGCGAAGGTCTGCGGTCGGTCATCGCCGCCTGGAAGGCGGAACGCGCCAAGGTACTCAAAGTCGTCGGGATTGATTACATCGCCACTGATTTGTGCTATCGGAAGCAGCTGCGACTCGGGTGGTGACGCCTCCTAGGTTGGCGAGGATACATCCAAACCCGATTGGTTTTCCATCGGATTTTGACTTGGAATCGAACAGGCAAGAATAGCCAGCAGGAGAATCAAAGGAGCAGCCAGTTTTTTCATTTCATGCCTCCAATTCTTGATTTAATTTTACGAGCAGTCCTTCCACAACCAACGTCATGTGCCTCAGGAGCAGGGGCACAATCGAATTTTGAACTGATAAGGTCGGGGTTCCAGTCGATATTGAAGCAGCGTGTCCGGCCCGCAGGAGTTACTGCCCAGCCCGGTTTGGGCTAAATCGATGTACAGCCAGGGGTCTGCCTGGAAGGTGACCTCATCGATATGCCTTGCATTTGTCAGGTTCGTTAACGAGCAATGGTGGATGCTGAAATCAAAACTGGGTCCACCCAGGACTCTGACCGGGGGCACATCATTTCCATACAATTTCAACCAGCGAGTGTCCGTGCGATTGCCGTTTTCCTGCGGCATGATGTACGGATGAAACAAATCGACCGTTTTTGCAGTGTGAAGGTCGACAAAGGCAGAATCTTTCCGATCGCTATAGCTTTCGTGAGGACCGCGGCCATACCAGGTCACGCGTTGATAATCCTGGTGAAGCCTGGTTTTGAAACCCAACCTTGGTAAGCGAGTATTGATGTGCATCGGAACAAAATTTAAGTCGATTTCCAGCAAGCCATTTTGAAGAAAAGAATAAATAAGTTCACAATGGGCGATGGGTTGGTCTCCAGCAGTAGCCAGTTTTCCCTCAACGCGTATGGAAACACACCCATCATTATTGCTGATCAGCTCCACCTGGTTGCGAAAAAATATCGCCCGATCAAGCCCATCATAGAGCCATTCTTTAGCGATGTGCACATCGTTATCGGTGGGTGCACGCCAGATATTGAGACACAAGGGTTCGATAAAAACCGGTGCACGATTGACACGCCATGCATCGATCCAGCCCGTGATGCGATCGATTTCGAAAGCTTGCTGTTCATCCTCCACAATGATTCGATGCTCGTTTTCTGAAACTTGCCAGGAGCAGGGTTGGTCATTTGTTGTGACGCTGTATTTTCTGTTGACAACGCCCTCTTGGATGCAAATTTGATCCCGGGCTACGACATGCGAAGCCTCAGCCCAAAGCGTGGATGTTTTTTGCTTAAAAACAATTTCGAACCAGGTTTCTTTATCAGGCGGCAAAGTGATGTCAAACCCGGGAATCGTTAAGCTGATCTCTCCGGGTTGATGGCTGGAATCCAGGGGTATTTCACTCTCGGCAAGGAGGGTGCCTTCAGCCTTGAGAGTACAAAAACACTGCAAATGCTCAAGGCTGAGAAAATCATAGCGGTTTTGCAGCCGGATGCGATTTGCTTGCGAATCGTACTCCAGCAGTGATACGGGCTGAATCCAGTACTCTAATTCGTAAAGCCCTGGATGCGGTTCGCGATCAGGGTTGATCAATCCATTAATGCAAAAATTGGCGTCATTGGGATTATCACCATAATCGCCGCCGTAATAAAACGTGGTTTCACCTTCGAGTGTGCGATGGCGCAAGCCCTGGTCAACCCAATCCCAGACGCAAGCGCCAATTAATCGAGGGTATTTATAAATTAATTCCCAGTATTCGCGTAGACTACCGGGGCTGTTGCCCATTGCATGGGCATATTCGCACACAAAAAAGGGTCGAGGGTCGCTCTCCGGGTTCTCACCGGCTTTCTTTAATTCGGATATACTCGGGTACATCACGGATACAATATCGACAGCAGCTTCTGTGCCCGCGCTTTCATAATGGACGGGTCGGGAGGGGTCGACGTTGCGGATATATTCAGCCATACTGACATGATTCTCGCCAAAGCCAGCTTCGTTGCCCAATGACCAGAAAACAATCGAGGGGTGATTTCGGTTTTGCGCCACCATCCGACGCGCACGGTCTAAATAGGCTTCTTTCCAATCCGGCGAATCAGACAGCGCTGATCGGTTTCCAACAAATTCAAAGCCGTGAGTCTCCAGGTCTGTTTCATCAATTAAGTACAGCCCATAGCGATCACACAGTGCATACCAGTAGGGATGATTGACATAATGCGAGTTGCGCACAGCATTGATATTGTGGCGTTTCATCAAGCGGATATCCTGTTCCATCCGCGTGGGTGAAATTGTCCAGCCTGTGTCGGGGTCAAACTCATGGTGGTTGACACCTTTTAATTTAATCGGTCGACCATTAAGTAAGAGTTGTTGATCTCGAATTTGGATTCGCTTAAAACCGACATGAAAGCCAATTATTTCGAGGGGCAAGCCATCATCGTCCAAGGTCTCAATGAATAACGTGTACAGGAAGGGGGTTTCCGCAGTCCAGGGTTGGCAATCAGGTATCTCCTTTGAAAGCGGGCTGTGGGATTCTGCAGACATGCTGAAGATTATTTTTCCTGCCTGGTCACAGAGCATAACCCTGAGAGGGAGCGGACGGTCATCGTTGGTGATGAAACGGGCATTTAACGTCCCCACGGAATGAAGGTGATCGTAGTCCACGTCGATAATTGCATCCAAGATGTGTCTTCTCGGCCTGGCTGTCAGATACACTTCACGAAAAATCCCGTGCAGGCGCCACATATCCTGATCTTCAAGATAGGCGCCATCCGACCATTGATAGACGACAACCATCAGCCGGTTCTCACCGATGGAATCCAGATATGGTGTGAGATTGAATTCGCTGGTCAGATGGCTGGCTTTTGCACCGCCGACATAGTGGTCGTTACAAAACACATCGAAAGCACTGCTAACGCCTAAAAAAGTCACGACAATCTGAGTGTCATGCCAAGAAGCAGGGAGTGAAAATCGACGATGATAAACTCCGGTAGGGTTGGCATCTGGAACAAAAGGGGGATCAATCGGAAAAGGATAGGTGATATTCAGATACTGCGGGCGACCATACCCCTGCAATTCCCAGCAACCCGGTACGTCGATAACGCCAATGCAACCATTGCGAAGAAACAAATCCTGTGGCTTTTGTGGAAGTGCTTTGTGGGAATCTAAATAAATGAAATCCCATTGCCCATTCAGGAGCATACAGCGGCTTGAATCGATCGGAAAGAGGGGGATGGGTGTGTTTAAATCGTCAAAGGGAATAAACCAGGTGTGCCCCGGCAGCGCGTTAACCTGGGGTTGTCCGGGATCTTCAATATCTAACAATTTTCACTCCTCTGCCTTGGAACTTCGAAATTTAGGGGGTTACTGAAACATCCCAGGCAGGTCCGCCTTATGAAACACCTTCCCAGAGCTGATCACTTCCTTGCCCTGTTCGACTTTGTCCCACAAGTTCCAGAAAATCAAACCACGAATGCGGCCTTCATTCAGATAGAAGATCGTTCCTTTTTTGAAAGGTTCGATCCAATCTTCGAAAATATCCAACCTTATATTGGTATCACCAATTGCTTCATAACCCATGTCGAACAGGTCAGAATAAAAATAAGGAAAGTTGTCATAAGGCAGTTTCTCACCGGACATATTTTTGCCGGCAAGCAGCCCCATCAAATGAGCATTGCTGGCATGCTCCAAGCGCATTCGCTGGCCGAGTGGGATGTGTACAAAGTTGGCAACATCTCCAGCCGCGAAAATATCCGGATGATTTGTTTGTAGATATTCATCAACGACGATTCCATTATCAACTGTGATACCGCTGTCCTCTGCCAGTGCCGTATTGGGGATGATTCCGATGCCTGCGATGACGGCATCAAAATACGCTTCTCCAGGTTCATTATTTTCCATACTGTGATATTTGACTACGAACTGATCGCCTTCTTTTACGATAGAATCCACCAGATGGGTGGTAAATACTTTGACACCTTTATCCCGATAGTACTGAGCCATGTACTCCGATAAATTTTCAGGAAAAATGGTGCCTGATAAACCTTTTTCTGGGAAAAGCATCGTGACCTGCTTGTTATTGTTGGTCAGCGCTGCTGCCAACTCAGAACCAATGAAGCCACCGCCAATAATGCAGAAATTGTCCTTAAGTTCTGTTTCTTTCTTTAATTTATGATAATCATCCAGGGTGCGGTAGTAAATTACATCAGCGGGTGCTCCGGGCATATGCCGGGGATCTCCACCCGTTGCAAGCAGCAATTTCTGATAGGAATACTTTTTCCCTTTCTTAGTGACAACCAATTTTTCGTCCGGAGAGATTTTCTCAACTGTAGTATCCAGGATGAGGTCGACATCCAATTCATCCAGTTTTCTAAAGATGCCTTTTTCCTCTTTTCCTGCCCACAACCCTTTTGATAGGGGAGGACGAGCGTAAGGAGGGAATTCTTCTTTGGAAAAGACCGCAATTGAGCCATCAGGGTCATTCTCCCTGATTCCCATAACGGCTGCAGCACCTGTCATTCCGCCGCCAATAATGATGTATTTATATTTTTTCATGCTTTTCTCCTTTTATTAATTCTCTTGTGGATTGTTTCCCGCAATTATGGATAATGAATTGGGGATAACTTCAATTTTAAATGGCGTTTTACCGATCACATCGCCATCGGCTTGTGTTGTCATGGGGGCTTGGGTTTCCACCACGCAATATTCCCTCACTTTAAAAAATTTTATAAGTGGGTTGATTTTCTCTTTGTGAAAAATTATTGATCTGGCTACCCTGATGGTGTCCCAGACATTGGCGGCCCGAAAGATGAGTAGGTCCATAATTCCATCATCTAAAAATATATTTTCTGACCAGGTTAGTGGATCTACGCCTGCGGTACTGATGTTAGTAATAAGAACCTCGGATGCCATGACGGAAAATTTACGTTGGTCGCAATCGATAAAAACCTTGTGAAGCTTTAAACCTAACACCTGTTGGAAGAAGTAAATCAGGTAAGCAAAGACTCCCATCCGTTGTTTCTGGTGTGAGTGCACAGAGTCCATTAGCTTTGGGGAAAGTCCTACGCTGATATTTAATAAAAAATTCCGCTCGTCCAGCTTGAAAGTATCGATACAAACTTTATTCGGGTTCTTTGAAACAATCAATTCCAAGGCCTGTTCAATGTCTTGCGGAATATGCAAAGCTTTTGCCAACAAATTCCCGGTGCCTAAGGGAACAATGCCTAAAGAAGCATTTTTCCCAACCAGGTGGGTCCCCACCATTGAAACCGTCCCGTCGCCACCTGCTACGATTAAAAAATCCACATCTTCTGAAAGTGCAGTATCAATTCTTGTCCTTATTCTTTCGAATTCATCCGGCACGTAGACAAGATCAAGGTCAATTTGCTTTTGATCAAAAAAAGCACGAAACAGGTCACAATGATATTCCTCTCTACTGTGACCTGATTTAGAATTAAAAAACAATAATGCTTTCTTACGTTTCGGCATCTTTTTCTCAAAAGCATTTCTCATACCAAAATGATACTCTATAAAGCAACTTGTTATAATAACCACAATTTGCAATTTGATTAAAGTTTAATCGCATTTGAAATCAAATCTAAAGTAAAGGGTCTCTCTTTCATTATTATTATTTTTGATAAACACGATTAATTAATCAGAAATTTATTAAATCACCATGATTTATTTATTAAACTCTTGACTATCTTATTGAAAAAGAATATATTGTTTACATATCAACTATTATCTTTTGTCTTTAGTCGCATTGGTGTTAAAAATGCAAAATAACGGCCGGAAACTCTACTTTTCTCTCAAATCGATATTTTTGCACATTGACAACCAGGAGAAATCCCTCTTAGCACAATACGACTTAAACATCCCTCGTTTTTATATTTTAATGCATGTGCATGAGCAGCCTGGGGTCAACTATAACGAACTCAGTGATTTAATGTTATGCACCAGAGGCAATACAACTCGCGTCGTACGCTCAATGCAGAAAGAAGGCTTGTTGACCCGCAAAGTAAACAACGACGATCGACGGTGCTATCATCTATATCTTAC